>CABUZK010000032.1 GCA_902496115.1 uncultured Collinsella sp. | reverse complement strand
TGCCGTCCTCCGATCTCCCGGGGCCGGCCGATCCGGCCCTCAGGGTATCGGGTTCCCACATTCATCCGTACACGTGCGGATGAATGTGGGAGGTGTTCGGATGAAGTTGATAATCAAGGTCCCTTTGTCGGATTCCGTGCGGGTTATATGCAGGTTTGCCTGCGCACGCTATCATGTATGGGTTAGACCGCAACTATGTACCCCATACGCGAAGGGATGCGCATGTATCTGAGGATCGACATGTTCTAGCCGGGCTTACCCCCGCAGCGGCGCCCCGCGCCCCATCAATTCTGCCGATTTTCACCTTCACGCATATAAAGGAGTCCGTCATGCGCGACAAGCTCGAAAAGATCATCAAGGCCTACGAGGAGCTCGAGAAGAAGCTTTCCGACCCGGCCGTCGCCTCCGATATCAAGGAGTTCACGCGTCTCAACAAGGAATACGCGCACCAGTCCGACCTCATCGCCGCCTCGCGCGAGTACATCGGCGCGCTCGATGACATCGAGGCTGCCAAGGAAATGCTGCACGATACCACCGATGCCGATGAGAAGGAGATGCTCCAGATGGACATCTCCGAAAACGAGGCCAAGCTTCCCCAGCTCGAGGAAGACATCAAGTACATGCTCATCCCGAGCGACCCCAACGACGACAAGAACACCATCGTCGAGATCCGCTCCGCCGCCGGTGGCGACGAGGCGGCCATCTTCGCCGGCGACCTGTACAAGATGTATCAGCGCTTTTGCGAGTCGCGCGGCTGGAAGACTACCGTGCTCGACTCCAGCCCCAGCGAGGCCGGTGGCTTTAAGTCCATTGAGTTCAAGGTCGAGGGCGACCGCGTCTACTCCGTCATGAAGTACGAGTCCGGCGTGCACCGCGTCCAGCGCGTCCCCAAGACCGAGTCCCAGGGCCGCATTCAGACCTCCACGGCTACCGTCGCCGTGCTTCCCGAGGCCGAGGAGATCGACGTCCAGATCAACCAGTCCGACCTGCGCATCGACACCTACTGCGCCTCCGGCCCTGGCGGTCAGTGCGTTAACACCACCTACTCCGCCGTGCGCATTACCCACCTGCCCACCAACACCGTGGTGCAGTCGCAGGAGCAGCGCTCCCAGATCCAGAACCGCGAGGTCTGCATGCAGATGCTGCGTGCCCGTCTGTACGAGATGGAGCTCGAGAAGCAGCAGGCCGAGCTCGGTGCCGAGCGCCAGAGCCAGATCGGCCATGGCAACCGTTCCGAGAAGATCCGTACCTACAACCAGCCCCAGGACCGCGTGACCGATCACCGCATCGGCTTCAACTCCACCTACAACGGCGTCCTTCTGGGCGATCAGCTCGGCACCGTGATCGAGGCACTCGCCGCCGCCGAGCGAGCCGAGAAGCTGGCGCAGGCTGTGTAGTGGGTTACGCGGTTTTGCCAAACCGCGTAACGGCTCGACGCTGCGCGCCGCCCAGAGCGACAATTTGTCATTCAAAAGGCAAGGCATGACCAGAAGGTCTATGCCTTGCCTTTTTCATGCCAACTTGTTCGCTCTGGACGTCGCTCGCTGGCATTGCCAAAACATCGGCGTTTTCTTGGTTGTCAAATGATCCGTAGGGAGTCATTGGGGACATTGCCTTGATATTATATTCAGTCGGCTGTGATGGCATTTTAGTCATTGGGGACGTTCTTAAATGACTAGGTTGGGCACATTGCTTTGAGATGTTATTTAATCGGCTTTGATGGCCATTAAGCCGGCTACCTGCTCAAAGAAATTAGCGGCATTCATCTGCTATCGAAAATAATGCTCAAAAAATCGTCCGAGAAGTCGCGGGGCGATTTTTGATGCGTCGCGCGTCAAGTGATTTGGCAAGTTCTTGGTTAGATATTGGTCAGTTTTGGGGCAACCTTGCCAAAAGCTTGACGGATGCAGATTTAGACGTCGACGAATGAACACTTCGATTGCGATTCAAGCAAAATTCTGGGCTGATTCTCGATAATCGCTTCCAATCGTCCCTTGCCGCGTGCCGCCCTCGCGTACAATCTGCTCCGACATTCGCGCGCCGTCCGGCGCTTAAGAGGGGAGGGCCCCATGGCAAACGAGATTTGGACCATCAAGCGTTGTCTCGAGTGGACCAAGGAGTACCTGGCCGAGCGCGGCGAGGAGCACCCCCGTCTTTCTGCCGAGTGGCTGCTCTGCGCTGCCACGGGTTTGGCACGCATCGACTTATATATGCGCATGGACGAGACGCTTAACGCGGCTCAGCTCGAGACCATGCACGCGGCCGTTGTTCGTCGCGCTAAAGGTGAACCGCTGCAGTACATCACCGGCAGCACGCAGTTTCGCATGATCGACGTCACGTGCGCCCCCGGCGTGCTCATTCCGCGTCCCGAGACCGAGATGCTCGTCGAGGAAGTCCTCAATTATCTGGATGCCGAGGTGCTGAGCCCCGAGGCTGCTGCCCGTCAGCGTGTTGAGCTGCCTTGGAACGATGAGGTCGAGGAGGCACGCAAGGCTGAGGCCGCGCTGGCAGACGAACGCGCGACCGCCGAGCGCCGTGCCGCCAACCTGACGGCCGCCGATGAGGCTGCGCTGGGTAGCGACGTGCTCGGCAGCCGTGCCTATGCCGAGGAGCTGGCCGACCGCGAGGCCGAGGAAGCCGCCGCGCAGGCAGCAGAAGCCGAAGTCGCGGAAGCCGCCGAGTCCGAGCTCGACGAATACGGCATCGCCATCGAGGGTGCCGACCAGGAGACGGCTTCAGCTCAGGATGCCGCTTCGCCTGCCCCAGCCGAGCCCCGCATCGCCCGCGTTCTCGAGGTCGGCTGCGGCACGGGCTGCATCTCGCTCTCCCTTGCCTGGGAGCGCCGCGGCCACGTTACCTGCACCGCCACCGATATCGAGCCGCGCGCTATCGATCTGGCCACCAAAAACCGCGACGCGCTCGGTCTCACATCCGATGAGGTCGCCTTTAGCCTCACCAACCTGGTGAGTTCCATTCCCCGCGAAGAGTGGGGCACCTTTGATGTGCTTGTCTCCAATCCGCCCTACATTCCGACCGACGTCATGCGCTCACTGCCGCACGAGGTCAAGGACTTCGAGCCCGACCTGGCGCTTGAGGGCGGCGCCGACGGCCTCGATATCTTCCGCCGCCTGCTCAATGCGGCGCCTTACATGCTGCGCGCCGGCGGCCTGTTTGCCTGCGAGCTCTACGAGGGTGCCCTCGACGCCGCCGCCGAGCTCTGCCGCCAGGCGGGTCTCTCGGACGTGCGCATCGTCCGCGACCTCACCGATCGCCCCCGCATCGTCCGAGCCATCGTCACCGAGCCCAAACAGCGCCAGTAATATTTATTAACTGGTTAGCAAAAATTATAAACTAGTTTATAATTAGGACGGCTGAAAGAGGTCGGCCCATGCAACCTCCTACCTTTCGGGAAATCATTGCCCTACTCAAGCACGATGGATTCGTGAAGGTCGCGCAAGTCGGTAGTCATGCTAAGTATGTTTCTGGCGACCGTGTTGTCACCGTGAACGGCTCTGGTGGTGATCGACCAAAGAAGGGCACGTGGGCAAGTATTCGTCGCCAAGCTGGATGGTAGTTGGAGGCAAAATGAGGCAGCGATTTACCTATGACTGCGTTCTCATAAAAGAAGACGACGGGTACTGCGCCAGCTTCCCGCAGATTCCCGGCGCTTTTGCCGATGGCGATACGCGCGAAGAAGCGATTGCCCATGCCACCGAGGCGCTGATGGCGTTTTTGGCCGACGACCTCAACAACGGTTTGACTCCGGCAGGGTACGAACGCTCGGCCGAGGTCGTGGCCCTTTCAGTCGAAATCGACCACGAGGACGCTCGGGAAGCGGCGTGCCGAACATTTAAAGACGCAGCGCTGGACCTCAAAGTCTCCGCTCCGCGGATTACCGCGCTGGTCAAAGCCGGAAAGCTCGATGTTGAACTTGTCGACGGCCGTCGGATGATAACGATAGACAGCATCGAGCGCTACGCCGCCCAAAAACGCCACGCCGGCAGGCCAAAGAAGTTCATCGCAGTCCAATGACCCCCTCACTTTCACCGACTACTAAAGCCGCTCACCAAACCAACATGCACTCTGGCCAAATAGGTTGAACGTTTCGTGCGAGAATGCCCCTCAGTAAACAAACTTTCACCAGAGCGTAAGGGGCTGGCATACACATGCAGACGGTCTATCGGGTATACGAGGGAACGCGCGAGCCGCATCGGCTCGCCGTCGAGCGCACGGCCGAGGTGCTCGGCCGCGGCGGCCTGGCCTTGATCCCGACCGAGACCGTCTACGGTGTCGCCGTGGCAGTCAACGCCTTCTCGGACGCCGTGCCCCAGGATACAAGCGAATCTCTGCCGTGGCCGCGCGATCCGCAGGCTGTCGTCAATGGCGCCGCGGTCCCTGCGCTCGGTACCGGCTACCGCCGCATCTTTACCCTCAAGCAGCGCAAACTCACCCAAACGGTCGCCTGGCTGGTTGATAATGCCGAAGCACTCGACCGCTATGGCGTGGATATCCCGGAAGATGCCCGCGTACTTGCGCGACGATGCTGGCCGGGAGCCCTGACTATCGTGGTCAAGGCGGCTCCCTGCGTGCCGACCTTTATGCGTGCTGCCGACGACACCGTGGCCCTGCGCGCTTCGGCCTCTCCCGTGGTCCAAGCGCTCATCCGCGCCTGCGGCAGTCCCCTTGCCTGCACGAGCGCCAACACACACGGCGCGCCCTCGCCGGCAAGCTTTGCCGCCGTCGAAGGTCGCATCCTGGAGGGGGTCGATGTTGCCGTCGACGCCGGCGAGACCCCGTGTCGCGACGCCTCGACCATCGTGTCGTTCCAGCACGGCGGGCTCCAGATCCTGCGCCAAGGCGCACTTCCCGCATCAGAGATCGAACGGGTCCTGTCCGACCCGATGCAATAGAAAGGTGTAAGCGATGTCGTTGAATCTGGGCAGCCTGGGCATGGAAGATGCCTCGTTTAACTTTGGCGGTTCCTACATCATGGCGCTCGACTGCGGCACCACCTCGGTACTTGCGACCATCGTCGACGAGTACGGCTGCATCGTCGCGCAGGCACGTCGTAGCGTCAAAACCAGCTTCCCGCGTCCCGGTTGGATAGAGCAAGACCCCATGGAGGTGCTTGCCAGCCAGATCGGCGTGATGATGGAGGTCCAGTTTAAGAGCGGTATCCATTCTGACCGCATCGCCGCCATCGGTATCTCCAACCAGCGCGAGACCACGGTGGTGTGGGACCGCATAAGCGGCCAACCCATCTATAACGCCATCGTGTGGCAATGCCGTCGCACCGCACCTCTGATCGACGAGCTGGTCGAGCGGGGCGCAGAAGAGCTGGTGCGCTCCCGCACGGGACTCACGCTCGATCCGTATTTCTCGGCTTCCAAGGTGCAGTGGATTCTCGACAACGTCGACGGTGCGCGTGAGAGCGCGGCGGCGGGCGACCTCATGTTCGGCACCATCGATACCTGGCTCATCTACAACCTCACCGGCAGTCAGGTCTTTGCCACCGACTACACCAATGCCAGCCGCACGGCGCTCTTTAATATCCATACGCTCGATTGGGACGACGACCTGCTGGCGCTCTTTGACGTTCCACGTTCCATGATGCCCGAGGTTCGTTGGAGCTCGGGCGACTACGGCCGCGTCGCGAGCGACATCATGACCAACATGCCGCCCATCATGGGCGTGGCGGGCGATCAGCAGGCGTCGCTGTTCGGCCACTGCTGCTTCCATCCCGGCCAGACCAAAAACACCTATGGCACGGGTTGCTTTATGCTCATGAACACCGGCGACGAGGTCGTCGAATCCAAGAACGGTCTGGTCTCCACGATCGGTATCGCCGCGGACGGCAAGATCAGCTATGCACTCGAGGGCTCCATCTTTGCTGCCGGTTCCACCATGAACTGGCTGCGCAACAACATCGGCATCATCTCGAGTGTGAGCGAGTCGGCACAACTCGCCGCTTCGATCAACGACAATGAGGGCTGCTACTTCGTTCCCGCCTTTGCGGGTCTGGGCGCTCCCTGGTGGGACCCGCATGCCCGCGGTATCGTGTGCGGTCTGACCGGCGCCTCGAGCCGTGCGACCATCGTACGTGCCGCCTGCGAATCCATGGCATATCAGAGCTACGACGTGCTGCGCGCCATGGAGCAGGACGTGGGACTTTCGATTGAGCGCCTGTCTGTCGATGGCGGTGCCTCGCGCAACGAGTTCATCATGCAATTCCAGGCCGATCTGCTGGATATCCCCGTGTTGCAGTGCGAGACGGTGGAGACCACGGCGATCGGTGCCGCGTACTTGGCGGGCCTTGCCGTCGGCTATTGGGAGGACCTGGAGGAGCTGGAGCAAAATGCCCAGATCGTTAGGACCTTCCTTCCCCATATGTCCGCCGAGCGTCGCGAGCAAAACCTTGCGGGCTGGCGTGATGCAGTCAAGCGCTCGCTCAGTACCGCACAGTAGGGCTGCGATGGGCTGCTCGATACAACAAACCGCTAAACTTATGCACGGCGCGCGGCAACAACATCGCCATGCGCCTTGTCAGCAAGGCCATCTTCCGGCCGCAACGAAAGGGGCAATCAACCCATGACCGTCACCTACGATACGTCCCGTGTGACCCTTGTCGATCACCCGCTCGTCCAGCATAAGCTGTCGATTCTGCGCGACAAAAACACCGGCACCAACCAGTTCCGCCAGCTCGTGCGCGAACTCGCACTTTTTGACGGCTACGAGGCCATGCGCGACCTGCCCATGGAAGACGTCGAAGTCGAGACCCCCATCACCACCGCAACGTTTAAGCAGCTCGCCGGCAAAAAGCTCGCCATCGTTCCCATTCTGCGTGCAGGCCTTGGCATGGTCGATGGCATCCTCGACTTGGTACCCTCCGCTCGCGTGGGCCACATCGGTATGGAGCGCGACGAGGTTACCCACGAGCCGCACGAGTATTACTGCAAGATGCCCAAGGATATCGACCAGCGCATCTGCCTGGTCGTCGACCCCATGCTCGCCACGGGCGGTTCGGCCGAGATGGCCATCAGCTACCTGCGCGAGCGCGGTGTCAAGGACATCCGCATGCTGTGTATCGTCGCCGCGCCCGAGGGCCTCAAGTCACTGACCGAAAAGGACCCCGACGTACATGTTTATACGTGTGCCATCGACGACCATCTCAACGAGGACGCCTACATCGTTCCGGGCCTGGGCGACGCCGGCGACCGCATCTACGGCACGCTGTAATCTCTGGGCCATACCGGCTAACGTCGAAAATACGAAGAAATGGTGCGCGCGGGCGAGCAAAAGACGTCCGCGCGCACTCCTGTTAACGGACGTTTTGCGCTGAGGGGTTCGAAAAAACGTATTACCGTACCTGCGGCATAAAGAAGGCCTTAAGAAAACGTACAGGTGCGTATTAACCGTTTGTTTTACGGTTGTACTTTAGCGATTTGCTCGTACAATAGTCACCAATGTTTGGCGGGAACTGTCCTGTGAGGCGATAAAAAAGGAAAGTGAGGACGCCAGTGTTTCAGATAGCCGATCTGCTCGCTATCGTTGCAGGTGCCATCGCGGGCGCGATTGCCTTCCTTCCCTTTGTCTTTACGCTCAAGCCGGTTCTTGACGATAAGCAGAATGCGGACATGCTCAAGGGTATGGTGAGTCTGGCGGTCTCGGCAATCGCTCTGCTCGTCTTTACCTTGGTTGTGTTTGTGTTGTTCGGAGAGGCATTTCGCATGTTCCTCCTGGGCGAGGCGATCGGCTTCGTGGCCTTTATGGCCGCCTGCGCGGTTCGCGTCGCCAAGGCGCTACGAGATCCTCATGAGGTCGAAAGGTAAGTCGTGGAAATTTTTGAAAAGCTGCCTGATGAGATTAATCATCTGGTCAGCGAGTTCAGCTCCACCCCTGTCGTGGGCGATCTGAGCTGCGGCATCACGCAGTACTCGTTTTGGCTGATCGTCTCCACGATCGTGCTCCTGATCGTCCTGGCCGTGTTCAAGAAGAAGCAGACCCTGGTCCCCAAGGGCTTCTTCGTCAACGGTTTCGAGTACATCATCGAGTACGTCGAGAACGATATCGGCAAGGGCGTCGTGGGTGAGAACTGGAAGAAGCACTTCCCGTTCCTGTGCTCGCTTTTCCTGTTCATCCTGATCAATAACATGATCGGCCTGATCCCGGGAATGAAGCCCGGCACCGGTGCAATCGGCTCCACCGCCGCGCTCGCCATCTTCGCCTTCGTGTACTTCATCTACTACGGATGCAAGGCTCACGGCGTGATCGGCTACATCAAGAGCCTCGCTCCGCAGGGCGTGAGCTTCCCGATGAACGTGCTCGTGTGGGTCGTCGAGCTTTTCTCGACCTTCCTGCGCCTCATCACGCTCGCCGTCCGTCTGTTCTGCAACATGTTCGCAGGACACGTGGTCATGGGCTCGTTCGCCATCATGGCGAGCATGTTCATGCAGCCGCTGCTTCAGCAGGTTTCCGCGGCCCACGCCGTCGGAGCCCTGCCTTCGCTGGCCTGGCTTGCCATTCTCATCCTGATCTATGCGATCGAGCTTGTGGTCGGCGCCATCCAGGCTTACGTCTTCACGGTCCTTACCGCCGTGTATGTCTCCGAGGCAGAGGAGGTCGCGGAGGAGGAGTAGTCTTCCGTTCGCGCCTTAAAGGTAAGGCAATTCGTTAAACCGCCGGTGCCCGTACCCATGGAGCCCGGCAGTTATAAAAAGGTTATCCTGCGTGAAATAAGACACGCACGACAAAGGAGGAATCGTGGGAGTTATCGGTTACGGTCTCGGTGTTATCGGCGCTGGTCTTGCTATCGGCCTGTCTGCTCTGGGTGCTACGGGTGCTATGGCCCGTCAGCCTGAGGTCCAGGGCCGCGTGTTCACCGTCTTCATCATGGGCTCCGCTTTCGGCGAGGCTCTGGCTCTGATCGGCTTCGTTGTCGCGCTGATCGTTAAATAGCACGGAGCGTCAAGTATGAATCTTTCATCCCAGAAGAGCGCGATCGCACTCTCCGCGTCCGCGGCCGCGCTGCTCATGCCGGTTTCCGCGTTCGCCGAGGACGGCGCCGCCGGTGCGGACATCCTCATCCCTAAGATGGCGGAGTTCATCCCGGCGCTTATCGCCTTCCTGATTATCTGGATCGTGCTGGCCAAGGTCGCCCTGCCGGGCATCATGAAAACCATGGAGGAGCGCGGCAAGAAGATCGAGGAGAGCCTCGACGAGGCCGAGAAGACCAAGCAGGAGGCTATCGCCAAGCGCGCTGAGTCCGACTCGATCGTCACCGACGCCCGTCGTCAGGCTGCCGACATCGTTCTCGAGGCCCGTAAGGACGCCGAGTCCGAGCGTGCCCGTATCATCGAGGCTGCTCACAAGGAGGCCGAGGAGATCATCGCCAAGGCCCATACGACCGTCGAGGACGAGCGCAAGTCCATCTACGCCGGTGCCGCGAGCTCCATCGCCGACCTGTCCGTTGCCGTCGCCACCAAGATCGTGGGCGAGGCACTCGAGGACGATGCCGAGCAGAAGAAGCTCATCGAGCGCTACATCCAGGAAGCAGGTAGCCTGAATGCCGACTAGCCGCTATCAGGACAAGGTGCTCGAGACCTACGCGCGTTCCCTTTTGGAAGCCGCCAAGGCCGAGAACCATGTGTTCGAGGACCTCGAGATGATCGAGCGCTTGGCTTCTGCCAGCCCCGAGATCATCGCCGTGCTCGACACCATGTCCAAGCGCGACCAGCTCGACCTTCTTCCCAAGGTGGCAGCTGCCTTTAAGTATGTTGCCGAGGAAGACGAGGATGTAGTGGGCGTGACCGTCACCACGGCGATCCCGCTCGACGACGAGCTGCGTCAAACCATCACTAAGAAATGCGAGCAGGACTTCGGCCGCAAGGTATTCCTTATCGAGCAGGTCGACCCGTCTATCGTGGGCGGCCTGGTGCTCGAGGCCCGCGGCGAGCGTCGTGACATTTCCGTCAAGACGCAGCTGCGCATCGCGCAGGAGACCCTCGCAAACTCTGCTAATTCGTACGGAGGTGAAGCCTAATGTCCGAAACCCTCAATGCCCAGGATATCGCCAAGAAACTGCAGGAGCAGCTCACGAGCCTCTCCGCGACGGTCGATACGCATGAGGTTTCAACGGTCGACGAGGTAGGCGACGGCATCGCGCGCGTCTCCGGCCTCAAGAGCGCCATGGCAGGCGAGCTTCTGGAGTTCAAGAGCTCCGATACCGGTGAGACCGTCTTCGGCCTTGCCCAGAACCTTGACCGTGACGAGGTCGGCGCCGTTCTGTTCGGTGCCGTCGACTCCATCAAGGAAGGCGACGAGTGCCGCACCACTGGCCGCGTTATGGATATCCCCGTGAGCCGTGCCATGCTCGGCCGCGTCGTCAATCCGCTCGGCCAGCCCATCGACGGCCTGGGCGACATCGTCGCTACGCACCGTCGCCCCATCGAGTTCAAGGCTCCCGGCGTCATCGATCGTACCCCGGTGTGCGAGCCGGTTCAGACCGGTCTGCTCGCTATCGACTCCATGGTGCCTATTGGCCGCGGTCAGCGTGAGCTCATCATCGGTGACCGTAAGACCGGTAAGACCGCCATCGCCATCGACGCTATCCTCAACCAGCGCGGCAAGGGCATGGTCTGCATCTATGTCGCCATCGGCCAGAAGGCCTCCACGGTTGCCAACATCCGCGAGACCCTCGCTCAGCACGGTGCGCTCGACTACACCATCATCGTTTCGGCCACCGCTGCCGATTCCGCCCCTATGCAGTACATCGCGCCTATGGCCGGTGCCGCTATTGGCGAGTTCTTTATGTACAACGGCGAGGACGGCAAGCCCGCCAGCGAGACCAACCCCGGCGGCCACGTGCTCGTCATCTACGACGACCTGTCCAAGCAGGCTGTGGCCTACCGTCAGATGTCGCTGACGCTGCATCGTCCGCCCGGACGCGAGGCCTATCCTGGCGACATCTTCTACCTGCACTCTCGTCTGCTCGAGCGTGCCGTCAAGATGTCCAAGAAGAACGGTTACGGCTCCATGACGGCTCTTCCGATCATCGAGACCCAGGACGGCGACGTCTCGGCCTACATTCCGACCAACGTCATTTCCATTACCGATGGTCAGATCTACCTGCAGTCCGAGCTCTTCTTCCAGGGTCAGCGCCCGGCAGTCGACGTGGGCATCTCCGTGTCCCGCGTCGGTGGCGATGCGCAGACCAAGGCCATGAAGCAGGTCGCCGGCAACCTCCGTCTGGACCTCGCTTCGTACCAGGAGCTCGCCGGCTTCACGCAGTTCGGCTCCGACCTCGACGAGGCTACTCAGAAGCAGCTGACCCATGGTGCCCGCATGACCGAGCTCCTGAAGCAGCCGCGTTACAAGCCGTTTGAGGTTGGCGAGCAGATCGTTACGCTGTTCGCTGGCAACGAGGGCTTCCTGGATGACCTGGAGATCGCCGACGTGCTGCCTTTCCGTGCCGAGTTCATCGAGTACATGGACAATGGCTTTGGCTCACTGCTCGACAAGGTTCGCGCCAAGAAGATCGATGATGACACCAAGGCTGAGCTCTTGCGCGTCATCGGCGACTTCAAGCAGCAGTTTATGGCCAAGCACCATTCGGATGTTTCTGGATCAGAGGAGAACTAAGCCCTATGGCCAACCTTCGCGACATTAAGAAGCGAATCTCCTCGGTTACCACGACCAAGCAGATCACGCGCACGATGGAGATGGTCTCTACGGCCAAGATTCGTCGTGCCCTCGATCGCTCCAAGCAGGCCGAGCCCTATAAGGAGGCGCTGACCGACGTCATGTTGACGGTCGCCGGCGACGCCTCCTGTTCGGGCACCGATCCCATGCTGCAGAAGCATGAGAGCGTCAAGCATGGCCTGATTGTCGTTATTGCCTCGGACCGCGGCCTTGCCGGCGGTTTCAATACGACGGTGGAGCGCACGGCCGAAAAGCTCGCCGCTTCTTGGGCGAACGACGGCATCGAGTGCGAGATCATCGCGTGTGGGCGCAAACCGGCCACGTATTTCCGTGACCGCGCAAACGTCGTCATGCACTTTGAGGGCAACTCCTCTGAGCCCGATTTCAACCAGGCCCGCATGATCTCCTCTCATATCTGCGATGCGTATCGTGCCGGTGAGCTTGACCGTGTCGAGCTTGTCTACCACCACGCCAAGAACCGCGTGGATCAGGAGCTTCGCGTCGAGCATCTGTTGCCGCTCGACCCCGAGATGATCGCTATGGCCCACGGTCCGCGTAAGAACGAGACCGACGCCCCTAAGCGCATCTCGTCCACGTTCGAGTTCGTGCCCTCTCCCGAGCATGTTCTCGGCAAGCTTGTGCCGTCTTATATCCTGACGGTCATCTACCAGGCCCTGATCGATTCGGCGGCTGCCGAGCAGGGTGCACGCCGCAAGGCCATGCACTCCGCGACGGAAAACGCCACCGCGATCATCTCGACCCTTACCCGCACGTATAGTCGCGTGCGCCAGGCTTCGATCACGACCGAGATTAACGAGATCGTCGGCGGAGCCTCAGCATTGGAGGAACAGTAATGGCTAATAACACCGTACAGCTTGCGGTCGAGGAAGCCACCAAGAAGACGACTGCCGGTGATGGTCGCATCGTGCGAATCATCGGCCCTGTCGTCGACGTCAAGTTTGACGGTGCGGTGCCCCCGATCTACAACGCGCTCACGGTCGAGGCCGAGACCCCGATCGGTCATCTGAGCACGATCCTTGAGGTCGAGAGCCAGCTTCCGGGCGGCGTTGTCCGCACGGTCGCCATGTCCTCGACCGACGGCCTGCAGCGCGGCCTCATCGCCACCGATACCGGTGAGCCCATGAAGATGCCCGTTGGCCCCAAGACGCTCGGCCGCATTTGGAACGTCATGGGCAAGCCCGTCGACGGCAAACCCATGCCCGAGGTGGAGGAGTTCTACCCCATCCACCATGCAGCGCCCCGTTTCGACGAGCTCACCACCAAGACCGAGATCTTCGAGACCGGCATCAAGGCCGTCGACCTGCTCGAGCCCTACATCCGCGGCGGCAAGACAGGTCTGTTCGGCGGCGCCGGCGTCGGCAAGACCGTTCTGATCCAGGAGCTCATCAACAACCTCGCCCAGGAGCACGGCGGCACCTCGGTGTTCACCGGCGTCGGCGAGCGTACCCGCGAGGGCACCGACCTGTTCCTCGAGATGAGCGAGTCTGGCGTTATCGACAAGACCTGCTTGGTCTATGGTCAGATGAACGAGCCGCCCGGAGCGCGTCTGCGCATCGGTCTGGCCGGCCTTACCACCGCTGAGTATTTCCGCGATCGTGGTCAGGACGTTCTGCTGTTCATCGACAACATCTTCCGCTTCTCCCAGGCAGGTTCCGAGGTTTCCGCGCTGCTGGGCCGTATGCCGTCCGCCGTTGGTTACCAGCCCACGCTGGCAACCGAGATGGGCGACCTCCAGGAGCGCATTACCTCGACCAAGACGGGCTCCATTACCTCCGTCCAGGCTGTCTACGTCCCCGCAGACGACCTGACCGACCCGGCGCCTGCCACGACGTTTACGCACCTCGATGCCACCACGGTTCTTTCGCGTAGCATTTCGTCGCTCGGCCTGTTCCCGGCTATCGACCCGCTCGCGTCTTCCTCCGACGCTCTCGATCCCTCGATCGTCGGCGAGGAGCACTACCGTGTCGCCGTCAAGGTCCAGGAGCTCCTGCAGGAGTACTCCGACCTTCAGGACATCATCGCCATCCTGGGTATGGACGAGCTGTCCGAGGAGCAGCGCCTTACGGTCAACCGTGCCCGTAAGATCCAGCAGTTCCTCTCGCAGTCCTTCCACGTCGCCGAGAAGTTCACCGGCAACCCCGGTGTCTACGTCCGCGTCGAGGATACCGTCCGCTCCTTCGCCGAGATTGTCGACGGCAAGGCCGATGACCTGCCCGAGCAGGCTTTCCGCTATGCTTCCACGATTGAGGACGTGCGCGAGCGCGCCCGCAAGATGGGGGAGAAGTAGGTTATGCGTATCCGCATCGTGTGCCCCGTGAGCTGCGCCTATGAGGGCGACGCTGCGTTTGTGTCGATTCCGTCCACGGATGGCGAGTTTGGCGTTCTGCCTGCTCACTCCAGCGAGATCTGCACGATCGACCGCGGTTACGTTCGCGTTTCCGATAAGGCCATGGGCACTGTCGACCACACGTTTGCCGTGGCCGGCGGCTATGCCCAGGTTGCGGACGATGTCGTGACCGTTCTCGCCGAGCGCGCTTGCGATTTGGCGACCGTCGATGCCGACAAGCTTAAAGCTGATATTCAAGGTTTTGAAGAGAAGCTGGGTAATTTGTCGGAGGATGATGCACGCCGCGCCTACCTCTATAATGAAATCGCATGGTGTAAGCTCAAGCTTGCCCAATAGTCAAACGATTTAGCGTTCGACCATTTGCGAACACATCATGCCCGGGATGGCCCAGCCATCCCGGGCATGCTTTTTGAAAGGGTAGACCTTGGATATTATCCGCGTTGAGGGTGGCCACGCCATCGGAGGCTCCGTGCCCGTTTCGGGCGCCAAGAACTCCGCACTCAAACTCATGGCGGCAACGCTTCTGGCGCCGGGCAAGACGACGCTGCAGAACGTGCCCGATATTTCCGATGTCCACGTGATGGGCAAGGTGCTCAAGGGCATGGGCGCTACGATCGATGTTCTCGACGAGCACACGCTCGAGATTGATACCTCTCAGGTCGATTCTTGGGAGGCCCCCTACGAGCTCGTTGCCAAGATGCGTGCTTCCACAGCCGTGATGGGACCCCTGCTGGGTCGCTTCCATCGCGCCAAGATCGCCATGCCGGGCGGCTGCAACCTGGGTGCTCGCAAGATCGATATGCACATTCTTGGTCTCGAGGCCCTGGGCGTTGAGTTCGATACCGCCCACGGTTACATCAACGCTAATGCGCCCCAAGGTCTGCGCGGTACCACCGTCACGCTCGAGTTCGCCAGTGTCGGTGCGACCGAGAACCTCATTATGGCATCCGTGCGCGCGAAGGGTACCACGGTTATCGACAATGCCGCCCGCGAGCCCGAGATCGTCGATCTCGCCAACATGCTCAACGAGATGGGCGCTAAGATTGTCGGCGCCGGTACGCCTGTCGTGACCATCGAGGGCGTGGAAGAGCTGCATCCCGTTACCCATCGCGTAGTGGGCGACCGCATCGAGGCCGGCACCTTTATCGTCGCCGGTGCGTTGATGGCCGACGATCGCGGTGTCGACGTCACGGGTTTTTGCCCCATTCACTTGGGCATGGTACTCAAGAAGATGGAGCTCATGGGTATCGACTGCGAGCGCGTCGAGGATGGCGTCCATGTAAACCGTGCCGAGCGTATCAAGCCGGTCGACATCCAGACGCTTCCGTTCCCCGGCTTCCCGACGGACATGCAGGCGCAGATTATGGTGCTCTCCGCCCTTGCCGATGGTAGCTCCGTTATCACCGAGAACATCTTCGAGAATCGCTTTATGTTTGCCTCTGAGCTGGTGCGCATGGGTGCCGACATTCGTATCGAGAGCCATCATGCCATGATTCATGGCGTCAAGGGCTTCTCGGGTGCACAGGTTACCTCGCCCGATCTGCGTGGCGGAGCGGCCCTCGTCGTAGCGGGCTTGATCGCCGACGGGACGACCGAGGTTTCGGCCATCCATCACATCAAGCGCGGCTACGAGCGGTTTGTCGAAAAGCTGCAGGCGCTTGGCGCGCATGTCGAGCATGCTACCGTCCCCGATCCCGTCATCTACTAATACAGGTTGCCTATGTTTAATAAAAAACCCCTCGCGGATACCACCACCCGAAGACCCTCAACTGGTGCGCAGGCCAAGATCTACAGTCGCGATAACGTGGCTCGCTATTCCGAGCGCGCTCGTCAACGTCGCCGTAGCCACACGATTCGTCACGTCGCGCTCATTGTCGTGCTTGGCGTGCTGCTGAGTGCCACTACCGCTGCCGGCCTGTGGTTTGCCACCATTATGGGCAAGCTCGGCGATTCTAATGTCATTACCGACAATCTGCGTCGGGTTCTGGTTGACACCGATGAGGCAAAGGATCCGTTCTACGTGCTGCTTCTTGGCACCGACGGCCGTCCGGGCGAGGATACGTATCGTGCCGACTCGATTATCCTGGCACGCATCGACCCCACGCAAAAACAGGCGACGCTCATTTCCGTTCCGCGCGACACCAAGGTCGAGTACAAGGGCGAGACCATGAAGATCAACGCCTGCCATACCGTTGGCGGCGCCGAGGCCATGGTCGAGGCGGTCAACGAGCTGTGCGGTGTTCAGATTTCCCACTATGCCGAGGTCAGCTTCGACGGTATGCAGGCGCTGATTGATTCGGTTGGCGGTATCGACATTAACGCAACCGATGATGTTGACGACCCCGAGCACCTGGATATTAAGATTACCGCTGGCCAGCAGCATATGGACGGTGCCACCGCCCTTACCTATGCCCGCTGCCGCTACACCTATGCCGACGGCGATTACACGCGCATGCGCCACCAGCGTCAGGTGCTTGGCGCCCTTGCCAACCAGATTCTCAATAACTTCGATGCCACAAAGATCTTTGGCCTGGTTAATTCGCTGTCCGATATGCTCGTAACCGATATGAGCGTTCAGGATATCGTGGCTACGGTCAACGCCATGCGCGGTATTGATGTCGACGGTATCTACTCGGCCAACCTGCCCTCGTACGCCGACGACAGCACCATGATCGACGGTGTGAGCTACGTCTTTGTCTACGAGGACGAGCTCAAGGAAATGATGGAGCGCGTCGATGCCGGCAAGGATCCCAAGGGTCCCAACACCATGGGTCTTTCCGACGGTTCCAGCTCTACGATCGGTGACCTGAACAACAACACGTCTGACGACTACGCAAACGGTACCGCGACCTCGTCGGGTGGCTCGGACGATTCCGACGATTCGAGCGACGGCTCCGATTACTACGAAGAGCCCACTGGTGACGGCAACGGCTACGAAGCCAACTATTAGAGTTACGCGGGCTTACCAGCCCGCGTAACGGCTCGACGCTGCGCGCCGCCCAAGGCGACAATTTGTCATTCAAAAGGCAGGGCATGACCAGAAGGTCAATGCCCTGCCTTTTTCATGCCAACTTGTTCGCTCTGGACGTCGCTCGCTGACGTTGGCTCAACCTGCGATGCCGACTACTTTTCTTGCACCAAAAAACGCCCCGTTCTCGGTTGAGGACGGGGCGATTCGTCTCTTGGGCTCATGCAGCCAGTCTTATGCGAAACGGGCGACGAGCTCCTGCAGGACGTCGGTCATCTTGACGAGCGAGCTGACCGGGACAAACTCGTTGACGCCGTGGTAACAGTAGCCGCCTGTCGAGAGGTTGGGGCAGGGCAGGCCGCGGAACGACAGCTGTGCGCCGTCGGTGCCGCCGCGAATCGGCAGTACTTGGGGCTCAACGCCGCAGGCAAGGTAGGCTTCCTTGGCAACATCAATAAGCTCGGGATAGTCACGAACGATCTTGGCCATATTTCGATACTGCTGCTTAATCTCGACCGTTACGCGCTCCTCGCCCAGTCGCTGGTTGAGCAGTGCGGCGGCGGCATTCATCAGCTCGAGTTTCTGCTGGAACTTGGCGGCATCGTGATCACGGACGATATAGCGCGCCGTGGCATGGTCGACCGTTGCCGAGACGCCCTCAAGGTGATAGAAGCCCTCGTAGCCCTCGGTGTATTCCGGGCGCTGCTCGTAGGGGAGCAGGGCGTTGAAGTCGCAGAACAGGTTGCCCGCGTTGACCATGCGCCCCTTGGCGTCGCCGGGGTGAATGGACTGGCCCTCAAAGCGAACGGTTGCCTCGGCGGCGTTGAAGCACTCCCACTCAAGCTCGCCAACCGGACCGCCGTCGACCGTGTAAGCGTACTTGCAGCCGAAGGCCTCGATATCCAACAGCTCGGCACCGTGACCGATTTCCTCGTCCGGGCAGAAGCAAATGCCGAGCGTGGGATGGGGCAGGGAGGGATCCTGCGCGATGCGTGCGACAAGCGCCATGATTTCGGCGACACCCGCCTTGTCGTCGGCGCCCAGCAGCGTAGTTCCGTCGGTGCAGACAAGGTCCTCACCCACCAGGTTGTTGAGGGCAGGAAGTTTGGCGGTGCTCATGGACACGGGCTTGCCGTCGACGATGCCGCAAACCAGATCGCCGCCATCGTAGTGCACGATGTGCGGCGCTACGCCGGCGCCCGGCGCGACCTCGGTGGTATCGAGGTGCGCGATCAGGCCCAGGGCGGGCTTATTCTCGGAACCGGCGCTAGCGGGAATGTGCGCGCAGACATAGGCGTTTTCGGTTACATGGGCATCGGTTGCACCCAGCTCGCGCAGTTCTTCGGCAAGCACGTTGGCAAGGTCGAACTGTACGGTGCTCGACGGCACCTGGTCGCAGTTGGCATCCTCGGACTGCGTGTTGATCTGGACATAGCGCAAAAAACGCTCGAGGACGTCGGGGTCCGTGGTGGTGTTTTCCATAAAGATCGCTCCAATCTTGGTCGTCGTGTGCAACAAGAACTCTAGCACGGTATGCCGCGGCATACCGCGACGCTTGGATGGGGTAGAATCAGCCATTGAGTGCAGAAGGGACGGATGTTCATGGATACGACAAATAGCTCGCGCGAGCTACACCTAACGGTGGCGAACGAAGACTACTTGGAGTGCATGGTTCGCATCGAAAGTGAAGATGGGGAGACCGGCGGCGTGCGGTCGGTCGATATCGCACAGCGCCTTGGCGTCTCGAAGGCATCGGTCAACAAGGCGGTTTCGGCTCTCAAGGCATCTGAACTTGTCGAACAGTCTCACTACGGCAAAGTTATCCTGACTGACCGTGGGCGCGAGGTCGGCTCGGCTATCTGGTATCGCCATCGTCTGGTCCGCACGTTTTTGGTTCAGGAGCTCGGTGTCGAATTTGAGCGAGCCGATTCCGAGGCCTGCATGATGGAGCATGCTCTATCCGAGGACACGATGAACCGCTGGCTCGCCTATCTCGAAAAGCAGGGAATCAGCGTCGAGGAATAGCGGGATATATATGGATACGAGTTATTACAACCGCTTTGGTGCCGAGGAACTTACGCGCCGCTTGTCGAGCGAGACCTTGTTGGCGCAGGGCCCCATGGGCAGTGTTCTGTTGAGTGAGTACGATGCCGCCGACATTCCACCGGCGTTTTGGAATCTGGCAGAGCCGCAGACCGTTTCTCGTATCCATCGCTTGTATGTCGCCGCCGGCGCGCAGGTGCTCATTACCAACACCTTTCAGGCATCAAGCTATGCCCTCAAGCACGACCAGATTGCGCCGTCCGTGGCGGAGGTCAATCGCGGGGCCGTCGACGATGCTCGCCAGGCGCACCCACAGCTGCTGCTGGGCTCGATGGGCCCGATTTGTATTGAGTGGTTTGCCGAGGACTCTGCCGAGTATCGTGAAATCCGAGGCATTGCGCGCGAACAAGCGCACGCCTTGCTCAATGCTGGTGTTGACGGTCTGCTGATCGAGACGGTGACGTCTATCCGTAATTTGCAGCCCATGCTTGCCGGCGCCCGAGATGCCGCCGACGGTATGCCTGTCCTGGTGAGTTTTGTCGTTGACGATAAAGGCGACCTGTTGGGCGATGGCCTCAACATCGAGGCAGCCGTTTTGTACGCCGAAAAACACGGCGCAAACTCGGTTGGTGTTAATTGCTGTTCGCTTGCGGCCGCGAACGCGGCGGTGCCCAGGATGGTTGCATCGGCGACTACTCCCGTCACGGTGCGTCCCAATGCGGGAAATCCGGTTCAGACACAGGATGGTCCCGTGTGGCATGAGGACCCCGAAGCCTTCGCTCGCGCATGCGTCGAGTGGAAGCGGGCGGGCGCCGCAATGGTAGGCAGCTGCTGCGGAACCACGGCGGTTACGACAGCCGCTATGGCAGATGCGCTCAATATATAGAACCCGAAAATGGGAGTATCGAATCACCGCCCCCGCTGGGGCGGTTTTTTTTCAAGACTTTAGTCTGCTGGCCGCGCAGCGGCCAGCTTTAAACCACCCGCTACGCGGGTGGGGACAAACGGCTTTACAAAGCCACCCCTCCGACCGATATTGACGATTGTTCAGGCCG
>CABUZK010000031.1 GCA_902496115.1 uncultured Collinsella sp. | reverse complement strand
TGACCATGTTGTTGTAGATGCCGGCGATGGCACAGGCAATCACAACGAGAACAACGATACCGATGATGACGGGAAGCATGATGTCTCCGTTTCGAATGGCAGCGGCGTCTTGCGCCGGCCGTTGTTGGTATAACACATCTAGTATACCCGCAACCTTTGGCGGTGCCGAACTTTCCGGTAAGCGTTATGTTTCAACCAGGGAGGGGGCGCCAATATCGAACGGGCGGTACAGGTGTAAGATATGCGACAAATTAAGGAATGCTGTCTACGCCTTGAGGATGGCGATACGGATGGACCTTCGCATCAAGAAAACCTATCGTGCCCTGTTCGATGCCTTTACCGAGCTTTTGGAAGAGCATCGGTTTGAGGATTTGACGGTTGCCATGCTTTGCGACCGGGCCCTGATTCGCCGCACGACGTTCTATAAGCACTTTCGCGATAAAAACGATTACTTCGCCTTTTATATCGATGAGCTCATGTCGGGCTTGCCGCAAAAACAGCCCGATGAGGCCGGCACAGTGTCTGCCGAGGACGTGCGCGCGCTTCGACACGCGATTTTGGACGATGCCATGGATTTGATTCTGGCGCACGAGCAGCTCATGGATAACATTTTGGCAAGCAGCATGTCGGGCATGTTGACCAACGTTATTTGCGACCGCATTGCCCGCTCCATCCGCGAGCGTGTGATGAACGTGCTTGCCGAAGACGCCCTGGCGCCCGTTTCACTCGAGACGACATCGGAGTTTATCGCCGGTGGCATTATTCGACTGTTCACAAATTGGTGGGAGTCGGGTCACGATCTTGAGCGTCGACCCGAGATAGCCGACGTGGTCGATGCGTTGTTTGAGCGCACCATGACGCCGGTGAATCACTAGAAGTGGCGGAGAGAGGGGGATTCGAACCCCCGGAACGCTCTCGCGCTCAACGGTTTTCAAGACCGCCGCATTCAACCGCTCTGCCATCTCTCCGTGAGTCGTAATGATAGCATCGTTTTGAATTTGCAACAGGGAAGGCGAACGATGACGAGCACCGAAATCGACGAGAAGTTCATGCGCGAGGCGCTGGCCGAGGCGCGCGCCGCCGCTGCGGTGGGCGAGGTACCGATTGGCGCCGTGGTAGTGCGCGCGGGCGAGATTGTCGCGAGGGCGCATAATCGCCGAGAACTCGACCAGGACCCTGCGGCGCATGCCGAGTTTTCGGCCCTGTGCGCTGCCGCTCGGTTGCTCGGTCGTTGGCGCCTTTCCGATTGCACGGTCTATGTAACGCTCGAGCCTTGCTGCATGTGTGCGGGGCTTATGGTCAACGCGCGCGTGGGGCGCTGCGTGTATGGCGCGACTGATGCCAAGGCGGGCGCGCTGGGTTCGCTGTACGACCTCAATGTCGATTCGCGCCTGAACCATCGATTTAATGTGACCGCCGGCGTGCTGGCAGGCGAGTGCCGCGAGATGCTGAGCGACTATTTTAGTGGGCTGCGTGGCGCCGATGGCGCTGGCTGCGGTTGTGGGACCGATCTTGAGGCGCATGCCGCTCATGCCGAGGCGCTCGCGTGTGCCGAAGATATTGACGTTGAGGCGGTCGATTTTGGTCCCGCGTGCCGCCGGCCCCGCCGTGTGCTGTTGGCGATTGATTCCTTTAAGGGCAGCGTTTCGAGCGCGCAGGCGGAGGAGGCCGTTGCCGAAGGCATGCGCCGTGTGTGGCCCGATGCCGAGTTGAACGCTTTGCCACTGGCAGATGGTGGCGAGGGAACGCTCGATGCCATCGCCGCATGCGGCGGTGAGCTCTCGACCTGCGAGGTTACAGGCCCCTTGGGCGACCGCGTGTCTGCCCGGATGCTGGTGGACGGTGAGCACAAGTCAGCTGTAATTGAGATGGCCGAGGCGGCGGGTATTGGGTATTCGTCCTGCACGGAGTCGGCGGCGTTGGCGGCCACAACCTATGGCGTGGGCGAGCTGATGCTCCGTGCGGTTCGTGCCGGGGTAAAGACGATCTATATTGGTTTGGGCGGCAGTGCCACCAACGATGGCGGCGCCGGCATGCTGCAAGCGTTGGGCGCCCACCTTGTCGATGAGTGTGGCTGCAATATCGCCCCCGGTCTCGCGGGCCTTGAATACGTGGCGAGTATCGATTTGGTACCGGCGCTTCGGGCGCTGAATGGCGCGCGTGTCGTGGTGCTTTCCGATGTCGAGAATCCGCTCGTGGGGCGTCGCGGCGCGCTGACAGTGTTCGGTGGGCAGAAGGGTCTGCCGACGGATGACGCTGAGGCGCTGCGCAAGTACGACAGCTGGATGGTCGGTTACGGCCGCCTGCTCGATGCGGCGATTATCGGGGCGCGGGCTCAGGGACTGTTGCGCGTGCTCGAGGGTGCACGGACATTTGGCTCGGTGCTCGGTGTGCCCGGTGCCGGTGCCGCCGGCGGCCTGGGCGCCGCGCTGCTAGCGCTCGGTGCGGAGCTATGCTCGGGCGTGGAGACGGTGCTTGATCTGATTGGGTTTGACGAGCGCGTGCGCGATGCCGACCTGGTCATAACGGGCGAGGGCAATATGGACGAGCAATCCGCCGCCGGTAAGGCGCCGGTGGGCGTGGCCCGTCGTGCGAAGCGATGTGGCAAGCCGGTGGTCGCCGTCGTGGGCGGTCGTGCTGACAACCTGGATGCGGTGTATGGGCAGGGCGTCGACCTGGTTTTGCCGGTCTGCCGCAAGCCCATGGGCCTTGAGCTGGCGCTCGATCCCCAGGAAGCCACAACCAACCTCATCTGCGCCGGTGAAGCCGCCGCCCGATCCTACGACCTTGGCCGTATCTAAAACCCATCCCCTCGATAAGTTGCGGTGAAATACGGAGTGTTTTTGCCTTTAAGGTGCCAATTCAGTCCGTATTCCACCGCAACATCGAGAATGGCCAACCGAGGCTGGTCGACATGGGTCTCGAGTCGGACCGTTTGCCACGAAATACGGCCATCTACTACGTTTAACCGAGCTACCTCGACCATTCCGGATTTTATGAAATTAAAACTGCAGGTAGACGGCTTGCCGATTTTCGAAAAGGCCGGCTATGGTCGACCTCTGTGACCAAAACGTAGTAGATAGGCCCTTTTCGTGGCGCAGCACCAGATCAGTCTATTTGGGACAGGGCTTTCTTGACTACTTTCGCCACCCTGATGCCCCACCAGTCAAAAAGTAGTCAAAAAAGCCCCGTCCCAAATTAGCTACCTTGCCCCATCGGGCTGGAGCGGGTAAGATATACCGAGCGCCTAGCGCGTTCGATGGGTTCGGATGACGACATGTTCCGAATCTGGTCAGGTCCGGAAGGAAGCAGCCATAAGGAGCCTCTGTCGGGCATCCGGATCCATCGAGCGCACGGGCGCTTTTTGGTGCCGCGACATGGCCCGGCCGGTGACGAGGTATTTGGTGTCTCGCTGGTCCTCGGCTTCGCCTGCGGGATCGCTCGACTACCAAGCGCCCCGCCGGCACTCGCGGGTAGCCGACCAAAACCGCCTGAAGGGTCACATTTATCTGATAATTGAATCCCTGGCGTTATGTTGCTCGCTGGCTTTTCCAAAACAGCGGCGGATACATGCCTTGGGCACTAGTGGCCTTCGTGCCTGCTTCGCCTTAACATCTGTAACGAGTTGCTTACGCATCCCCAGGGCTCTCCGTACTATCATGAATCAGATTGAAGAGAGATGATGATAAGGAGCGCCTATACATGATTGAGCTGCTCAGGCGTTTTGGTGGTAAGTTTTGCCGGTATATGGTGATTGGTCCTGCGTGCAAGCTGATCGAAGTAATCTTTGACTTGCTTACGCCGCTGGTGATTGCCCAGATGATCGATAAGGGCATCGGCGCACACGATGTTAACGCCGTCGTCCACTACGGTATGCTGCTTGGCGCCATGGCCGTGATCGGCATCTCATTTACGCTCGTCTGCCAAAAGATGGCGGCGCTCACCTCGCAGGGCATGGGCACCGACATTCGCGGTGCGCTCTACCAGCACATCAACAAGCTGAGCTATGCCGAGCTCGACCGCTTTGGTACGCCGTCGCTCATTACCCGCATCACCAACGACGTCAACCAGGTGCAGCTTGCCGTGGCGCTGGGCGTGCGCATGCTCATCCGCTGGCCCTTCTTGGCAGTGGGCTCTATGTGCGCAGCCCTTGCCATCGACCTTAAGCTCGGCATCATCTTTTTGATTTGCACGCCCGCCATCGGCTTGGTGTTTTGGTTTGTCATGGCGCGCTGCATTCCGTATTACAAGCAGCTGCAGGCAAAGCTCGACCGTATTGCGCTCATTTGCCGCGAGGGGCTTTCGGGCGCTCGCGTGGTTCGCGCCTTCGTGCGCGAGGACCACGAGCGCGAGCGCTTTGCCCAAGCCGCCGATGACCAGGCCCATACTGCCATCGCGGTGGGCAAGCTCTCGTCGATCCTCAACCCCGTCACGTTTCTTGTGATGAACCTGGGCGTGTGCGCCATCCTGTGGGTGGGCGGCATCCAGGTCAACGTGGGCGAGCTTACGCAGGGCCAGGTCATGGCGTTTGTGAACTACATGACGCAGACCCTCACATCCATCGTGTACGTGGCCAACCTGGTCGTTGTCTTTACCAAGGCGAGTGCCAGCGCGTCGCGCATCAATGAGGTGCTCAATTGCGTGCCGAGCATCACCGACGAGGACAACCAGCTGGTCGCGCTGCCCGAGCCGAGCGAACTGGCGGGTGGTGCTGCTTCAGTCCCCGCGCTGAGCTTTGACCATGCAAGCTTTTCGTTTGGCGCGGGCGCGGCAAATGCCGTGAGCGATGTGACTCTCGAGCTGCCGGTGGGCAAAACCCTCGGCATTATCGGCGGTACGGGCAGCGGCAAGTCCACGCTTGTCTCGCTTATCCCGCGCCTGTACGATGCGAGCGCCGGCAGCGTGAGCGTGATGGGCGCCGACGTGCGCGCCTGGCCGCTCGACCAGCTGCGCCGTGTGGTCGCGACCGTCCCACAGCGCGCGTCGCTGGTGAGCGGCACCATCCGCAGCAACCTGACCTGGCGCGATGAGGCGGCAACCGACGAGGAACTCTGGGCGGCACTCGACATGGCGCAGGCGAGCGAGTTCGTGCGCAACAAGCCGCAGGGGCTCGATGCCCCGGTCGAGGCCGGCGGCAAGAACTTCAGCGGTGGCCAGCGTCAGCGTCTGACTATCGCGCGCGCCCTGGTGGGCTCGCCGCAGGTCCTAATCATGGACGATTCCGCGTCGGCGCTCGACTTTAAGACCGATGCGGCGCTTCGCCATGCCATTCGCGAGCGCAGCGTGCGCGGTGCCGCCGAGGGCGGGCTGCCGCTGACCACGGTGATTGTGAGCCAGCGCGTCTCGACCGTGCGCGACGCCGACATGATCTGCGTGCTCAATCACGGCTCGGTCGCGGGCCTGGGCACGCACGATGAGCTGTACGCGGCCTGTCAGCTCTATCGCGAGATTTGCCAGTCGCAGCTGCGCCGCGAGGAGCTCGAGGGCCAGCAGGGGAGTACGACGCCCGCGTCCACCCCGATCGCCTCCGCATCCGTCTGCGCAAAGGAGGGCTGCTAAATGAATCCGTACACTTCCTCCGGTTCGGTCGCCACGATGACGGCCAACGTGTCCGGTAACGATAACCTCAACGACCTGGGCGACGGCCCGCGCCAGCCTGGCGACCCCGAGCGCTATCCCGTGGGTGCGGTGACCCGCCGCCTGCTGGGCTATGTTCGCCCGCACCGCGTCTCGTTTACGGCATCGTTTGTGAGCGCCGCAATCTCGGTGATCTTGCAACTCTATACGCCCATCCTCATTGGCGAGGGCATCGACCTTATCGTCGCCGCCGGACAGGTGGACTTCGATGCGTTGCTGCCGCTTGTCACCAAGCTCGCGATTGTCGTCGTAGGTGCTGCGGCCTTCCAGTGGCTGCAGGGCTACTGCGTTAACCGTCTGTCCTACGAGACGGTGCGCGACATGCGCGTGGAGGCGAGCGACAAGCTCAGCCGCATGCCGCTCAGCTTTATCGACGGCCATGCCCACGGCGACCTCATGAGTCGCGTGGTCAACGACGTCGATCAGGTGGGCGACGGTCTGCTGCAGGGCTTCACACAGCTCTTCACCGGTGTTATTACCATCGTGGGTACGCTCGCGTTTATGCTTTCCATCAACCTGACCATGACGCTCGTGGTGGTACTCGTCACGCCGCTTTCCATTTTTGCAGCCGGTGCTATCGCCAAGCTTTCCAACAAAAGCTTTACGGCGCAGCAGCGTATTCAAGGGCAGCTCGGTGGTCATATCGAGGAGTACGTAGGCGAGCAGAAACTTGTCGACGCCTTTGCCTATGGTCCCAACGCTCAGCAGCGCTTCGATGCCCTCAACGCCGAGCTCTATGCGGCAGGTGAGCGCGCGCAGTTTATGGGTTCGCTCTCCAACCCCGGCACGCGCTTTATCAATAACATCATCTATGCCGTGGTGGCCGTGATTGGCTGCGTGGGCGTGATCACGGGCGTGCCCGCGGCACTCACGGTGGGCGGCGTGCAGATCTTCCTGTCCTACGCCAACCAGTACACCAAGCCGTTCAACGAGGTCACCAACGTCATTACGCAGATCCAGACGGCGTACGCCTCGGCACGCCGCATGTTTGCGCTGCTCGACGCGCGCGAGCAGGAGCCCGATGCGACGGGCGCCGTGGAACTTGCCGCCCCGCGTGGCGAGGTGACCTTTGAGCACGTAGACTTTAGTTATGTGTCCGATCGCAAGCTGCTGCAGGATATCTGCATCGAGGCCAAACCCGGCATGCGCTTTGCCCTGGTCGGCCCCACGGGCTGCGGCAAGACAACGCTCATCAACCTGCTGCTGCGTTTTTACGATATTGATGCCGGACGCATCATGGTCGATGCCCGGTCTTCGCGTGACTACACGCGCGCGAGCCTGCGCCGCGCCTTTGGCATGGTGCTGCAGGATACGTGGCTGTTCGAGGGCACGGTGGCGGAAAACATCGCCTACGGCTGTCCCGACGCCACGCGCGAGCAGGTTATCGAAGCTGCCAAGCGCGCGCATGCGCACAAGTTTATCGTGCAGCTGCCAGGCGGCTACGATACGGTCATCGGCGAGGACGGCGGCACGTTTAGCCAGGGTCAAAAACAGCTGCTGTGCATTGCGCGCGTTATGCTCACCGATCCGGCGATTTTGCTGCTGGACGAGGCGACCTCGAGCATCGATACCCGCACCGAGCTGCAGGTGCAGGCGGCATTCGATGAGCTCATGGCTGGCCGCACAAGCTTTGTCGTGGCGCATCGCCTGAGCACCATCCGCAACGCCGACTGCATTTTGGTGATGCGCGACGGCCAGATTATCGAGCGCGGCACGCACGACGAGCTGCTAGCGGCAGGCGGCTTCTACGCCGAACTCTACCGCAGCCAATTCGCCCAGTAAGCAAGCCCGTGGGGCAAATTAATCAATCGACAGACGGTGGTTTACATCTGTCACGTAAGTACTAAGATATTCATCTAATAAATTGCATTAGTGGCTTTAGTTTTGGGGGAAACGAGGCAACGTGACTATGACGTGCTCTTTGGTGGTTAACAGCAAGAGCGGTAATACCAGGATGGTTTCGGGCGCGATCAAGCGCGCTCTGCAGGCTGCGGGTGTTGATTTTGTCCATGCCGCGGCGTTGAGCGACGATGCGGATGCAGATCAGGTTGCGCTCGAGGCGCAGGGCGCCTGCGCGGCCGACACGGTGCTCGTCGGTTTTTGGTGCGACAAGGGCGCGTGCACGCCTTCGGTCGCGACGTTGCTCTCCGCCTTGCACGGCAAGCGCGTCTTCCTGTTTGGCACCTGCGGTTTTGGCGCCGACCAGAGCTATTACCAGCAGATTATTGATCGCGTAACTTCTAATTTGGCTGGGGATGCCGAGCTTGCGGGCTGGGCGATGTGCCAGGGCA
Organism: uncultured Collinsella sp.; assembly: GCA_902496115.1. Classification (GTDB taxonomy): domain Bacteria; phylum Actinomycetota; class Coriobacteriia; order Coriobacteriales; family Coriobacteriaceae; genus Collinsella. Next base: position 13,236 of record CABUZK010000031.1, on the reverse strand, counting down.
AGATGGGCCCCGCGGTCAAGCAGCGCTATGAGGCGATGCTTGAGCAAGAACCCGAAAACGCGCGCTATAAGATGCTGCTCGACAACTGGGTTGCCGCAAAGGACCATCCCACCAAGGAAGATCTGGACAACATGGCTGAAGCCGCCAAGAAGGCCGTGCTGGGGGAGTAGCTCCCATCGCTGACGGCGGTCGGTCCATCTTTCTAAATGAAACGTCCTCCCGGGCGTCGGGGCACGAAGTTCCCTGCTCTACAGTCCTGCGCAAGACGAAGGCCACATTAAGTGGCCTTCTTTGCGTGCGGAACTCGCGATGAACTTCGTGCCCCGCCGTCCGGGAGGACGCCTCTTTATTGATGGGAGGCCTGATAGGTCGATGGTTCCGTGCCCGGATGCGTCCAAAGTGGGACGGGCTTTCCGGATGGGCAGGCTTTCGAAAAATGCGTCCCGGAATTTGCCTTTGGAATGGGACGTAGTTTCCCGTTGAGGTGCTTTGCGGAAAGCGCATCCCACTCTGGGCGGTCGAAGTGGGACACACTTTCCCAAAGGCGCTCCAACGGGAAATTGCGTCCCATTATTCGGTCAAGAAACGGGATGCATTTTCCCAATGAGAGCAAAACCGGGATCGCGCGAATTTTTGTGGTGTAAGAGGGAGGGCCGCGTCAGCGCCCCCTGCGCCTAAGGCTATTCCGCAACGCCGTGGCGGTCAAGGACCTCCCTTATGACCTCGTGCGCGGCCAGCCTGACCGCCTCGAGCCTCTCGCCCTCGAGCGGTTCCGGGGCCGGGGCCGGGGCGGACGCGCGGGCGGCCGACTCGGGCGCGGCGACCCGGTGGGCGGCCCACCTGCCCTCCTCTCCGGCGAGCACCGCGCACACGAGCCGCATCATGGACGCCTCGGAGGGGAACGACTGCACCGAGCGGTACCTCCTCTTGATCTCGCGGTTCGCGCGCTCCTGCACGTTGTTCGTCCTGATCTTCTGCCAGTGCTCGCGGGGGAAGGACATGAAGGCGAGCGCGTCCTCCCTCGCGCCCTCGAAGACGTCGCCGGCCGCGCGGGAGAGGGCGCGCACCCTGGGCGCCGCCAGGTCCCACGCCGCGCGGGCGACGTCGGCGTCGGCCTGCCCCGCGCACGCCCGGACCAGGTCGGCGGCGAGCGCCTGGCCGGCGAGGCTGTGGACGTGGCCCCTGATGTCGCGCTGGAGGTGCGTCAGGCACCGCTGCCAGGAGCAGCCCGGCAGGACCCTGGAGACGGCGGCGACGAGCCCCGCGTGGGCGTCGGACACCGCGAGCCTCACGCCGCGCAGGCCCCTGTCCCTGAGGGAGCCGAGGAACTCGGACCAGGCGGCCTCGCTCTCGCTGTCGAAGCAGGCGCAGCCGAGGAACTCCTTGTGCCCGGAGGACGACATGCCGATCGCCGTGACGAGCGCGACGCTCGCGTAGCGCCCGCCGGTCCTGCACTTCATGTAGGTCGCGTCGAGCCACACGTAGGGGTGCTCGCCCTCGATCGGCCGGGTCCTGAACGCCTCGGCCTCCTCGTCCAGCCCGGCGCACAGCGCCGACACCTCGGAGCTGGACAGCGACGAGACGCCGAGCTCCTCGGCGACGAGCCCGACCTTGCGGGTGCTCACGCCAGCGACGTACATCTCGCGCACGAGCGCGACCATGGACGCCTCGACGCGCGTGTAGCGCTTGAGTATGCCCTCGGGGAAGTAGGTCCCCTCGCGCAGCTTGGGGACCCGCAGCTCGAGGTCGCCGAGGGAGGTCGACAGGGACCTCTCGCGGTAGCCGTTCCTGCTGTTGACGCGCTCGGGCGACCTGGAGCCGCGGGGCGCGCCGCAGGCCTCCTGCGCCTGGGAGTCCATCAGGGCGTTGACCACGGACTGGATCACCTCCCTGCCGAACTCCCTCAGGTCGTCGCACCGCGAGAACAGCGCGAGCAGGGCCTCGGTCTGGGGCCGGTCGAGGCCGAGCCCCCGGTCCGGCTGGGATAGAATGTCGCTGTGGGCCATCGTCTTTCCTTTCGTCGAATATCTAGGCACTGACGATTCTAGGCGATGGCCCTCCCTTGCTTCTTACACCACGACTGTGCGCGCTACCAAAACCGGAAAATGCATCCCACAATCAGCCCTCAAAGTGGGACGCCGTTTCCCAATGAGGCTCAAGCGGAAAATGCGTCCCGGAATTTGCGCTCAAAGTGGGGTGCGGTTTCCGGTTGAGGGTCTAAGGGGAAAATGCGTCCCAGAATCGACGCTTGAAATGGGATGCAGTTTCCCGATGAGGCACTCGACGGAAAATACATCCCAGAAATGGCCTTTGAGCTGGGATAAGATTTCCGCGGCATCTCGGATTCTCAAAAATGAGACACGCCGTTGGCGAAAATGAGACACGTGATATCGGGCATCGGATGTATCATTTGCAAAAATGAGTCCACTCCACTCGAATAAAGCGAGGTCCCTCATGTACGTTCCACACCCCCGTATCCGTAGGCTGTCGAAAATCCCGCTTGTTGGGACGGCGGCGCTTGCTGCGTTGATCGCCACGAGCGTCGCCTGCTTCACGGCCACGCCCCAGGTTGCCCAGGCGGCAGACGCGCCCGCAATCACCGATATGACCGAGCAGGATTATCAAGCCCTGGGTCTGGGCACGAGCGAGGACATTCCGGCCGATACCGTTGGCCCCTATTCCACTGATACCCCCACGACGTTTGCCACGCGCAGCGAGGTCTATATGGCAGCTAACGGTAGCCATGGCAATCGCTACACTCTGCGCGACAAGCTCGAGAACGTCGAGCGCGGTGACATTGGCGGCAGCAGCAAACTCACCGATGGCTATGGAAGTGTGTGGGGCGCCGCAAAGTTCTGGCAAAACGTCAACAACTTCGATACGAACAGCGATCTCTACAAGCATAGCGACTACGGTGGCGGCACCTGGTCGTACCTAAGCAACAATGAGTCCTCAACAGTACTCGCCAACGACAACAACGGTTTCTCGGGCATTCACGCCACGAGTGTTGAGTTCTGCAGCGACGCCAGCACGGGCAAAAAGAGCCGCGTTGCCGAGCTCCGTGCCTACGGCGACAGTTCCTCCACGACGATTGACGGCAAGTCATACGCCGGAAAGGTTGAGCTGGTCCTCTACTCGTTTAGCAACGGGCGTACGCGCACTCTCGACACACACCTGCCGGTGACGGTCAACACTAATATGATGTACGAAGGCCGTTTTAAGTACCTGGATGCCGGTTACCTGCAAGAGCACGACGCCGTCTTTGATGTCGAGGCGGGCGATGTCGATGGCGACGGCGTCGACGAGCTTTTTGTCTACGCGGGCTGCTATGTCGACGAGAACGGCGTGCGCAAGGCTGTAGTCGACATGTATGACTTGGAGGGCGGCAACTGGAAGCAAAGCGTCGTCAAGATCGATGCCGGTAACGCCGCGGACTACACCACGCACAACAAGGGCGGGAACGACTCCTGGACGCAGCTTCAGTCAGCTCCTGTCGTTTCGCTAGCGGCCGGCGACCTCGATCGCGATTTTTGCGATGACCTCGCCATCGTGGTCTCGGCACCCTACGGCAAGAAGAATATTGATAAGTCGACGCATTGCGAGCTGTTTTCGTGGGATGCATCCAAGGGTGCGCTCGTCCATGTCGATGCTCTGGGCGACGCGGGCGCAATCTCCCTCTCCGCGAACGGCAAGACCATGGTCGCTGCGAATGCGACGTTCGGCACGTTTGCCGCCTACGATGAAGAAGGAAAGAAGACGGGTGAAACCGTCACGGGCCTTATTCTTGCGGGCTATGACTGGCAACGCAGCGCTTTTGATTACGGCGCTTCTGACGGCAGCAAGGGGCTGTACGGCGCGCTGTACCGCTACGCGTATTTTGACTCGGAGTCTGGCGAGTTCAAGCTTTCCGATTGTAAGGAATACAGAGACGGGCTCCTCGCCTCCTATGGGCTGATGCATGTGCCCAACAGCGCATGGAAGGATAGCGCTCAGGATAAGCGCTATCCGTGCACCTTGGCGCCTATTGCCCTTGCCACTGCCAACCTTGACGGCCTGTCCGAGCAGCTGGCGGTCGACGAGGTGCTCGTGGGCGGCGATGTGTTCCGCGACTTTGCCTGCAACACGGCACAGAGCGGGGCTCAGGGCTTGGGGTCCATGGTCGGAACCATGAGCATGAGCGGTCAGCAATACAACAGCAGCAACAAGCATGACCACAAGGGTATAGAGCAGGTGTGGATCAGCGACGTCAAGGCGGGCATCGTCTCGGGTTCGGACCGCTATAACGAGAGCTTTATCGCCGTGGTGGGCAAGCACCGCGACGAGGACCTGCGCAAGAACGATGACTACTATTGGATGACCGCCTCGCATTTTTCGCTCGACGAGAACGGAAAGGTGCGCCGCGGCGAGGAACAGGTGATTAGCGAGAGCAACCGTCGCGGCACTACCTACGGCACATTTATCTCGCTCGCGCTGCCCGATGTCGACAACGACAGCGTCAAGATCACGTACAAGGACCGCTACAAGGTCTATACCAACCCGCGCGTGCTTGCCGTGCTGCAGGATGCGCCCTATGTTGAGGATCTGGAGCAGGCATACGGCTATCTGGTGTTGGGCGGCACGTCATACGGAGAGGAAAAGGGCACGGGGACATCCCAGGGCTATACCATTGGCGCCGAGTTGGGCGTTGCCGTCGAGGTGCAGACCGGTCCGCCCCTGGTCGCGATGAATGCTTCAGTCGATTTTGCCGCCGAGGGATGCTATGACTACCGGAGCGAGCGCACGGTCAGCGCAAGCGTAAGCTATGAGTCGCATGCCGGCGAGGGTGACAAGGCCGTGCTCTACACGATTCCGATGGTCTATTACGAGTATGAGATCGAAAATGAGGAAACTGGTGGCAAGGGCGTGATGGCGGCGCCCGTGTCGCTCGGCGCGCAGACCTCGGTCGTTAATGTCGAGGCCTATGACCGCATTGCCAAACAGCACAATATGACGCCGCTCAGCTACTTTTTGACCAACCGGTCGGGAGAACCCGGAACCTATCAAACGACGCTCAACGGCGAGACTCCCGTTGGGGATTCCTTTGGCCTGGGCAAGCCTGGCGTAACGCGCGCCTACACGCACGATGGGTTTAACGGCGCCGCCGCGCAGTCGGGGGCGAGCATTGAGCAGACCATCGAAGTCGAGGAGGGCAAGGAGCAGGAGCTCGAGCTCGGCTTGACGCTGAACGGCAGCGTTGTCATGGGCGCGAAGCTCGCAAAGCACGAGTTGTTTGGCGGCCTGTGCTTTGGTGCCAACGCCGGCTTTACTACGGGTAACTCCTCGAGTGAATCGACCGAATACGGCGGCACCGTCGACAACCTGCCCGAGGCCGCGCAGGGCAAGTACGGTTTTGTGTGGCGTCTGGGCGTCAACGCGGTGGATGTCGACAAGTTCGAGGCAGACTCGGGCGACAAGCTCGGCACCAAGGACACCGACCAGTTCTGGATCGTGGGCTATGACGTTAAGGACGTCGAGATGCCCGACGCGCCGGCCGTGACGGGCTTTACGGCAAACGCCGTCGATTCGACCAGCGTTACGTTTAGCTGGGACGATGTACTCGCAAACAAGAGTGGCTTTAGCTACGGCGTGGGCATGCTGCAGAGCAATGCGGCGGATGCGGTCGTCAATAGCTGGAAGATTGCCGACAACACGCAGACCTCGCTCAAGTGGGATGGGCTGCAGCCCAATACGGAGTATCGATTCGCCATCGCCGCCGTTAAGAATGGATCCACGACCGAAACAGGTATTCGCTCGGCAATCATCACGGTCAAGACCATGCCCGATGGCATGACGATGACCGTGAGCGGACCTGCGGCGGATGCTGCGGAGGGGCCGGATCTTGGATACGACTCTTCGGTTGAGCGCACGGCGGGAAGCCACCTGACGCTCTCGGCGATTGGCCATGTGAAGCAACTCGGTGCCGACGATAGCGAAACAGGGCTGGCACCGACCTATATGTGGTACCGCAAGGGCCGCGGCGAGACAGAGTTTAAGCTCGTGGGTGCCGATGGCAACCTCGCGGCTGGAACGGCCTCAAAGCTCGAGATTGACCTGACCGCAGACGATGACGGTGCGCAGTATTACTGCCACGTGGGATACAACGACGTGGGCCTCGACACCGGCACGACGCTCGTGAATATCGAGGCCGAGGAGACGGCGCCCACAACGGTGAACGCCACCCCGATCCGCACGCGCCGCCTGTTCTCACAGGCAAGTGCGGGCGCCAAGAAGTTCCTGGACCATACGCTGGTAAACACCGCCGGCCCAACCGATTCCGAAGGCTCAAAGGACCCCGAGACTCCTGAGACCCCGACGAACCCGGACAAGCCCAAGTCCGACAACGGAGCTAAGACCGACACCAAGGTCAAGACTACGACCACAGCGAAGAACCTCGCAAACACCGGCGACCAAACATTCGCCCTAGTCGCCACCGCAGCAGCAGCGGGAGCAACGCTCGTAGTGATAGCCCTCATCATGCTGATCAAGCGCCGCAAGACCCACTAGTAGCCAGTCGAACATATCGACAACCCAAAACCCGGGTAGCCAAAAAACAGGCCACCCGGGTTTTCTGTTGAGTGGAGACTCCGCAAGCGGAAACTGCATCCCACAATTAGCGCCCGGAACGGGACACATTTTCCGTCAAGCCCTCATCCGGAAAATCCATCCCAGTTTGAGCGCCCAGACCGGGACGCACTTTCCCAAAGGGTCCTCAACGGGAAACTGCGTCCCATAATTAGGCCGAGAAATGGGATGAACTTTCCCAATGAGAGCCAACCGGAAACCACGTCCCAGAATCAGCCCCCAAAGTGGGACGCACTTTCCCAATGAGCCTCAACCGGAAAATACATCCCGGAATCCAGCTGAATAGTGGGACACACTTTCCAAATCGGGTCCCAAGCGGAAACTGCATCCCATTCCAGACAAGAATTCCGGGACACACTTTCCGCAAACAAAGAAGGCCACATAACGTGGCCTTCAACTTATATATGTTCGGCGATACACCCAAGACAAGCCGCGCTTCAACACCGAGGCGTCTGCCCGGCCGGCGCGGAATGTAAGGTTCATCGCGAGTTCCGCACGAGCCGGAGAGCACTTAATGTGCTCTCCGTGCGAGCAGGACTGCCCGAGCAGGGAATCTTACATTCCGCGCCGGCCGGGCAGACGAACCGGGATACAGGCCCGCTACTTGATCTTGGTCGTGCCCGGCGCCAGGTTGGGGTCGGTCTCGTTGGCCTCGGTCTGGAAGTGCTCGGTGTACACGTTCTTGCCGTCGCGGAACATCTCGTAGTACTGCATCTTGGCGTAATCCTCGCGTGCCTTAGTGGCGGCAGCGGCAGCGGCGTCGTCACCGGTGACGTTGGAGGAGAGTGCCCAGCGCAGGCTGGCGTCCTCGTAGCCCACGGAGTTGATGGCGGGCAGCGACTCGCGAAGCGTCATGTGCGCTTTCTGGTAGTCGGAAAGCGGTGCGCCGATCAACTGCATGAGCTGGGTAGACAGGTAGTTGGTGGACAGGTCGTCGACCTCGCTCGTCTGGTCGCAGCCGGCAACGTCGTAGTTGGCCCAGATGATGTAGTCGGTCTGCCACAGACGCTCCTGATGCGTGGCGTCGTCCTCACCGGTAAACCACTTGTCGTTGAACTTGGACGGGAAGAACGGCTGGTGATCGCCCCAGAACACCACGACCACCTTGCGGTCGAGCTTGCTCAAGGCGTTAAGGAAGTAGCGCAGCGCCTGGTCGGACTGCTCGATGCACGAGACGTACTCGTCGACATCGGAGAGCGTGCCGTCCTCGACGGTCTTGGCGTCCAGATCGGTCGTGTCGATGTTCAGGTGCATCTGCTTGTCGACCGGCAGCAGGCCCGTGTCGTAGCCCGAGTGGTTCTGCATGGTCACGTCGAAGATAAACTGCGGATCGGCGTTCTGGTCGAGCAGCTCAAGAATCTTGTCGTAGGTCGCCTGGTCGGTCACCATACCGCGCAGGGTGTCGGCTCCCTGGAAGTCGTTGATGGACAGGAACCGGTCAAAGCCAAAGTCCTTGTACACGTTCTCGCGGTTCCAGTTGGTGGCGTGGTTGGGGTGCATGGCCGTGGTGGAATATCCGAGCGACTTGAACTGCTCTGCCAGGTTCCCGGTCGTTTCCATGTTGTAGATGGTGTAGGGGTACACGCCCGAGCCCAGGTTGGCCATGGAGTTGCCGGTCATAAACTCAAACTCGGTATTGGCGGTGCCGCCGCCGTAGGCGCTCACGTAGAGCTTGCCGCGGCTGAGGCAGTTGGACAGGTTCTTAAAGTACTGCGGGCCCTCGTAGCCGGCGCGCATGTTCTGGTAGATCGACAGATCCGAGAAGGTCTCGTTCATGATGGCGATGACCGTGGGCTTCTCGCTGTCGAACTGCTCCTTTGCGGCGGCGCGCTCGTCGCTCTTGGCCGCGTCGGACTTGTCGTAGGCCTTGGCGTACTTTTTGAGCGTGGCCTTGGCATCGTCGACGGAGTAGTCGGCGGGTTTGGGCGGCTTGATGGACTGCGCTGCGCTAATGAAAGCGGGCAGGTAGCCCTCGCGCCAGTAGCTCTCGAGCGGGCGCCAGGTGTAGACGGTGATGCCGAGGGTGTTGTAGTAGTCGATGAGCGTGACGTGTGCGGTCACGCCGCCCAGGCACAGCACCGCCACGAGCAGGTTGGTGAGCAGCATACGCTTGGCGTTGGCGGCACCCTTCTGACGGTGCGGTGCCACCAGGCCGGCGTACTCGCATAGCAGCATGGCGATGGCGGTAAAGCCCATGGACAGCACGCAGAACAGTGAGATCGAGAAGGTGTAGCCGGTGCCGGCGACCGCGGCGGCGGTGGAGATGGCCGAAAGGTCGCCCGGCTGGATGGGCATGGATTTAAACGTGATGACGAAGAACTCGGCAATGCCCAGGACAAAGAGGGCAAAGGCCAGGATCGCGGGAGCTGCGCCGTGGCGCTGGAACAGGAAGAACAGGCCGACCATGAGCGTGGTGATGATGGCCCACTCGAGCAGGATGCATAGGGGGTAGACCCAGGTAAAGTCGTGGTTGGACGAAACCTCCATGCCCAGCAGCGCAAAAACGCCGGCGAGCAGCAGACACAGGACGGCGGCGACGAGCGGTTTGCCCACAAAGGCGCCGCGCAGGCGGGCGAGCTTGCCGGTGGGGGCGGGGGCGTCGGGCCCGGCGAACGCAAAGACGCGCGGGGCGATGCGGTCGCGGGCGATGCTGGCCCAAGCGCAGCCGGTGAGGATGGCGTTGGTCAGGATGAGCATCACAAAGGCGAGCGGCTCGTTTTGCGCGACGAGGCCAATAGCGCCCCAGACGGTCAAAAAGAGCTGGAACAGGCCAAAGGCGACGCTCCAGGCGAAGGCGCCCTTGGCAACGGTGCCCGACTGAGCGCGAATGGCCTTGGCTTCGCGCGAGACAAGGTAGACGGTCGCCGCAAGACCGACGAGCGAGATGGCGGCAGCGAACATGCTGAGACTCCTCACAAACTAAAACCTACGAAAGCGGGGGTTTACCCGATTGTTACCTAAATATGCGCTGCATTTGCGGGCTGCGCACAACAACCAGCCATATTAACGCGCATGTGCGGCGGTGTGGCGCAATGTAGCGGCGGCCTGCGCGATAATGGACGGGAATTACACGGAAACGTAAAGGCTTCTTAAAGAATTGGCGAGGATAGAGCTATGGGCGAGCAGGTTTGCAAGGCGGACATGGGCGGCGGCGGAGCTGCGGGCGTGGATGCGAACGGTTATCCGGTCGGGACTACGGGCAATGCGGTGCTGGACACGTTGGAGCACCGTTCCTCCACGCGCGCCTTCGCGCGTGATGACGACGACCGTCCCGTGGCGGTGACCGACGAGCAGCGGGCGGCGATTCTGCATGCGGCGAGTCGCGCGCCGTCGGCGGGCGCCATGATGATGTATTCCATCGTGAGCATCCGCGAGCAGGCTACGCTCGACCGTCTGGCCGACCTGTGCGACCACCAGCCCATGATTGCCAAGGCGCCCTGGGCACTAATATTTGTGGTCGATTATGCCAAGTGGATCGATCTGTTTGAGCACGTGGGCTGCTTTGAGCCCGAGTTTGTCGAGCGCACGGGCAAGGCACCCCGCCGCGCGCCGGGTTTGGGCGACTTTGCCATCGCGGCCCAAGACGCCGTGATCGCCGCGCAAAACGCCGTGGTTGCCGCCGAGGCCCTGGGGCTGGGAAGCTGCTACATCGGTGATATCGTCGAGAATGCCGAGGAAGTTGCCGAGCTGCTCGATCTGCCGCCCTATACCATGCCGCTGTCGATGCTCATCATCGGCACGCCCCGTAAGGAGCGTCCGGCCATTGCGCATCCCGTGGTGAACCTGGTGCACGAGGAGCGATACTGCCGTGCGGATGCCGCGACTATGGATGCGCAGGTGGCCGAGATGGACGCGATGTTCCGTCCGCATGCCCGCGAGGTGGGGGAGCGCGTCGTGGACATCTATACCCGCAAGCACACGAGTCCCTTTATGGCCGAGATGAGCCGCTCCATGGAGTGGTGGTTCAAAAACTGGCTTGGAAAATGACGAATGTGACAAGGGGACAGTCCCTTTGTCACATTCCATATCGCCGCGGTAGCCTAAAGACTGTATAAAACTTTATCTAGCTGGGAAAACAGTGCATTAAAACATGGGCCGATTGCCTATAATCCCTTCGAACATTAAAGTTGGGAGGAAACCGGCTTATGGAACAAAAGGCCAAGGAGGCAGCCTCGCACGCTGCGATTCCTGTGAGCATCTCGGCGATGCTCGTCACGCTGGGCGTGGTGTACGGCGATATCGGCACCAGCCCTATGTATGTAACCAAGGCGCTCGTTGCCGGCAACGGCGGCATCGGAAGCGTGACGGAGGAGTTCGTGCTCGGCGCGCTCTCCCTTGTCGTGTGGACGGTCACGCTGCTGACCACCATCAAGTACGTGCTCATCTCGCTGCGCGCCGATAACCATGGTGAGGGCGGCATCTTTGCCCTGTACAGCCTGGTCAAGCGCTGCGGCAAGTGGCTTATCATCCCCGCCATGCTGGGTGGCGCCGCGCTGCTCGCCGACGGCATCCTGACGCCGGCCGTTACCGTTACCACGGCCATCGAGGGCCTGCGCACCATCCCGGCGGTCCATGCCGTGCTGGGCGATGACCAGGGCCGCGTCGTCGCCATTACGCTCGCCATCATCATCGCGCTCTTTTTGGTGCAACGCATCGGTACGGCCAAGATCGGTCACGCCTTTGGCCCCATCATGACGCTGTGGTTCCTGTTCCTGGGCGGCACGGGTCTGTTTTTTGTCTTCCAGCACCCCGCCGTGCTGCTGTGCCTCAACCCGGTGCGCGGCATCGCCTTTTTGCTGAGCCCCAACAACCACGCGGGTATCATGATTCTGGGCAGCTGCTTCCTCGCCACCACCGGTGCCGAGGCGCTCTACTCCGACATGGGCCACGTCGGCCGCGGCAACATCTACGCCACCTGGCCGTTCGTTAAGTGCTGCCTGCTGCTTTCCTATATGGGCCAGGGCGCTTGGCTTATGAACAACGCTGCCAACCCCGAGCTCATGGGCATTGCCGACCTCAACCCGTTCTACCAGATGCTCGCCCCGGGCCTGCGCCCGTTTGCCGTAGGCCTTTCCACCGTTGCGGCCATCATCGCCTCGCAGGCGCTCATCACCGGCGCGTTTTCGCTGGTGTCCGAGGCCAGCCGTCTGGACCTTATGCCGCACATGCAGGTCTTCTACCCTGCCGAGACCAAGGGCCAGCTCTACATCCCCATGGTCAACAACGTCATGCTCGTGGGCTGCGTCATCGTGGTGCTGCTGTTCCAGAACTCGGCGCATATGGAAGCCGCCTACGGCCTTGCCATTACGCTGACTATGATGTGCACCACGCTGCTGCTCTTCTTCTACCTGCACGAGGAGCGCAAGCTCAAGGTTGCTCCGTGGATCTTCGCGGCCTTCTTCCTTTTGCTCGAAGGCTTCTTCTTCGTGAGCTCGCTCACCAAGTTCTTCCACGGCGGCTACTTCACCATCCTCATGGCTGCACTCATCATGGGCATTATGGTGTGCTGGTACAACGGCACGGCGGTCGAGCAGCGCCAGTTTACGCTGCTGCCGCTGCGCAGCTACCTGCCGCAGCTCAAGCGCCTGCGTGACGACGACCGTTACGAGCGCATGAGCGACAACGTCGTGTACCTGACCAAGGACACCCATACCGACTACATCGACCGCGATATCGTCTACTCGATCTTGGACAAGCATCCCAAGCGTGCCCACGCCTGGTGGTTTGTGAACGTCGAGACCATGGACGAACCGCACACCTTTGCCTATTCGGTCGAGACGTTCGGCACCGACTACGTGTTCCGCGTGCATCTTTACCTGGGCTACAAGATCAACCAGCGCGTCAATGCCTACCTGCGTCAGGTTGTTCAGGACCTGGCTGCCACCGGCGAGCTGCCGCCGCAGACGCATGACTACTCGGTCTACAAGGATCCGGGTAACATCGGCACGTTCAAGTTCGTCCTGATCCGTAAGCTTCTGGCGCCCGAAAGCGATGTGGAGCCCAGCGAGCGTACGGCCATCACGCTCAAGTACATCATCCGCCGCGCCGCCGGCACGCCTGCACGCTGGTACGGCCTGGAGAACTCCAACGTGAGCTTTGAGTACGTGCCGCTGTTCACCAAGTTCAAGGCCGTGAACAAGATGCAGCGCCTGGCTCCCAACGAGCGGCCGTAGTCGACGCTCGAGGTTTGTCTGCGAACGGGCGGGCTTGTAATGACGGAGATTGAGTCCTGGGAGGAAACCATGGATGCAAAGGTGCTTGACGGTTGCGATCTTGCGACCGAGCTGGTGCGTGAGGTACGCGCCGATGCTGCCGAAGATCGGTTCTTTACGAATCGGGCCAACATGGACATGGCCGACCGCGTGATTTCGATCGTGGTGACGGTGCTTGTCGCGGCGTGCGTGTACGCACTGCTCGCGCACGTGCTGTTTGTCTAACGACCGCAGGTTGCAAAGGCTTTACACTTGGAACCACCACAAGGGGAAACCACCACAAGGGTGCCTGTGAACTGCGCCCCGAAACTTGGACTGAATAAATAGCGACTACGCCGCAAGGGCCTGGTTCCGGAACTCCTCCGGCGTCAGGCCCTTCAATCTTACCTGCCTGCGCCGCGTG
>CABUZK010000030.1 GCA_902496115.1 uncultured Collinsella sp. | reverse complement strand
GCCTGTCGACAACAAGAGCAATATGACCGCCTCCGAACAGGTCGATGCTGTCATGGCCGAGCTGCCCGGGCTCCTTACCCGCTGGGAGTCCATCTTTAAGAGCATCGAGGGCAAGCTCGACACTCTGGGCGTTCACCGCGCCCGCATCGATTCGCTTACGCCCGAGGAGCGCACCTTTGTAACCCGCTACTTCCAGGCCTACGTGTCGCCGGTTATCTCACCATTGGTCATTGACCCGCGCCACCCCTTCCCCAACCTGCGCAACGGCGCGCTCTATCTGGCTTGCGGCCTAGACGGCGTCACTGACGAGGAGAGCCTGCTGGGCCTTATCGAGATTCCCGCCTCGATGAACCGCGTGGTCGAGATCCCCTCGCCCACCGGCACCTACTCCTACATCTTGCTCGAGGACGTCATCCTCGCCTGCCTGGACAGTTGCTTTGGCTCCTACAAGCCACTCGACCGCGCGCTCATCCGAGTCACCCGCAACGCCGATATCGACCCGGACGGCGAGGGCGTCGAAGAGGAAGAGGACTACCGCCAGCACATGAAGCGCATCCTCAAGAAGCGTCTGCGCCTGCAGCCGGTGGTGCTCGCCGTATCGGGCTCACTCGAGAAGCCAACGCTCAAGACCATCCGCAAAGCGCTCGAGCTCTCGCGTCGCTCGGTGTTTACATGCGATATCCCCCTTGACCTGGGCTACGTCTTTGGCATTGAGGGCAAGATTCCCGAACACCTACGCAACGAGCTGCTCTTTACGCCGTTTAAGCCGCAGCCAAACCCCACCATCGATATGGCCCGCTCCATCCGCGAGCAGGTGTTGCAGCACGACAAGCTGCTCTTTTACCCTTACGAGGCCATGAACCCGTTCTTGGACCTGGTGCACGAAGCAGCCTACGACCCCGAGTGCATCTCGCTGCGCATCACGCTCTACCGCGTGGCCAAACAGAGCCGCCTGTGCGAGTCGCTCATCGATGCTGCCGAAAACGGCAAAGAGGTCACGGTACTCATGGAGCTCCGCGCCCGCTTTGACGAGCAGAACAACATCGAGTGGGCCGAGCGTCTGGAAGAGGCCGGCTGCACCGTTATCTACGGCTCCGAGGGCTTTAAGTGCCACTCCAAGATCTGCCAGCTCACCTATCGCGAGGGCATGGCGCTTACCCGTCTGACGCTTTTGGGCACCGGCAACTTTAACGAGAAGACGGCCAAGCTCTACAGTGACTTTATGCTCATGACCGCCCATCCCGGTATCGGCGAGGACGCCAACCTGTTCTTCCGCAACCTGTCGCTGGGCAACCTGCGCGGCGACTACCGATTCCTGGGCGTGGCGCCCGTGGGCCTCAAGCCGCTCATCATGCGCGGTCTGGACCGCGAGATTCAACGCGCCCTTGTCGGCGAGCCCGCCCGCGTGTTCTTTAAGCTCAACTCGCTTACCGACCGCGAGGTCATCGACAAGATTGCCGAGGCATCGTGTGCCGGCGTGCGCGTGGACATGATCATCCGCGGCATCTCGTGCCTCAAGCCGGGTGTTGCCGGCAAGACCGAGAACGTGCACGTTCGCTCCATCGTCGGACGCTTTCTGGAGCATGCGCGCGTCTATGCCTTTGGCGTGGACTCGGACATGATCTACCTGAGCTCGGCAGACATGATGACGCGCAACACCGAACACCGCGTGGAGATCGCCTTCCCCGTGCTCGACCCCACCTGCCGTGCCCTGGTGCACGAGTACATGGGCATGCAGCTGCGCGACAACGTGAAGGCCCGCAGCCTCACGAGCGACGGCACCTGGGTCCCCGTAGAGCGTGCAGAGGGTGAGAAACCCTTCAACTCGCAGGAAGCTCTACTGGAGCGTGCCTATCGCAACGCCGAGGCCGCGCCCGAGCCCGTCATTGAGGCGGAACCTGCCCCCGAGGCCGAGCCGCAGCCAGTAGCACCCAAGGTCCAAGAGGTCCAGGCGACCGTCATTGAGCCCGAGCCTGCACCTGCACCTCGGCCCGAGACGCAGGTCACCAAGCCCGCACCCGAGACGAGCGCCCGTCGCGATAAGCCCGCTGGCAAGACCAAGGCCATCGAGCGCCATCGCCCCGGTCGCGTGCGCATGGGCCTGGGCCTGATCGGCCTGGGTCTTAAGACGCTCATTACCGGCAAGACGAAATAGTCGTTTGTAGAAGCAGTTTGTAGAAGCGCCCCGCATTTGAGGAAAGCCTCAGATGCGGGGCGCTTTTCCCTGCTACCATGGTGCGGACAACAACGCGAATGACAGGCAGGGATATGAAGCTCACCATAGAATCGATGACGTACGGCGCCGACGGGCTGGCGCATGCCGACAACGGCAAGGCCGTATTTGTGCAGGGCGCCGTGGCGGGCGACACCGTCGAGGCCGAGATCGTGCAGGACGGTAAGTCGTTCATGCGCGCCCGCACCACCGAGGTTCTAGAGCCAAGCCCCGATCGCATTCAGCCTCCTTGCCCCTTCGTTGGCATTTGCGGCGGCTGCTCGTGGGGCAACCTCTCGCGCACGGCACAGCTTGCCGCCAAGGAACAAAACCTGCGCTCCACGCTCGAGCGCATCGGCAAGTTCGCTCCTGAGCAGGTCGATGAGTTGGTGCAGCCCATCTGCCACACCAAGGACGACTGGGGCTACCGCAATAAAATCGAGCTCGAACCGACCGTCGTCAACGGTCGCATGCGCCTTGGCATGCACGGTGTCGACCCCAGTAAAATCGTGACCGTCGATACGTGCCCGCTGTTCGATAAGCGCTTCCCGAAGGCGCTCAAATCGGTCGTCGGCGCACTCAACTATCTAAGCGGCAGCCATGACTTGGGGCTCGAACGCGTGGGCATTCGCGCATCGCGCCGCACCAAGGCACTCGAGGTCGCGCTCTGGACGCCCACAGGCTCTTTTCCGCGCTCGCAGGTCTCCCGCGTGCTGGCGGACGCCGCTCACCCCACGAGCATCGTGCGCGTGATGAGCAAGGGCGAAAAGAAGGCCCGCCGTGTCTCCAAGGTCGAAATGCTCGCCGGAGAGGGCTCATGGACCGAGAATATCGCCGAGGGTCAGATGCGCTTGTCTGCCCCGTCTTTTTTCCAGGTCAACACCAAGGGTGCCGAGATTTTGATCGATCTTGTCATGGAAGCGCTCGACCCGCAGGAAGACGAGCTTGCCGTGGACCTGTACTGCGGTGCCGGCACCTTTACCCTGCCGCTCGCCCGCCGCTGCGACTTTGTTGCCGCCGTCGAGGCCTACGGTCCGGCCGTGCGCGACCTGCGCCGTAACCTCGAGATCAACAAACTCGACAACGTCGACGTCATCGGTGGCGATGCCGTGCGCGAGTTCCCCGACCAGGATGCCGACGTCTTGGTGGTCGACCCGCCGCGCGCAGGCCTCGCCCCCGAGGCGATCGACCTTATCGCCAGCACGAGTGCTCGCGATGTCGCCTACGTGAGCTGCGACCCGGCCACCCTGGCGCGCGATCTCAAACGCTTTGTCGAAGAAGACACCTTCTCCCCCGTAAAGATCACGCCAGTCGACCTATTCCCGCAAACCTTCCACTGCGAGACCGTCGTCCACCTTAGGCGCAACTAGCCACTTAATCATTGCTCAGAAAAATCATTAGGAAATCGAGCGTGGCAAGCGGAGGTCTTCGGGGTATAAGACGGCTAATTGTATGCCGCCTTACGAAAGGAACTCTCATGCCCAGCGTTGCCGTTCTCGCCGCCGATGGCTTTGAAACGATTGAATGCCTGACCATGGTCGACGTCATGCGTCGCGGCGGCGTGCGCGCCACGCTCGTCTCGATCATGCCCACGCGTGAGGTCGTAAGCTCGCTGCAGATTCCCGTGACCTGCGATGCGCTCTTTGACGAGATCGACTTTGACGAGTACGACTGCGTCGTGCTGCCCGGCGGCCTGCCCGGTGCCACCAACCTGCGCGCCGACCAGCGCGTCTGCGACGTAGTCTGCGATTTCGCCGCGACCAAGCACGTTGCCGCCATCTGCGCCGCCCCGTTTATCCTGGGCGAGCTTGGTCTACTCGAGGGACGCCGCGCCACGTGCTTCCCCGGCTTTGAGAAGAGCTTCCCCGAGGGCACCTATACCGGCGAGAAAGTCACGCAAGACGGCAATATCATCACTGCCAGTGGCATGGCACAGTCACTCCCCTTTGCCTTGGAGCTGTTGCGCACGCTCGCCGGCGAAAAGGCCGTCGAGAAGGTCGCCGAGGGCATCCAACTATGATCTTGGCTTCGCAATCGCCGCGCCGCATAGAGCTGATGCGCGAGGCGGGCTATAACATTCGCGTAATTCCCGCAGACATCGATGAAACGCCTTTTGATGGCGAAGCTCCGCTTACGCTCGTCGAGCGCTTGGCGCGTGCTAAAGCTGCTGCCGTCGCCGCCGAGCATGCCGAGCCCAATGAGCTGACCGTCGCGGCCGATACCATCGTCACCTTCGATGGCAAGATTTTGGGTAAGCCGGCAAACGGGGACGAGGCGCGCGCCATGCTCCACGAGCTTTCGGGCCGCACGCACCAGGTGGCAACTGGCGTCTGCATCGTTAAAGCCGGCGACGCTGCAGCTCCGCATGCCGCCGAGAGTCTGTCGTTTGTCGATGTGACCGACGTGACGTTCTATGAGCTTACCGAAGAGCAGATCGAGCACTATGTCGCCTCCGGCGAACCCATGGACAAGGCCGGGGCCTACGGCATCCAGGGCACAGGCGGCCGCATGCTCGTGCACGATATTTCCGGTGACTTCTACAACGTGGTGGGCTTGCCCATCGCCCGCGTCGCACGCGCGATTCAAAAACTCTCGTAATCGCATCTGGCGCCGGGTATCCCCCAGCGCCTACAATTTTGCCGTACCGTACGGATCCCGACCGGGCATAAGGCCCGGCGGAAAACCGATAGGAGAAAATATGGACACACCGCTCGAAGCCATCGATGTTTGCAATGTCGATGGCTTTTGCTTTGGCAACTATACGGACGAGGAGGCTGGCACCGGCTGCACCGTAATCGTGGCGCCCGAGGGTGCCACCGGCGGTGTTGACGTACGCGGCGGCGCTCCCGCTTCGCGCGAGACCGACCTGCTGCGTCCCGAAAACACTGTCGATAAGGTCCACGCTGTCTGCCTTTCGGGCGGATCGGCCTTTGGCCTCGAAGCCGCAAGCGGCGTGGCCCGCGAACTCGAGAGCCGCGGCATCGGCCTTCCCGTCGGCCCCACACAGGTGCCCATCGTGTGCTCGAGCTGCATCTTCGACCTTGCCTTTGGCGACCCCACCGTGCGTCCCGACATTGAGGCCGGTATCGCTGCCGTGCGCGAGGCGCTCGACCACACCCCTGCCACGCTCGAGCAGGGCAACGTGGGCGCCGGCACCGGCGCCACTGTAGGCAAGCTCATGGGACCTGCTACCTGCATGAAGGCCGGCCTTGGAGCTGCCGCCGTGGCACTCGGCCCCGTCAAGGTGGGCGCCGTGGTCTCCGTCAACGCCTGCGGCAACGTCGTCGACCCGGCCACTGGCGAGTGGGTGGCCGGCATGCGCGCCGCAGCCGATAGCGACCAGATCGTCGACATGGAGCTCGCCGCCCTTGCCGCCGCCGGCTCCATGCAGATGCCGCTCGACCGCACCAACACCACCATCAGCTGCATCGTCACCAACGTGGAGCTCGCTAAGGCCCAGGCCACCAAGGTCTCTCAGATGGCCGCGGACGCCTACGCGCACGCCATCCGCCCCACACACACCACCAACGACGGCGACACCATCTACACCCTCGCCAGCGCCAAACTGGGCGCCCAGGCAAGCGCCGCCGTTCCCCTAGACCAGCTGGGCATGCTCGCCATAAGAGCCCTGGAAACCGCCATCGTAAACGGAGCCAAAACCGCCAAAACCTCCCACGGCATCCCCGGCGCCGCGAAGTAAACTAGCTCGTCCGGTTGTCCGATGGGTCTTGGTTATGTTTGCTGCTCTACAGTCCTGGCTCGCACGAAGAGCACATTAAGTGCTCTTCGGCTCGTGCGGAACTCGCGACAAACATAACCAAGACCCACCGGACAACCTACTCAACAAGATCCCTTTCAGCCCAGGCCCCTGTGTACCGCGCGTCTAAGATCTTCAAATTCAGCTGCCTGACAATCAATTCTTATGGCAGAGGCCCCTTGGCCTTTAGTTTGATACAAGTTCCGCACGAGCCGGAAAGCACTTAATGTGCTTTCCGTGCGAGCAGGACTGTTCGCAGTAGCAAACTAAAGGCCAAGGGGCCCAGTCAACCTATCATCAGCGATTACTCAGCAGCTAGTTGAATTTGAAGATCTTTGAGGCAAGACGGTATAGGCCGAGTGTGGTTTTGTCTCCGGCACGACCGCGCAGGTTGGTGAAGAAGCCGACCACACCGTAGCGTGCACGACGATACATACGCTCGTCATAGGCTTTCAGATCACTCCACAACGTCTTCAGGCGCTCGTCGGCACAATCCTCGTCGGAAAGCTTAGTAAGCACCGAGCAGATTGCCATCATCATGGTGAAATAGCCCATCATGTACGAGCGCAGACGCGATGACTCGACATCGCCGTACAGATGGAACGACTCCATCATGATGCGCGTCACGCGGAACTGCTGGTCCAGACGCTTGACCATCGTGGCCTCGTTGACGCTTTGACCCTCACGGCCGATAAAGTAGCGATAGAGGTCGATATCGGCGTAGTACATGGTCTTACAACGCGGCAGCGGCACGTAGGCGTAGATGTTGTCTACATAGAACGTGTGCGGCGGCATAGGCAGATTGGACGCGCGCAGCACATCCGTGCGATAGCACAGGCTGTGCATAAGCAGATTCTGGTCCAGACGGAAATGACCAATCTGGTCCCAGGTAAAGATCTTTTTTCGCGGCAGGGCAAACTTGTAGCCAATAGCGGTGTGCGTACCCTCGTAAACCTTCTCGTACACATAGTTCGAGATAAAGAGGTCGACGCGCTGGTCGCGCTCCTCAAAACCGCGCAGGATCGAAAGCATAGTCGACAGGGCTGCGCCATCGAGCCAGTCGTCCGAGTCGACGACCTTGTAGTAGGTACCCTGCGCCTCGCGCAAGCCCGAGAGGACGGCAATGCCGTGGCCGCCGTTCTCCTGATGCACCGCGCGGATGATGCCGGGATAACGTGTCTCCCACTCGTCGGCCTTGGCTGCCGTCTCGTCCTTGGAACCGTCATCGACGATGATGATCTCGATATCGGTGGCGTAATTGCTCCCCTCCAGAATGGAGGTGATGCAATGGTCCATGTCCTTGGCGGCGTTATACGAGGGAATACCGAATGATATGACTTTATGCATGGCAGGCGATAATCTCATCCGAAAGATCGAGGGCAGAGTTGGTCACGGCATCCATATCGTAGTAACGATACTCGGCCAGACGACCCACCGGGTGGAAGTTCGTCAGGTTCTGGACGCGCTCAAGATAGCGCTCATAGAGCTCGCGGTTCTCGGGCTCCAGAATGGCGTAATAGGGCGTCTCGCCCGAGCCGGGCGTATAGGCCTTGGAATACTCCTTCATGATGGTGGTCTTGCCGGGCAGGACCTGACCAGTCATGTTCTTGAACTCGGTGATGCGCGTGTAATCCTCGCTCGTGGTGTAGTTGACGGTGCCCACGGGCTGGAACTGGTCCATATCGAGCGTCTCGAACTTCATGTCGAGCGTACGGTACGGCAGAGCGCCCAGGTCGAGGTTGAACAGCTCGTCAAGCGGACCGGTGTAGACGATCTCGCCGCCATAGACCTTACCGTCGATCTTGACGGTGGTCTCGTCGATCTCGAAGAGGTCGCGGGCGTCCACGTCGCAGAACACATCAATCAGATCGTGGTCGAGCATGTGCTCGAACAGCGCGGTATAGCCGTCCTGCGGCATGCCCTGGAAGGGAGCCTGCGGGAAGTAGCGGTCATCGTCGCCCACAAAGACGGGAACGCGACCGGTGATCGAGGGATCGATCTGGTCGGGCGTCTGGCCCCACTGCTTCATGGTGTAATGCAAAAAGACGTTCTCGTAGACGTAATCGGCGACCTCGGCAAGATCCGGGTCGTTCTTCTTGCGCAGCTCCATGATGGGCACCTTGACGTCCTTGCCAAAGGTCTCCACGAGCTTCTGATACAGCTCCTCGCCGCGCTCGTCGCCAAAGGCGAGCTTGAGGCTCGCGTGGTTAAAAGGCACGGGCATGAGGGTGCCGTTGATGTTGGCAAGCACCTTGTGCTGGTAGTCCGTCCACTTGGTAAAGCGCGACAGGAAATTGTGGACGCGCTCGTTAAAGGTATGGTAGATGTGCGGACCATACTCGTGGACCAGGATTCCCGCCTCGTCAGTGCAGTCGAAGGCATTGCCCGCAATGTGGCTACGGCGCTCCAAAACGGCAACACGATAGCCGATAGTTTCGGCAAGACGGCGGGCGCAAACGGCACCGGCATAACCGGCGCCGACAACAATCATGTCGTACGCACCGGCATTAAAGCCTTCAGGCAGGCCTGAGGTAATCTGCATCGATACTCCTTGTCAAAAGCCACGGGCTCGTTAGCTGGGCTTTTCTCGAACATTCTTCGAGACATATTTATCAGAGCGATTATAGCGCTAATGCGTCCTATAATGAGCTTGCCACACAAGGAAAGCTCAAGCACCGCGGCGTACATTATTGAAAGGTAAACCCGCTAGCAGCGGGTTTATTCGTGTGCAGCCGAGGGCCTGGAGCTTAGCGAAACGCTTGTAAGGAGTAACATGAACGATTTCCTAAACCGTATGAAGTCTGCCGCCAAGGCCGACCTTAAGACCATCGTCCTGCCCGAGGGCGAGGACCCGCGTACCATCGTCGCCGCCACCAAGATCATCGAGGAGGGCCTGGCAAAGATCGTCATCCTGGGCAACCCCGACGAGATCGACGTTCCCGGCGCTACCGTCATCGACCCGCGCAACGCCGAGAAGCACGAGGAGTACGCGCAGAAGTTTGCCGAGCTCCGCGCCAAGAAGGGCGTTACCATCGAGCAGGCTCGCGCCCAGGTGATGGACGCCACCTACTTTGGCACCATGATGGTCAAGATGGGCGACGCCGACGGCCTGGTCTCCGGCGCCTGCCACTCCACCGCCGACACGCTGCGCCCCGCGCTGCAGATCCTCAAGACCGCCCCGGGCACCAAGCTGGTCTCTGCCTTCTTCGTGATGTGCACCGATACCCCGCAGTTCGGCACCGACGGCACGCTGATCTTCGCTGACTGTGGCCTCAACATCAACCCGTCCTCCGATGAGCTCTCCGAGATCGCCATCGCCTCCGCTCACTCTTGGTCCACCTTCATGGGCAATGTGGAGCCGCACGTGGCCATGCTCTCCTACTCCACCATGGGCTCCGCCGGTGGCGAGGTTGCCAAGAAGGTCCAGGAGGCCGTGAAGTTCTGCAAGGAGAAGGCTCCCGAGCTCGCCATCGACGGCGACCTGCAGCTCGACGCCGCCATCGTCCCCACCGTCGCCCAGCTCAAGGCTCCCGGCTCCTCCGTCGCCGGTAAGGCCAACGTGCTCGTGTTCCCCGACCTCGAGGCTGGCAACATCGGCTACAAGCTGGTCCAGCGCTTCGCTGGCGCTGACGCCTACGGCCCCATCCTGCAGGGCATCGCCAAGCCGGTTAACGACCTGTCGCGCGGCTGCTCTGCCGACGACATCGTGGGTGTCGTGGCCATCACCGCCGTCCAGGCTCAGATGGCTGAGTAGCGGACGCACTCGCCCGAAGGCCGCACGGGCTAACCCCTGAAAACGTCCTCGACCAATGAAACGCCCCCGTTCTGCTCCTCCGGAGCTACGAACGGGGGCGTTTCTGGTCTGCGGATTGTTTTCAGGGGTTAGCCCGTGCGGCCTTCTGCCGTCACGTGGCAATCAGGGAATCCGGGGTGGACGGCGGCTTGGCTACGAGCTAGGCTGAGAATCTGAATGACTGGATGCCGTTGTTGGGAGCGCAGGCGTTGCTGGTGACGATCACTTTGGGACTGGAATTTCCGCCTGCTAGTAAAAAGGCCTCCGGAGCTGTTGCTCTGGAGGCCTTTCGTTTACTTGCAAATGCGCGCGTTAGTTGTTCTTGGTCAGACGCTCGACGTCGCGGGCGATCATGTATTCCTCGTCGGTGGGGATGACCATGACCGTGACGGAAGAGCCGGCGGCGCTGATGACCTGCGGGCCGTTGCCCACGGCCTCGCGGTTCTTGTTGTTGTCGATGCGCACGCCCAGCCACTCAAAGCAGTCGCAGAAGGCCTTGCGGATCGACCAGTCGTTCTCGCCGATGCCGGCGGTAAAGGTAATGGTGTCCACGCCCGCCATGGAGGCGATCATGGAGCCGGCCTGCTGCATGGCCTTGTAGGCGAACATATCGAAGGCGAGCAGGCAGCGCTCGTCACCCTCGGAGGCGCGCGTACGGATGTCGCGGGCATCGTTGGAGATGCCCGAGATGGCAAGCAGACCGGACTGCTTGTTCATCATGTCGTCGACTTCCTGGTAACTGTAGCCGCCCTCGCGCTGCAGGTAGCACACGGTGGCCGGGTCGATGGAACCGCAACGGGTGCCCATCATCAGGCCGTCAAGCGGCGTGAGGCCCATCGTGGTATCGCGGCACACACCGTCCTCAATGGCGGCAAGCGAAGCACCGTTGCCCAGATGGCACGAAAGCAGGCGATGGCAGCGCGAGCCCAGGATTTCCTTGGCCATCATCCACTCGTAACGGTGGCTCGTACCGTGCGCGCCGTACTTGCGCACATGGTACTTGTCGCACACGTCCTTGGGCAGGGCGTAGGTGTAGGCGACCTCGGGCATGGTCATGTGGAACGAGGTGTCGAAGACGGCCACGTTGGGCAGCTCCGGATACTTCTCGCGGCAATATTCGATTGCCGCCGCCTCGCCGTAATTGTGCAGCGGAGCGAGCGGGGCCACCTCAAGGATCTTAGCCATGACCTCGTCGTCAACGACTGCGGAATCATCGAAGTGCCAGCCGCCCTGAACGATACGATGCCCAATGCCATCGATCGTAAAGTCGGTCTTCTCGAGCTCCTCGAGCACGCGCGCAATGGCGCTGCGATGATCGGGAAAAGGAATCTCCTCGGTCTGCTTGGCACCACCGTTCTCGGAGTGGCCAAAGATGCCCATGTCCGATCCGATACGCTCACAGTTGCCCTTGGCGAAAACCTCGCGGGTATCGGTATCCAAAAGCTGATATTTAAGGCTCGAGCTGCCGGCGTTGACAACAAGTACGTTCATGAGACTCCTTCGTGATTACAGTACGGTCGGCAAACCTATAAGGCGGCCGTACCCTTAATAAGAAGTTATCAGAATTCAATAAATATCTATTAATCTCTTCGCCCAAAGAGCATAAAAGGGGGCTGAACGGCACAATGCCATCCAGTCCCCTCCCCTTGTATCAATTACTTGCCGCTGACGATGCGCTCGACGTCGGAGGCGATCATGAACTCCTCATCCGTGGGGATGACGAAGATCTTGACCTTGGAATCCTTGGCGGACAGGCACCAAGCGCCGTCGCCGCGCAGGGCGTTGCGGGCATGGTCCATCTTGACGCCCATAAAGGCCAGACGGTCGGCCACGCCAGCGCGGACAGCCGGAGCGTGCTCGCCGATGCCGGCGGTAAAGACCAGGGTGTCCATGCCGCACATGGAAGTGGCCATCTCGGCGGCCTTGGCGGCAATCTTGTAGACGAACATATCGAAGGCGAGCTGAGCCTCGGGGTCACCGGCAGCGGCGAGCTCCTCGACGTTGCGGCAGTCGTTGGTCTTGCCACCGGTCACAGCCAAAAGGCCGGACTTCTTGTTCATCATCTCGTCGACCTCGTCGAAGGTGTAGCCGCCCTCGCGCTGCAGGTAACACACGGTAGCCGGGTCGATGGAGCCGCAGCGGGTGCCCATCATGACGCCGTCGAGCGGGGTGAGGCCCATGGTGGTGTCCATGCACTTGCCGTCCTCGATAGCGCACAGGGAAGCGCCGGAGCCGATGTGGCACACGACGACCTTGCGGGCCTCGCCGTTGGTCATCTCGGCGACCTTCTTGGAAATGTAACGGTAGCTGGTGCCGTGGGCGCCGTACTTACGGATGTGCAGCTTGTCGCAGACGTCCTTGGGCAGGGCGTAAGTCTTGGCGACCTCGGGCATGTTGAAGTGGAAAGCGGTGTCGTAGACCGTGACGTTGGGCAGGTCGGGATACTGCTCCAGGCAGTACTCGATAACGTTGGCCTCGGGGTTATTGTGCAGCGGGGCGAGCGGAGCGACCTCGCGGATCTTGGCGAGGACGTCCTCGTCGACGAGGGAGGAGTCGCCAAAGTACCAACCACCCTGAACGATACGGTGGCCGATGCCCTCGATCTTGACGCCGTTGGCCTCGAGGTCCTTCAGGACGACCTCGATGGCGACCTTGTGGTCGGGGAACTCGATGTTCTCGGTCACCTTCTTGGAACCGTTGGCAGCATGGGTGAAGGTACCGCCGGTAAAGCAGACGCGCTCGCAGGAGCCCTTTGCGGACACCTTGTGGGACTTGGTATCGATGACCTGATACTTAAGGGTCGAAGATCCTGCGTTGACGACCAGAACGTTCATGTGTCTCCCTACTAACAGGCGGTGTGGCGCCGCCAGGTTACATACGCTTCAATAATAAACCCAAACGCCCTCGCGCTCGGGTTTATTGCGTTGATATATAAGTTATCGGTGCCCAAATACTCACGGCCTTTGACTTGTAAGACGAAATAGCGCGGGGATATACACCAAAGAAGATATCCCGAGCGCTACAAGCAATATGACTCGAATACCCGCGATGCTGCTCAACACAGCATTGAACAGATAGAAAAGGATGGCACCCACCGCCACCATCTGGCTTTGGACCGAAATCAGTGAACAGCGCATCGAAGAATCGACAGCATTTTGAAAAATTGAGTATTTAATTGGAGCAAATAACGAGTAAGCAACCGTCTGCAGTACATAGAACACGGGCAGCAAATAGACCGGAGTAAAGGGAATCAAAAACAGAGCAGTCAGGAAAAGGCGCACGATGCCGCAAATACGCGCAAAACGGCCCTTGTCGACATGAGCAATCACACTCGGCACAATAAGCCCCATGGAAGCCGAGGCAAGGAGCTGGACCGCAATGGTCACACCCGAAGCGACGGCATTCATTCCGCGACCCGCAAGCAGCAGTGAGAAAAAGTCTTCCAGGGCGACAAAAGCAAATGCCTGAGAGCAGTCCATGATGAACGCTGAACGAAGAATGCCGTTATGCGCAATAGCGGCACCGATCATCTTCGGGCTAATTCCACGCTTAGGTGTCGCTGCAGTGTCCCCTCTTCGCATCTCAGGAATGCAGGCAACGACAACCAACGTCAACACCATTGCGATGATATCTGCCGAAAGACCAATGAGATATGCACCGACAGACGAAATGAAACCGCCCACGCAAGCGGAGATGGCATAAGAGGCATAGAAAACAAATCGCTCAACGACATTAAGTCTTACGAGCTGGTCCTGAGAGACGCTGTCAATGTAGATCGCTTCTATGGATCCGCTCACACATGCAACTGCAAATCCTTTGAGAGCAAACGCGCCGATTAAAAGCAGAGGAGAACGGGCGAAAAGTAGGGCGGCGTAGTATCCAAGCATTCCCACGACGCCAACGAGACCGCTTGTCTTTCGTCCAAACCTGTCAGCAATATAACCAGTAGGAACCTCAAGAATGAACTTACTCACTTGGTATGCAATCATCATGCTAGAAATCGCCACCATCGAGAATCCGACGAATTCAAGGTAAACCGTCAGAAAATACAGAATGGTGCTGAAGTTCGACAGAAAAACGAACGTCATATAAAGCAAAACCGTACGGTTTTTCATGCTCCGCCCTCCAAGAGCCAATAGCCCAAACCGAAATCTTGGAAAAGCATGAGGGCAAAGCCGTCAGTCATGTGTTACAAGGCGTCAACATTCACTTGACGCCACGAGGCCAAATGGCCTCACGAAGCGAGATGACGCAATAGGTGAAGAAATACCGTCTGGTGTCGATCGGTCCAGGCATTTTGTCGATAGCAAAAATAGATGGGCAAGGCCACGTCATGCGAGCCTTCAATGGAGCACTCGCTCACTTCCAGTCCATCTGTTGCGAGAGAAGAGCCAGAAAAACTCAATATCAATCCCCCGGCTTGAAGAAACTCAGTCTGCGCCCTGTTTTCGTATTCGACGTCGCGGAAGCGGAAATTAACCAGCTGAGCCTCGGGACATTGGTTGATTGCATTGAGACAGGGTGACAAATTAATGGGAACAGCGAGCCTGCCGCCCAGCAACTCACGAACGGTCATAGCACCCACAGATTGATGACCCGCTGGACACGAAAGAACCTTGAGCTCCTTTTCACCCAAGTATTTCGAAGAAAGGACACTATCCCTTGGTTCCTCAAATGAGATGGCCGCATCCGAAATGCCAAGCACAAGTGATTCAAAGCATGTGGCCGTTGGCTGATGCCAAACATCAAGGTGAATCTGGGGGTGCAAGCTTTCAAACGAGTCGTACCAGTTTTCGGAAAAAAGACGCCCCCGCCCGTGAAGACAGGGGGCGTAAAGACGGAAGTGGCCGTCGGGCGAAACGCCGCCGTTCCCCGATTGAGCGTACTTTTTGAGATCGTCGACTTGTGCCAGGATCACGCGTGCACGACGCGCAAATTCTCTGCCCGCCGGAGACAAAACAGCCTCCCCCGCCGATC
Organism: uncultured Collinsella sp.; assembly: GCA_902496115.1. Taxonomy (GTDB): domain Bacteria; phylum Actinomycetota; class Coriobacteriia; order Coriobacteriales; family Coriobacteriaceae; genus Collinsella. The sequence goes on along the minus strand of CABUZK010000030.1, from coordinate 6,928 downwards.
GGTCGAGCAAAACAATCTGATACTCAGATTCCAACTTTTTGATTGCCGACGAAACGGCCTGTGGGCTCACGTGAACGGCGCGAGCCGCTTTGCGCACGCCGCCGTAGTTCGCTACCGCTTGAAGGTATTCGAGTTGAGAAAGCTGCATAGGTTACTCCAAAGGCAGCCAAGGCGACGGGCTGTGCGTCCTCAGATGAGGTTCTCGCCCAGGTTCTTGCCGCCGAGGACGTGCATGTGGAAGTGCATGACGGTCTGACCGGCGTTGACGCCCTTGTTGGAGATGACGCGGAAACCGTCCTCCAGGCCCTTGGCCTTAGCGACCTCCTGGATGGCGTGGGCCATGGCGCCCATGGTCTCGGCAGGCACGTTGTCGGCGATGTCGCTGTAGTGCTTCTTGGGGATCACGAGGGTGTGGACCGGCGCCTGGGGGTTGAGGTCGTCGAAGGCGATGACCCGGTCGTCCTCATAGACAACGGTCGAGGGGATCTCGTGGTTGGCAATTTTGCAGAAGATGCAATCACACATGGTAGGTTCCTTTCTCACAGACCAAGGTAGTCTTTTTGGGACGGGGCTTTTTTGACTACTTTTTCGCAAGCGCAAACACTCGGCAAGCCGTCGCGCAAGGGTAGTCAAAAAAGCCCCGTCCCAAAAAGACTACCCCAAAGTAGGCTGCGAGATGGTTAGAACGAGAGGTTGTCGTCGGTGTTGGCGGCCTCGCCGTCGGCGAGCACATCGTTGCCGTCGACGTCCTTAAGGAGCACCGAGACCTTCTGCTCGGCATCGGACAGGCGGGTGCGCAGGCTCTTGAGGAGCTCGACGCCGCGGGTATAGCTCTCGAGCGACTCCTCGAGCTCCATATCGCCCGACTCCAAGCTGCGGATGATGAGCTCCAACTCCTGCGAAGCCTGCTTGTACGTAAGCTGCTCGACCGGGGTCTTCTCTGCCATATCTGTTTCCTTTCCTAAAGGTTTATCGCTATGAAACGCGGCCTACTCGACCGCATCGACCGTTGCCGCCACGTTGCCGTCTGCCATGCGCACGCGAATGGCGTCGCCCGGCTTAAAGGTCTTGGCACTTGTAGCCACGCCGTCAACGCTGTACGCGATGGAATAGCCACGGGCAAGCACCTTGAGCGGCGACAGGGCATCGAGCGAGGCTGCCGCACGGCCCAGGTCGGACGCGGGTTTGTTGAGCATCGTGCGCCCCTGATGCTCCAGGCGGGAACTCGCAAGCGTGAGCGCATGACGCTTGCCATCGAGCCCCGAGGTGCTTGCAACCAGACGCTCGGGCAGGCGCTCGAAGTTGGAGCGGAATGTCCCGACCGAGCGCGCTATGGCGCCCGACAGGCGATCGGCAGTCAGCGCAAGCTCCGATTCGCGACGTTCGACCATAAACGTTGGGTCGTTGAGGCACGGGCGGCATGCGGCGGCATCGAGTGCATCGCCCAGACGGGCCGTATAGGTGTCCCAGGCACGACGACCGCGCTGGTCGAGCATTTCCAGATCGACCTGATCCGACCCGATCATCGAAGCCATCGCGGCGCCCAGACGCTGATGGCGCGCCTCAAGCACATCGGCCAACTCCGTCATGGCCGGCGCCACCGATTCGGCCGCCGCCGTGGGCGTGGAGGCGCGGCGATCGCTCACCATATCGCAGATCGAAGTATCGGGCTCATGCCCAATACCGGTCACCACGGGCACAGGACAAGCTGCCACCGCGCGGGCAAGCTCCTCGTCATTAAAGGTCATGAGGTCCTCAAAGGAGCCGCCGCCGCGCACTAGCAAGATGCAGTCGGGCGCTGGCGTAATGGAAGCGGCGCGGCGCAAGCCCTCGATGAGTTCTGCCGGCGCGCCCTCACCTTGAACTTTAGCCCCCACGCAAACGAGCTCGACAAGCGGGTTGCGACGACGCAATGTGCGCTTGACGTCATCGATTACGGCACCCGAAAGCGAGGTGACGACCGCCACGCGTGAGCAGAACACCGGGATGCGGCGCTTGCGCGCTTCGTCCATCAGGCCCTCGCGGCGTAGCTTTTCGGCCAGTTGCGCCACTTGTTGACGCAGCAGGCCCTCCCCCGCCAGCGAAAACGAGCGAGCGACAAAGCTCATGCGGCCCGTGGCCTTATAGAGATTGAAGCTGCCCTTAAAGCTCACCTGCATGCCGTCGCGCAGATCGAACGTGCGCTTGAGATAGGCGCCCTTCCAAATGATGCAGTCAACGGCGGCCGAATCGTCCTTAATCTGGAAGTAGCAGTGGCCGCTTCGGGCGTTAGGACCACGAAAACCCGTGACCTCGCCCAGGACGCTCAGCTGCGGAATGGCATCGAGCGCACCGGCAGCGATCTCTACCGCCTGGCTCACGCTGAGCTCCTTGCGCTCCTGCTCGTCCGAACCGTCGAACTCGGCAGAAACGGCATTACCGGTTAGGCTCCAGCCTGCCACGCAGCCTCCTTTCGTTATCGAGCACAGAGACTCCGGCCCCGTGCGAAATTAAGTCCAACACATAGTACAGCGCCGCGAGGACACGAATCCCCGCGGCGCCTGCCTGTCCCATTTATTATCGGTTGGAGTTTCTGTTGTAGCGAGCCATAAGGTAGAGCAGCTGAATGATCGAAGTGAGCGCTGCGGCCACATAGGTAAGCGCGGCTGCCGTCAGCACCTTCTTGGCGCCGTTGACCTGCTTGGAACTCATACCCGACTGCTCGATGTACGCCACAGCACGTCGGCTGGCGTCAATCTCGACAGGCAACGTAACGAGTTGGAACAGCACACTAAACGAGAAGAAGATCAACGCGAGGGTCGTGAGCCCGGCAATGTTCATAAACAGGCCCAAGAGCAACACGATGGTCCAGGTGTTCTGGGTAAAGTTGACGACCGGGACCAGGGCGGTGCGCACCTTCATCATGGCGTAACCGCTTTGGCGCTGGGCGGCGTGGCCCGCCTCGTGACAGGCGACGGCAACGCTTGCGACCGACCCGCCCGAACGGTTGGCGTCCGAGAGATACAGGTTGTTATCCTGCGGATTGTAGTGGTCGGTGAGCTCACCGGCCACGCCCTTGATACCCACGGCGTTGCAACCGTTGGCGTCGAGCATGCGGCGAGCGACCGTGGCACCCGTATCGCCGTCCGAGCGCACCTTGGACCAGGTCTTGTACGTCGAGTTGATATAGCTCTGCGCAGCAAGGCCAAGCACTGTACAAACAAGAACAACCAGCAGGTACAGCGGGTCGATGCCAAAGCCGTAACCATAGTAATAGGGCATGCGAATTCCTCCGAATCGAGTTACACGTTGGAGGCATTCTACCCACTCAAACGGCTAGGCTTCCTTACAACAATTCAATTTTGCCATCTTTGACCGTCAACCCCATATTGCCCGAGAGCAAATCGTCCAGGCGCGAGCCCACAAGCTCAAAGCGCCAACCTTCGCGCAGGCGGCTCTGCTCGGGATGCTCAATGTAGTCGGCCAGGTCATCGCGCGAGGCAATGACCGAGGTCGCAACGCCCGAGCGCTCGGCAACCAGGCGGATAAGCGCATACATAAGGTCTGTCACGCTCTCCAACTCCGGCGAAATCTGACGGTGCCCGCGCACCATGAGCGGCAGGCGATCGTGCGGGCAGCTCGCGCCGCGCTTGATGGCCATGAGCGCACCGTCCACGTCGCGCTCCCCCAACTGATCGGTACCGCGAATGCTACGGAACTCCTCAACACGCACGGGATTGCGCTTGACGAGCGCCAGCAGCGTATCGTCGGACATGACCCACTTGCGCGGGATGTTGCGGCGCTCGGCGCGGTCCTCGCGCCAAGCGGCAAGCTCGCGCGCGATGCCCAACTGGTGACGGCTACACGAGTTGATGCGCTTGACCTTGCGGAACGCCTCATGGCGATCGGCACGGTAGTGCGACTCGTCGGCCAGAGGGCGCAACTCATCGAGCACCCAGTCCACGCGGCCCAGCTCGCGCAGACGGCTCATCATCTCGGTATAGGCGACGATCAAGTACTTGACGTCATCGATCGCGTACTCGATCTGCTTGTCGCTCAGCGGGCGGCGCGACCAATCGGTCAGCGACTCGGTCTTGGGAAGTGATACGCCGCAGAACGTCTGAACGAGCGCGCCATACGAAATCTGCTGGCGCTCGCCCAAAAAGGCGGCGGCAACCTGCGTGTCAAAAATCGGTCGCGGCAGTGCGCCCACGGTATGGAGCATAACCTCCATGTCTTGAGAGCAAGCATGGAACACCTTGACCACGCCCTCGTCAGCCATAAGCTCGGCAAGCGGCGACAGGTCGTCGATCACCAGAGGATCGACCGCGACACTCTCGGCGGGGGTGGCAATCTGGACCAGGCACAGGCGCGGATGAAACGTGCGCTCGCGCAAAAACTCGGTGTCGACGGCGATCGCGTCGAACTCGCGGGCGCGCTGGCAAAAGTCGACCAGAGCCTGATGTGTGGAAATGTACATATCAACCCATCGAATAAGGTTAGGCCCGAAAAACACGGGTAGGATATCGGCATTGCTCTACAACTATACTCGGTTAGTCACAGAACGGGAACGTAAGTATGCGCTGCCTTATCATCCACAACCCGGCATCGGGTCCCAGCTCCGATGAAATCTTCGCATTCACGCACGCCCTTGCACAGGGCGGCGACGAGGTCGTGATGCGTTTTATCGGCGATGGCATGGAGCCCGAGGACGCGGTAGCGGACGTTCGTGAGTTCGATCGCGTGGTCGTTTCGGGTGGCGACGGCACCGTCTCCAACGTGCTCGACCAGATGCGCGGGTGCGGTGTCCCTACGCTCGTCTTCCCCTCCGGCACGGCTTGCCTGTTCTTTAACAACATCGGCAATGCCCCCGAGGCGGCGGCACTCGCCAAGGCTTGCCGCGCCGGCCGCACGGTCAATGTGGACATGGGTGAGCTCTTTTGGCTCGACGAGAACGGTAACGAGAAGCGCCACGGCTTTATCATCATCGCCGGCTCGGGCTTCGACGCCGAGATCATGATGAAGGCCGCTCCCACCAAAAACGACATTGGCGAGATCGCCTACTTCCTCTCCGCGCTCGCTACGCCCAACCCCACGGTGGCACACTTCACCATTGAGCACGACGGCATCGTCGAGGAGCTCGACGGCATCTGCTGCATGGCAGGCAATACCTCGGTCATCCAAAACGACATCAACCTATTCCCTAACTGCCGCATGGACGACGGCATGGTCGACATCGTCGTTATTGAGCCCGTACGCACGGTGCAGCTGCTCCCCACGGTAATTACCGCCGCGCTCGACCCCGCTGGCAAATTGCTCGGCCGTCCGCAGTTTAAGATCATCCAGACCAAGGAAGCCAAGATCACCTGCACGCCATCGCTGGGCATGCAGTTCGATGGCGAGATCATCTCCAGCAACTCCGGCGTCTTTGGCGCCCGCGCACTGCCGCAATGCCTCGATCTCATCGTCGACGAATTTTCACCGCTCGGAAAATAGGAGGACCCCATGAACGACAATCCCCTGATTGGCTTTATCGTCATCGTCTTGGCCATGCTCGTCGGTTACGCCATCAATGTGATTCACCGCCGAAAGAAGTAAATCCACATTGGTATGATATTCATCCAGTTATCGACTCTCCCGTTGTTTATGCAAATCCTAAACAGCGGGAGAGTTTCCTTTTTGAGCACTGTCTGGCGCTTTATTCAGCTATAGTAAATGCAGGGTGCCTTTATTTAACTAAAGCCATATAATGAGTATTATTATCCGCTCATCGTATATTTCTTCACGCTCATCGAGTAAAAGCTATTGTCGAATGAATACTCTTTACACTTCCTTTAGGCTAGTAGATGTATTTATTAGCTGAAGCTCCGTACGATTTCGCGGGGTTTCAACAGTTGGGAGGGATCATGAGGTTTACTCATCCTGTCAACACGCTCAAGAAGCTTGGCTGCGGCCTTGCATTTGGAGCAGCGGCCATTATGGCTATGCCGACTTCGGCGCTCGCTTGCACCCAGATCTACATGGGCAGCCAGCTCACGGCAGACGGCAACACGTACTACGGCCGCTCCGAGGACTTCGGCCCGCGTTACGTCAAGCACTTTGGCATCGAGCCCGCACACAAGGACGGCAGCAAGTACACCTCGGTCGAGTCCGGCTTTGAATACAAGTCCAAGGGCGCAACCTACCGCTACACCTTCGTTCGCGACAACCCCTCTCAGTGGGAAGATCGTTACGACGCATATTCCGAGGCTGGCATCAACGAAAAGGGCGTTTCCTGCTCTGCCACGCTGAGCACCTCCTATAACGAGAAGGCAGAGGAAGCCGACCCCGTCACCGAGGAGACCGGCATCGGCGAGTACAACTACGCCAGCGTCATTCTGGGCGAGAGTGCCACGGCCCGCGAAGGTGTCGAGCTCCTCGGCAACCTGATTGACGAGCAGGGCGTCTGCTCCAACGACCAGATCATCATCGCCGACAACAACGAGACCTGGCTGTTTGCAGCGCTTTCCGGCCATCAGTGGATTGCCATGAGGCTCACCGACGATATCGCCTCGCTCAACCCCAACATCGGCAACCTCACCTATGACGTCGACCTCGACGACACCGAGAACTGCCTCCACTCCGAGGGCATCGAGTCCATGCCTAAGGAGAAGGGCTTTGCCGAGTACACCGACGGCAAGTTCGACGTCGCCAAGACCTACGGCGAGGAGATTAGCGAGGCCGGTATGCACCAGTGGTCGCGCTATGTCCAGGGCCGCGATTACTTCATGGCTCCGCTTGCCGAGGGCACCGACTACGAGATCGTCAAGGACGAGCGCGAAGACGCTCGTGCGACGACCGGCGCCCTGGTCCACGAGATGCAGCCGCTGTTCTTCCAGCCCGGCAAGTCCGACTGGAACACCTTTGAGATGATTCGTTCCTTCGCCGCTCGCGGCGAGAATGTCGCCGG
>CABUZK010000029.1 GCA_902496115.1 uncultured Collinsella sp. | reverse complement strand
TGTGGTAGCATCGGGTTTCATATAAATGAGGGAGTAGTCGTGTAATCGGGTTCGCCCGCAGAGAGGGAGCCAGACTATGGGACTCGCAGAGCTCGTGTTGCTCGCCGTTGGCCTTTCGATGGACGCCTTTGCCGTATCCATCTGCAAGGGCCTTGGCATGAAGAAGATCAACCTTAACGTCGCCGTGGTGCTCGGCCTGTTCTTTGGCGGCTTCCAGGCCGGCATGCCCGTAATCGGATGGGCGCTTGGCAGCCAGTTTATGGGCATCATCGGCCCCATCGACCACTGGATTGCCTTTATCCTTTTGGCCTTTATTGGCGGCAAGATGCTGTGGGAAGCCTTTACCGAAGACGAGGATGAAGGCGACGGCAAGGATGCCGAGAAGATTGACCTGGTAGAATACCTGATTCTCGCCATTGCCACCTCGATTGACGCCCTGGCCGTAGGCATCTCGTTTGCGGCGCTCTCGGTCGATATCGTTCCCGCTGTATCGCTTATCGGCGTCACAACGTTTATCTTCTCCGTCGCCGGCGTAGCGATCGGCCACACCTTTGGCGCGCGCTACGAAAAGCCCGCCACCATCGTGGGCGGCGTTGTGCTTATCCTTATCGGCCTCAAGATTTTGCTGGAACACTTAGGGTTTTTGGCGCCGTAAAACACCCTTCAAAACAAAACGTCCGTGCAAGGCCTCATGCAGAGTTTTGCATAAGGCCTTTTCATGCAGACTTTTGCATGTCATACTGATATGCAAAAGTCCGCACGTTAGGAGATCGCCGTGGATACCCTTCCCATCACCACACCGCGCCAAGCTGGTATCTATGTGCGCCAGGCACGCGAGTCACAGGGGATCACCCGTGCAACCCTCGCTAAAAAAGCCGGTGTTTCGGAGCGCCTGCTCGCATCGCTCGAGCTGGGAGATGCCACGGGCATTCGGCTCGACAAGTTGCTGGCGGTTTTCGGTGCTCTCGGACTGGCTCTCGTTGCTCAAGGGAATATCGCCGACACGAAACATGAGCAGCCAGCCGACGCCCCGCATGCCGATTTGCAACCTTGTAGCACCCCCAGGTGCCATCACGCTCAACGTCCCCCTCATAGCCACCGTCGCTGCGCCGCCATTCCGGTTCTTGCAGACGCCCCCTTTACGTCCGAGCTCTATGACAAGGCCTTCGCCGATTTCGCCATATCCAATCTCGGAGTCTCAATTGCCGCAAACGCATCTGCCCAAACCAAGCCCGAAGGGAGATAGCCAATGGCCAGAAAAACGCTTCGGACTATTATTTGCGGCGTACCCGCAGGAACGCTCATGCAAGATGAGAGCGGTCTAGTCAGTTTTGCCTACGATCAAGATTATGACGGGCCAGCCCTATCGACCAACATTCCCGTATCAAATCGCACATACGGCCAACAGGTCATGAATCCGTACTTGTTTGGCCTTCTGCCCGACAGCGAGGACCAACGAAAAGCGATTGCCGCCGAATTCGACGCCAGGCCCAATAATCCCGTTGCGCTGCTCAGCCATATCGGACTCGACTGTCCGGGCGGAGTGCAGTTTTGCGCCGAAGAAGATATCGACGCCGTCTTGCATCGCACTGGCGAATACCGCCCTATAGACGACCACGAGATTGCCTTGCGCCTCAAGTCGATCAGGGATGACCGCGAGGCATCGTGGATGGGCCTAGATGAAAGTTGGTCACTTGGAGGCAGCCAGGGCAAGTTCGCGCTCGCGCTCATAGACGGTCGCTGGTGCGAATGCGTAGGTTCCTCGCCCACGACGCATATTTTCAAAAATGGCGTTATCGGATTTAAACTTGAAGCTCTTAATGAGTTTGTCTGCATGAAAAGCGCCCAGCGCGCGGGTATCGCAACGGCGAACGTTGAGTATCGCTTATTTGAGGACGAACCCGCCCTCATTGTTGAGCGCTATGACCGTGTGAAAGCCAAAGACGGAACAATCATGCGTCTACACCAAGAAGACCTCTGTCAGGCCCTTGGAGTGATGCCCGCTCAAAAGTACACGGCAGACGGCGGCCCGACCGCACGCGATATTCAGGAACTCCTCGTCAATACGAGCCATCATCAACTTAACCTGTATCTGTTTACGCAGATACTTTTCTTTAACGCCATCATCGGCGCACCGGACGCGCATGCGAAGAACTATTCCCTACTTCTTGGAAACGGCGGCACAGCTATGATGGCCCGTATGTATGACGTTGCATCGGGGCTGGCATACGAACGTATGCGACGAAAAGCGCGCCTTGCCATGAGCGTTGGCGGCGAATATCGTATGGGGCGCATCGGCCCAGGCGCTATCCGCCGATACCACGGTATGGGCGACCCCGCGCTGGAGGCGGCGCTCACCGATGCCGGGCTATCCGAGAAGTTTTGCTTTGCGACCATGATGGACCTCGCCTACGAGGTACCTATTTGCATGGAAGAGATCATGGACGAATACGCCGACCTGCCCGGCATGGCGGACCTGCGCGAGCATATGCTCGGCCCCGTCCGCGAAAACTGTCAGCGAACCCTCGACCTCATCAGGGCAGATATGGGCTAGACGCCAATCAGCTTCCCATTTCTAAAAGAAGAGAGGGGGCACCTGTCGCAAAAGACCGGGTGTCCCCTCTCGTAATGTCATTTGCAATCCGCTAGCACGTGGCTCGGACTGCTGCTAGCGCAATCTTTACGCAGCGAGGCGCTTGAGAACGTCGATGAGCAACTCGTAGAAGCGCTCGGCAGAAGCGAGCTCCATGCTCTCGTCCGGGGTGTGGACATCGGAGAGCGTCGGGCCCACGGCGATGGCGTCCAGGCCGTGCAGGGCCTCGGCAAACAGGCCGCACTCAAGGCCGGCGTGAATGGACTCGATGCGCAGCTCGGAGCCAAAGAGCTCGCGATAGCTCTCGACAAAGACGTCGCGGACCGGCGAATGCTCGGCATAGCTCCAGCCGGGATACTCGAACTCGAACTTGGCGTCGAAGCCCAGGACATCGGCCAGCATCTGCAGGCGGTCCTTGAACTCGTTCTGCAGCGAGGTGATCGAGGAGCGCGGGGACAGCATGATCTTGACCTCGTCGTCAGAAGTGGCAACCACACCGATGTTGGAGGAGACCTCGACGGAGCCGTCGGTGGCGACGTTACGGCGAATCACGCCGTTAGGGGCAAGACGCAAGGCGCGGATGAGGGCAAGCGCGGACTTCTCGTCCATGGCCTCGACCTCTGCGTTGTCGGCAATCTCAACCGTGCAGGTAAAGCCGGGGTCGAAGACCTCGAGCTCGGCGGTGACGTCGGCGATGATGCCACGGGCGACCTGCGCCGCGGCTTCGGCCGCAGCATGATCGGCATAGACCAGAACAGCCTTGCACTCACGGTTGATGGCGTTGTCCTTGGTGCCGCCGTTGAAGCTGACGATGGCGGGCTCGCCGGCGACCATCAGGCGGTCGATGATGCGGGCCATGATGAGGTTGCCATTGCCGCGCTCCAGGTTGATGTCGGAGCCGGAGTGACCGCCCAGCAGGCCGGAGATGTCGAGCGTGAGAGTGCTACCGGTCTTGTGCTCGCGCACGATGGGGCAGGTGTAGGTAACGACGACGCCGCCGGCGCAGCTGACGGTTGCCACGCCCTCTTCCTCGGAGTCGAGATTAATCATGGTGCGGGCGCTGATCTGGGACTTGTCGAGCGTCTCGGCGCCGACCAGGCCAGTCTCCTCGTCGGTGGTGAATACGCACTCGAGGGCCGGATGGACAATCGAATCATCGTTGAGCACGGTAAGCATAAGCGCGACGGCAATGCCGTTGTCGGCACCCAGGGTGGTGCCGTTGGCGGTAAGGACACCATCCTTGACGACCAGGTCGATACCATCGGTCGTAAAGTCGTGCTCAACGGAGCCCAACTTGTCGCACACCATGTCGATATGACCCTGCAACATCACGGTCGGGGCGTTCTCGGCACCGGCAGATGCGGGCTTGCGAATGATGACGTTGTAGACCTCGTCCTGATACACATCGAGACCGCGCTCCTTGGCAAACGCGACCAGGAAATCGCTGATGCCCTTCTCGTTGCCAGACCCACGGGGGATCGCGCTGACCTCCTCAAAGAAATGGAACAGCTGGGCGGGCTCGTAGCCGGTAATCTTGTAGTCCATGGTGCCTCCTTGGCGCAACTGGTTAGACAGTAAGACATGCGCCTTGTATATTCCCAGACTTTGCGTGCATAAACCAGTCGAAAACGCCGAGCGCCCCCGCATCATCGGCTAACGGCGGGGAAACACCACTTTATCAAGATAAAGCATGTTAGACGGGCCGCGCCGAAGGGACGCTGGACCCTTTAACCAACCTCAACGCTTGATCAACGTTTATGCATACGCCATTGGTATGTTTAATGAGATTTTTGTCCTCCGTCACGACGTAATCAACGTCGATGCGATTGGCAACGCCCAGCATCAGGTCGTCCTCAAAGTCATTGTGATGCTGTTTGAACACAAACGAATCAAAGACCTCGTCTGCACCGACCGAGGCAATAATCGACTTTTGCCGAATCAGGCGGATGCACGCCCACGCCGTCTCGTCGGCACCGGCGATAGCTTCTGGAGTGAGAGCTCCCCCACGGCGGGCGTCGGCCTTCATCGTCCTTCCCAAGATGTAATAGACGTCTTTGACAGACAAGGAGGACGAGAAAAGGACGATATCCTCCGCTTCCGCTGCACGAGAAAAGAGCTCGACTATCGGCCTGGTCGCATTCGTACGAGCAAGAAAGTAATCTAGCCAGACGTTCGTGTCTATTAACAGTTTGAGCGTATGCTTCGTTCCGACGCCGCTCATGATTCGATCCAATCGCTAAATCTCTCGCTCATCATTTGGTCGTATAACTCGTCATAATCTAAGGCTTCATCGGAGCTCGGCCTCTGAATCGAGAACCGTTCGTAAAAACTCGAAACTAACGCAGCCCCTTCCGAGACATGAGATGAACGTGCCTTCGATCGTATGTCGTCAGGCAGGGCTTCGTCATTATTCTTTTTTACGGGCATATGGCCGTTCTCGGTCAAATACTGCCACAGCTCCCTCACGGCTTGCGACGGCGTCATGCCAATCTGCGCCAAAACGGCGTCCCCGGCATCCTTGAGCTGACGATCCATGCGCACGTTCATCTGAACCGGCCGTGAGTCTAGTATCGACATAGACATGTTGGCTCCTTTTGCTATACGCTTTCCCTAATTAAGTATAGCATTTAGGATAAATACCGTATTTACTAGAAAGGGGACGTCCCAGCTGGAACATCCCCTTCATTCAGACTATTTCACACCCTACAGCGCGCCGGAACCCGCTTGCATCATGCCGCCGGGGCCCGAGGTCACGCCGCCGCTCACGGGCGCGGCGTTGCCGGTGTGCGGTGCCGCCGGGGCGGTATCACCACCGAGCGTGCCCGCCGGACGCGGTGCCGGGATCTCGCCCGTGCCATGGCTAAAGACAAACTTGCCGTCGGCCACATCGCACAGGACGGTATCGCCCTCGCCCCACTCGCCGGCCAGCAGCTCCTCGGACAGCGGATCCTCGATGAGCTTTTGAATGGCACGGCGCAGCGGACGCGCACCGTTGGTGAGGTCGGTGCCCTCGGCCACGATCTTGTCGTAGGCCGCATCGGTGAGCTTGATGTTCATGCCGTTGGCAATCAGGCGCTGACGCAGGTCGTCCACCAGCAGGTGCGCGATCTTGGTCAGGTTCTCGCCCGAAAGCTTCTGGAACACCACGATGTCGTCGATACGGTTGAGCAGCTCGGGGCGGAACAGGCGCTTGAGCTCGCCCATTGCACGGCCCTTAATCTCGCTCGAGGTAAGGCCCTGCTCGCCGGTGGTGCCGAAGCCAACGCTCGCATCCTGCGCAATCTCGCGGGCGCCCACGTTGGACGTCATGATGATCACGGTATTACGGAAGTCGACCGTTTTGCCCTGGCTATCGGTCAGGCGGCCCTCCTCCAGCACCTGCAGCAGAATGTTGAAGATATCGGGGTGCGCCTTCTCGATCTCGTCGAACAGCACGACCGAGTACGGGTGACGACGAACGGCCTTGGTGAGCTGACCGCCCTCGTCATGGCCAACGTAGCCCGGGGGGCTACCGATAAGCTTGGAGACCTCGAACTCGCTGCCGAACTCCGACATGTCGAAGCTGATGAGCGCGTCCTTGCTGCCAAAGAGATACTCGGCGAGCGTCTTGGCGAGCTCGGTCTTGCCCGTGCCGGTGGGACCCAGGAAGATAAAGCTACCGCCGGGGCGACGCGGATCCTTGAGCGGCGAGCGACTGCGGCGCACGGCCTTGGCAACGGCCTCGACGGCCTCGTCCTGGCCGATAATGCGGGTCTTGAGCACGCTTTCGGCCTGTAGCAGGCGACGGCTCTCGCTCTCGGTAAGCGAGGACACCGGCACGCCCGAGGTCACGGACACGATATCGGCGATCTGGCTCACGTCAATAGTGAGCGGGCTCGCGTCGAGCTCGGCCGTCCAGGCAGCCTTGGCCTCGGCAAGCTCAATCTCGGCAGCTTTCTGCTGCTCGGTAATCTCGGCGGCCTTGTTCATGTCGTCGCTCTCGGTGGCCTCCTGTGCGGCAGCCTTGAGCTCCTCGACGCGATGCTCGGCCTCGCGCACCGGCTCGGGCGCGCGATTGGCGGCAATGCGGGCGCGGGCACCGGCCTCGTCGATGAGATCGATGGCCTTATCGGGCAGGAAGCGATCCTGGATGTAGCGGTTGGAAAGGTTCGCGGCGGCCTCGATAGCACCCTGCGTATAACGCACATGGTGGTGCTCCTCGTAGCGCGGCTTGAGCGCGGTCAGGATCTTGACCGTGTCCTCGACGCTCGGCTCCTCGACATCGATGGTCTGGAAGCGACGCTCAAAGGCCGGATCCTTGGTGAGGTACTTGCGGAACTCCTCTGCCGTCGTGGCACCGATGATCTGGAAAGCGCCGCGCGCGAGCACGGGCTTGAGCATGGAGCTTGCATCGATGGATCCCTCGGCAGAACCGGCACCGATGATGGTGTGCATCTCGTCGATAAACAGGATGACGTCGTCGGCCTCGGTTGCCTCCTGTATCACGTTCTTGAGGCGCTCCTCAAACTCGCCGCGATACTTGGCGCCCGCGACGAGGCCCGGCAGGTCGAGCGTCCAGATATTCTGGTTCATGAGGTTCTCGGGCACGTTGCCGGCAGCGATCTGCTGCGCCAGGCCCTCGACGATGGCCGTCTTGCCCACGCCGGGGTCACCCAAGATAAGCGGGTTGTTCTTGGTGCGGCGCGAAAGGATCTCCATCATGCGCTGGACTTCCTTTTCGCGACCGATCACGGGGTCGAGCTCGCCGTCGCGTGCTTTCTGCGTAAGGTTGGTGGCGAACTGCTTGAGTGTATCGGTGCCGCCCCCCTTTTGCTGCGAGGCGTCCGAACCGCTAAAGAACGGCAGGCCCGCACCGGGACGCCCGGCACCGGCGCCGGCGAGCGGACGCTTCTTGTCCTGATCCTTGGCGGTAAGCTTCTCGATGGCTTTTTTAATGGAAGCGGACGACACACCCAGGCGCATGAGGATGTCCATGGCCACGCCGTTGCCCTCTTCGACGATACCGATGAGCAGGTGCTCGGTCGACACATAGGTCTGGTTGTTCTCGCGTGCCACGCGGAAGGAGCGCTCCATCACGCTGATGACGAGCGGCGTAAAGGCGAGCTTAGCGGCCTCGGTCTCCTCGCTGGGCTCGGGAACGGTAGTCTGGACCTCTTTGAGTGTGTCCATGATGTCATCGTAGGAGATATCGAGCGAGCGCAGCGCCTCGGCGGCAATGCCCTCGTCCTCCTTGGCGAGCGCGAGCAGCAGATGCTCGGTACCCACCTTATTTGAGTGAAGATCGAGCGCCTCTTGCTTGGCCATGGACATGACCTTGCGCGCGCGATCGGTAAAACGGTCTAACATGCTAGTTCCTCTTAGACGAGCTAGTTTTTCAAACGCAAAGCGCCACTCGTGGCGGCGCTTTGGTCTCTTTACCCATATGGAGTATATGTTAACCGTTGGAGCCTTTTCCGCATGCAGCTATACGACAACGTCTACAAAAAAGGAATCGCCGGGTGCGGCGGACGCTCTAGGTTAGAGGTTGTTGCCTAGCAGGCAAGCTCGGCGTCCATGCTCTCGGCAACGTCATTGAAGGCATCGGCAGCGGGAGCACCCGGCATGTGCACGAGCTCCATGTGTGGCTCGGCAAAGACCGTGCCCATGGGGAAGGCGCGACGGAAGACAAAGCGAGCAACCGGACCAGCCACCAGCAGGTTCCAGGGCAGGGCCATGATAAAGTTGCGCGGAATGTTGACGAGCCACATCATCGGCAGCGCCTGCAAATTGGCAAGCGGGCCGCCGGGCATATGGAACAGGCCTTCGCACGCGCCGTAGAGCGACATGATGATGACCATGGGAACGACCATGCAGGAGCTGACGGCGAGCGTCATGGCAAGCGGTGAGCTCTTACCCGGCGTGACCAGGAATTTAAAAGCGAAACCCTTGGCAAGGGGGCTGGCAACAAACCAGTCGCAGCACATAGCAAAAACGTAGGCAACGGGGAAGCCGAGCCACGCGGCGGCAACAACCTCGCCGTTGATGGCCCCATGCTGCAGGGCAACGTTGTAGATGCTCATCCAGAGCACCATGCAAAAGCACATGATAAAGGTGAACAGCAGGCTCTCTCGTTTGTTGATAGGCATAAAGGGCATGGTCCTTTCTGTGTTACGCCGCGGCACCACGCAACAAAAACGGGCGGGCGAGATGGAGCTGTTGGGACTTCATCTCGCCCGCCCGTGATACGTGCGTCTGCGACTACTTATGTGGTGGAACTACCCTAACACGAACGGCACGCGCTTCGTAAGCGTTGAGTTTATGAAGATGCAGGGCACCAATAATCCCCGACCCCATAAGTTGCGGTGGAATACGGACTGTTTTGACCCTTTAAACAGCAATTCAGTCCCTATTTCACCGCAACTCATTTGGTACAAAGTGATCTGCCCCCTTGCACCAATTAGCTGGTGTGGCGCCAGCGAGGGTCGGTGAGCGTACGCGCCACACCCAGGCCAACGGGCAAAAACGCCACGATGAGCACTGCACGCACAAACCAGCCGAGCATATTGACCGTGTCGAAGGTGCACATGTAATACATCGAGCGATACAGATACAAGCCTGGCACCATAATGACAATCGATGGCACCGTGAGGGCGATGCGTGGGTAGGTGAGCTTGATTTCGGCTAAGCTCGCGAGCAGCCCCGATACCAGCGCACCGGTAAACGCAGCCGCCTCGGGAGGCATGCCCGCACTCAGGCCCAAGAAGGGAAGCAGCGTCGGCGCATCGACGAGCGTAAGGCGCAAGGTATTAGACACGGCGCCGATGAGCCCTGCCGCCGCTGCCATCTTTACCGGACTGTTGAACATAACCGAGAAGCCAAATACGCCGATAAAGCTCATCAGCATGCGCAAGAGCGTAAGAGCCAGCGGTGAGAGACCAAGCGGGGCGAAGTCATCCGGCGCCAGTCCCACACACTCGGCAACCATCCAGCCTACGAGGGTCGCCATCACAATAATCGACACAGCATACGAAAGACGCTCGATGCCGCTTCGCATGTCGAGCTTAGCGATGTCGAGGCCTGCCGTAATGAGGGGAAAGCCGGGAATCACAAAGAGCATGGCGCCGATATAGCCTTCTTGGTGCGACATTGCCCCTGGAATGACCTGGCCAAGGCCGAGCAATGCCAGCAGATACGAAACGCAGGCGAGCGCAACACCAGTCGTCAGCGCGCTAAACTGGCCAAGACCCTGCTTGAGAATATGGGAGCGAGCAAAGTTGCCGACACCAGCGCCTACGAATGCACAGGCCATCTCGATAGGGCCGCCGCCGAGCAAAAAGACGAAGGCGCCGCAAGCACAGGCTGCCGCAAGGCCCTGTTGCCAGGGAGCGTAATCGGGCTTTGAGCTCTCAACGGTCTTGAGCATCTCGTGGTATTCGTGCACGGTAAACCGGCGGCCGTATGTCTCGATTTCCTTTAAGAAGCTCTCCATCATCCAAATGCGATGAGTATTGACCCCCGTTGTGGGTAGGCTGACGACCTCGTTAAAGCAGTGGCCATCTTCGATGCAGGTGCACTCAAACGACAGGAGACTCAGGTCGATGTGAATCGTGACGCCGAGTACAGCGGCAACACGATTCATGGTATCGCGCACGCGCCAGGCACCTGTTCCGCTTGCCAGCATAAGCATACCGGTGCGGCAGATGATGGATGACTTATCGGTGAGCGGCGCATCGACGGCAAGCTCATCGCCTGCCGTCACAATCTGGTGCCAGTCAGTTTTCATATGGAGCGCGCCGGCACGAACGCCGTGGTGTAGGGGGGCTCTCGAAAGCAGCGAGTCAAGGCGCGAAGGCTGTGGGGGCTCCGTTGATTCACCCTCGTCCTCGTCGGGCTCTTCATCGACCAGATCAAATGAGTCAAGCGATGCCGGCTCGCGACGATCGATCAGCTCCTCATCCTCATCGTCAAAGTAATTGAACTGATCGAGCATGTCCTCTTCGATTGCACGCTCGCTCGCGTCGTCCATATAGACACTCCCTTCCTACCGACTAACCCCCATCCTAAGCAGCAACGGCTAAAGGAAACATAAAAGAGACGGCTGTCATGCGAGCCATGTGCGCAATAGCCGTTGGGTAGTCGTTTAAGAACGCCCCAATGACTATTGACGGCCAAGGCAACGCCGATGTTTTGGCAACGACAGCGAAAGCCCGCCAGAGCGAGCAAGGTCCTTTTGGGACGAGATGACACCATAGGTTGAGCAAAAGTCAGCGAGCGGGCCGCATTTGTGACAAGGTGACGTGAAACGAAAGGGCGCTGACCTTCTGGTCGCGCCCTTGAAGTTGAACGTCAGATTGTCCAAATGCGGCCCGCGCAGCGTCGAGCCGTTACGCGGTTTGGTAAAACCGCGTAACTAGTTAGTACATCTTTGCGCCGGCGGGGATGGAAGCGTCGAGCTGAATCAGGTTGAGGCGCTCCTCGCCCTCCTCCTCGTGGATGGCGCTGATCAGCATGCCGCAGCTGGGAATACCCATCATCTTGCGCGGAGGCAGGTTGGTGATGGCGAGCAGGGTCTTGCCGACCAGGTCCTCGGGCTCATAGTAGCCATGGATGCCGGAGAGGATGGTGCGGTCGGTGCCGGTGCCGTCGTCGAGCGTAAAGTTCAGCAGCTTCTTGGACTTCTTGACGGCCTCGCATGCCTTGACCTTCACAGCGCGGAAATCGCTCTTGGAGAAGGTATCAAAGTCGACGAACTCCTCGAACAGCGGCTCAACGGCGATCTTGGAGTAATCGAGCGTGGGCTTGAGCGGCTTGACGAACGGGCTTGCGGCGTTGCCGGCCTCGGCGGCCTTGGCAGCGGCGGCACCGGACTGGAAACCCTTCTCGGGCTTCATGTGCGGGAACAGCAGGACGTCGCGAATGGAAGCCTGGTTGGTGAGCAGCATGACCACGCGGTCGATGCCGATGCCGATGCCGCCCGCGGGAGGCATACCGTACTCGAGGGCGCGCACGTAGTCCTCGTCGTACTCCATAGCCTCGTCGTCGCCGCCGGCCTTCTCAGCCATCTGGGCAGCAAAGCGCTCGGCCTGGTCGACCGGGTCGTTGAGCTCGGAGAATGCGTTGGCGTACTCGTGGCCGGCGATGACCAGCTCAAAGCGGTGCGTCAGGCGCGGATCGTCCTCAAAACGCTTGGCAAGCGGGCTGACCTCGATGGGGTAATCGCATACGAAGGTCGGGTTGACGATGGTGTCCTCGCCCAGCTCATCGTAAATCTCGGCGATAATTTTGCCAGCAGTCCACTCGGGCTTGATCTCCAGGCCCTTCTCGCGTGCGGCGGCGGCAAGCTCCTCGACCGGCGTGTCGATGGTGACCTGCTTGCCGAGCACGTCCGAGACGATGTCGGTCATGGGACGGCTTGCCCACTCACCGGAAAGATCGATGGTCTGACCCTGGTACTCAATGACCTCGGGGTTGCCGATGGCCTTGTTGGCAGCCTTGATGACACCCTGGGCGAGCGCCTTCATGCCCTCGAGGTCGGAGAAGGCACGGTAGGCCTCCATCGTGGTGAACTCGGGGTTGTGGGTAAGGTCCATGCCCTCGTTACGGAAGATGCGGCCGATCTCGAAGACACGCTCAAAGCCACCGACGATGCAGCGCTTGAGGTGCAGCTCGGTAGCAATGCGCAGGTAGCACTCCTGATCGAGCGCGTTGAAGTGCGTAATGAACGGCTTGGCAGTAGCGCCGCCCTGAATGGTCTGCAGGATGGGGGTCTCGACCTCCATGTAGCCGTCAGATTCCATAAAGCGGCGGAAGGTGGAGAGAATCTGCGAGCGCTTGCGGAAGGTCTCGCGAACATCGTCGTTGGCAATCAGGTCGACATAGCGCTGACGATAGCGGGTCTCCTTGTCGGAGAGGCCATGGAACTTCTCGGGCAGCGGGCGAACGGCCTTGGAGAGCAGCGTCGCGCTCTTGGGGGCGACGGAAAGCTGGCCGCGCTTGGTGCGCACGACCACGCCGGTCACGCCCAGGATATCGCCCAAGTCGAGGGCCTTAAGCGTGCTCCAGGCCGCCTCGTCCATGTCGTTAATACGGCAGAACAGCTGAATCTCGGCGGTAGCGTCGCGCACGACGATAAACATGATCTTGCCCTGACCGCGCTTGGCGACCACGCGGCCGCCGATCTTCACGACGTCCTCAGTATCCTCGCCATCGGCAAGATCGGCATATTTGGCCTCAATGTCGACGACATAGTCCTCGATCTCGGAGTGCTCGGGATAGGGGTTCTGGCCCGCCTCGAACAGGGCGGCGCGCTTTGCCAGACGCGTGGCGCGCTCGTCGTTGAGCGTCGAGGCCTGATCGGCGACGTTCTGGTTCTCTGCCATAAGTTAGCTCCTCAAACTAAAACGCTCCCCAGGATTCGGTCCCAGGGAGCGAAAACATACCTTTACGCGGGACCGTGGTCTAGCGTGCGATCTTGGCGATGGTGTAGACGCGGGTCTTGCCAGAAGGCGTAACGACCTCAACGGAGTCGCCCTCGCCGTGACCGATGATGGCGTGACCGACCGGAGACTCGTTAGAGATCTTGTGCTCGAGCGAGTTGGTCTCGGTGGTACCGACGAGCGTGACTTCCATGACCTCACCGTTGGGATCGATCAGAGAAACGGTGGAACCGATGGAGACGGTCAGATCGCCCGTGGTGGCAGCAACCTGAGCGTTGGCGAGGATAGCCTGAATCTCGGCAATGCGAGCAGCATTCTGGGCCTGCTTGTCCTTGGCGGCATCGTACTCGGAGTTCTCCGAAAGGTCGCCGAACGCGCGGGCTTCCTTGATGTCCTCGACGATCTCCTTGGCGTAATCGCCCTCACGCCAAGCGAGCTCCTCGACGAGCTTCTGGCGGCCCTCAGCGGTCAGTACGATCTGGCTTGCGTCCATACGGATATCTCCCCAACTATGATGTAACGATCAACTGTCAACAAAACGAAAAAGACCGGCTAGCCTGCGGGCAAGCCGGTCAGGTGCTCACCCCAAAGGGATGGGACTACTCTGCGTCCGCGTCGCTGTCCTCTGCCTGCTTTTTCTTGGCAGCAGCGAGCTTGGCCTCGAGCTCTGCGATCTCCTTGTCCTCCTTGGACTCCTCGACCACAACGTCCTCGGCCTGCTTGGTTTCGCCCTTATCGTCGCCCTCCATACCCTCGCGGATATTCTTGACGGTAGAGCCGAGAGACTTGCCGAGCTTCGGCAGGTTCTTAGGCCCGAAGATGATCAAGACAACGATGAGAATAATGATGAGCTCAGGAGCCCTCAGTCCAAACATGTAGACCTCCACAATACAGCGAGACAAGCTCGAATGAGTATACCGCGGGTGCCGCGGTATCACAACAATAGCTAAAAAAAGGGACCGCAAGAAGCGGTCCCTCCTCATGCTCTGGTCGGGTTGACTGGATTTGAACCAGCGACCCCTGCGTCCCGAACGCAGTGCTCTACCAAACTGAGCCACAACCCGTTAGCTCGACTATAGTAACAAAGATTTTCGCCGCGTGCTAGAGAAATTTTTATTTCTTTGGCGCGTCGATTTGAACCGTGTTGGGAATAAGCTCAGTCGTGCAGGCCCACCAGCCATTTTGCTGGGCAGCTCCCGCAAGATGGGCTGCTGCAGCGACGGTATCACAAATGGCAAACGAGCAGGCACCCGAACCGCACACGTCCACGGCAACGGTTCCCTCCTGTGCGCGCAGCCAGTCGAGAACCGCCTGGATCCGCGGCTCCATCTGCGCGGATATGACGCCCAGATTGTTATGAACGAGCGCATATGCCGCCTCGGCATCGCCGGCGCGTAAGACAGAAGCAATCGCATCGGGTTTTTCCGCGGGCACCGGGCTCTCATCAAATCGTCGATACGCTTCAACCGTTGAAACGCTCGTCTCGTGCGGTTTGACCAATACGACAGGTGTCGCCGGAAGCACAGGATACTCAGTGGCCAGCACATCTCCCCCGCCGACGTAGAGTGCGGGACTCGTGTGCAAAAAGAACGGCACGTCGGCGCCGATACCGCGAGCGATGTCATCGAGCGCGGGGTCGGCACGGTCGATACCCCACAGCTCGGCCAAGGCAACAATGACCGCAGCGGCATCCGTCGAAGGACCTCCCAGGCCGGCGCACAGCGGGATACGCTTTTCGATCGTCACGCACACGTTGGCATCGCGACCGTAACGCTCGGCCATAGCGATTGCCGCCCGATAGGCCGTATTTTTTTGCATGGGAAAATCGGATGCCGGAACCGTCTGGACGGTCAACGCCTGCGCCGGCGTGACCGTCACGGCATCGGCTAGACCGACGGCTGCCATCAGGGAATCGACCCTGTGATAGCCGCGGGCGTCGCGCTCGGTATGAACCCCCAGATAGAGGTTAATCTTTGCCGGCGCGGTAAGGATGAGGGACCGATCGGTCACCGTTAGTGCTCCTCGAGCTGGTTGCCGAGCGGGGTAAAGATATGTTCGCCGCTCTCGGGGTCGAACAGTTCGACCTGGCCGGTAAGGACATCGATGTACTGGTAGGACTGACGCGATTTGCGGCCGCGACGCTCGTCAACCTCAACGATAAAGACAGCGGGGTGGACGCTCTTGATGGTGCCCATGCGCTCGATGACGCGGGTACGGCCCATGTTGGCCTTAACCTTGACGCGATCGCCCACCATATCGGTCAGCTTCTCGTGGATGTCGTCGACGTGATTGACTTCCATCTCTTCCATGAATAGGGCCTCCAGAGGGTGCAATTCAAAAAGGGGATAATACCCCTAAGATAGACAAAACTCTAATACTATAGCACCCTGTTGCAGCCATACGCAAGCAGCTAAAAAAGCCCGGTCCCAAATTGACTACTTACAGACTATCGGTGTCGAGGACGATGGTGAACGGACCGTCGTTGACCAGGTCGACCTTCATATCGGCGCCAAAGATACCGTGCGCCACATGCTCAACGTCCTGAGCGACGAGTGTCAGAAAGTACTCGTAAAGTTCGTTAGCGACATCGGGCGCGCCGGCGTCCGTAAACGACGGACGGCGGCCGTGGCGGCAGTCGGCAAACAGCGTGAACTGCGACACCACGAGCACCTCGCCGTCGACATCCGCCAGCGCCAAGTTGGTCTTGCCGTTCTCATCCTCGTTGATACGCAGCCCGCGGAGCTTGCCCCACAGCTTGTCGGCTTCGGCGCGTGTGTCGCCGTGGCCCACGCCCAGCAGCACCAGGTAGCCGCGTCCAATACGGCCCACGCACTCGCCGTCGACTGTCACGCCGGCGTTGAGCACGCGCTGTACCACCGCACGCACGGCCTACTCCTCGCCCGTCAGCTTAGCGGACAGATGCTCGAGCGCATGGAAACGATGGCTGATGGCGTTCTTCTCGTCCGTCGTGAGCTCGGCCATGGTCTTGCCCGGCGTATCGACCGGCAGGAACAGCGGGTCGTAGCCAAAGCCGTGATCGCCGCGGCCCTCGTGCGCGATAACGCCCTCGCAGGCGCCCTCGCCATAGGTGACCAGGCCGTCCGTATCGATAAGCGCGACGACGCTCATAAAGCGCGCGGTACGATCCTCGTCTGCCACGCCTTCCAGGTTAACGAGAAGCTTGGCGTTGTTGGCGGCATCGTCGCCATGCACGCCCGCATAGCGCGCGCTATACACGCCCGGCTCGCCGTCCAGCGCGTCGACGACCAAGCCAGAATCGTCGGCGATGGCCATAAGGCCCGTCTCCTCAACGGCAGCCTGCGCCTTGATGATGGCGTTCTCCAAAAACGTCGTGCCGTTTTCCTCGGGGTCCTCAAAATCGCCCAGCTGACCGAGCGCCACAAAGCGCACCTCGGGCATGACCTTGCCCAAAATGGCCTCGATCTCGGTGAGCTTATGGGCGTTGCCGGTTGCCACGACGATGGTCGCCGCCGGGTCGAGAGTGTCGATGTCAATCTTCTCAAGTGCCATAGCTGGCCTCCTTTGTCTCTATAGCAATGCCGAGTTGAGGACGACGAGGACTTCGGCCTCTCTCCCGTCTCAATCAACGGCAGTCTTATACTTCGACGTTTTCCCAGATAAAACCTGCCAAAATAAACCTGTCCCTTTTTGGCAGGTTAGGCGAGGGCTTGGCGCTGAAGCTCGATGAGCTCGGCGATACCCTTATCGCCCAGGTCGAGCAGGGCGTTGAGACGCTTGCGGTCGAAGGGCGCCTGCTCGCCGGTACCCTGGAGTTCGATCATCTCACCAGAATCGGTGGCGACGAGGTTCATGTCGACCTCGGCGTGGCTGTCCTCGGAATAATCCAAGTCGAGCAGGGTATTGCCGTCGACGACGCCCATGGAAATGGCGGCAACCTGGCCCGTGAGCGGGATGCGCTCGAGTTTGCCCGCCTCGACCCACATGGCAAGGGCGTCGTGCAGCGCCACCCAGGCGCCGGTAATGCTCGCCGTACGCGTGCCGCCATCGGCCTGGATCACATCGCAGTCGACGGTAACGGTGTACTCGCCGAGCGCCTTCATATTGACGACGGTACGCAGGCTGCGGCCGATAAGCCGCTCGATCTCCATGGAGCGGCCCTTGCGGTTGGCATGCTCGCGCTTGCAGCGTTTACCGGTCGAGGCCGGTAGCATCGCATATTCCGCCGTTACCCAGCCGGCCTTGGCGCCCTTGCGCCAACCAGGCACACCCTCCTCGATGGTGGCGGCGCACAGTACGCGCGTGTCGCCGAACTCGGCCAGGCACGAGCCGTGGGCGTGCTTCATGACGCCGCGGGTGAGCTTAACGGGGCGCAGCTCGTTGGCGGCGCGGCCGTTGGCGCGGTTAACCTGCATGTATTCCATGGAACTATCCTTTCGGCAAAAGATGTGGCGAAGCCTCCGGCGACATTGCGAGCCTAACCGAGTTCGTCGATATCGACATGCTCGATGCTTTTAAGCGGCTGGCCAAAGATAAAGCTACCCGCCACCGCAAACTCGGCAATGTTGTCAGACGTGGTGGCAAAGCGATGCTGTGGCTCGGCGGCATCGCCCGCCAGCTGCTCACGGCGCGTGAGGATATCGGTCAGCTCGCGGGTGGTCTCCTCGGCGGAGCTCACCACGCGCACCCCGGGTCCTAGCGCATGGCGGATGGGACCCACCAGCAGCGGGAAATGCGTGCAGCCGAGTACCACGGTATCGATGCCACGATCGTGCAGCGGCTCGACTGTGGTGCCGACCAGCGCGCGAACGGCTGGCGTATCAAAAATATCCTCGTTCTCGAGCCACTGCTCCTGCAGATGCGCGCCCGAGGCGAGCTCGTGCTCGACGACCTCGACAAAGCTCGAAGCCGGGCAGCCATACACATCGACACCAGCATCCAAATCCTGGATGGCGCGCGTGTAGGCGCCCGAGCGAATGGTGAGGTTGGTGGCGAGCACGCCCACGCGACGCGTACGCGTGCTGTTGATGGCGGCGCGTGCGCCCGGGGCGATCACGCCGATCACGGGAACGTCGAGCACTTGCTGAGCCAGACGCAAGGCCGCGGCGGTCGCCGTGTTACAGGCGATGACCATGATCTTAACGTCGTGCCTCGATAGCCAGCGGCCCGCCTGCAGCGCAAACGAGCGAACCTCGTCCTCGGTGCGGGTGCCATAAGGGCAGCGTTTAGTGTCACCGAAATAGTAGACGGACTCGTGCGGAAGCGCCGTTGCGATCGCGCGCGCGACCGTTAAGCCGCCCAGGCCCGAGTCGAACACGCCGATCGGACGCGTGTCCCCGGCCAGATTATCGATATCGGACATTACCTCACCAGATTCTCTCTCGAAAAATGCGACCATGCGTGATGCGTCGCGCTACGAACGGGCCGCGACCAACAGCTCGGCCGTTGCCACCCAACCGTCGACAATCTTGCCGCGCGTAATATAGGCATTGTCGCAGGCATCCAAGAACTCCGGGGCACCGGCGCTCGTCAGACCGTTCTCGACCAGGCAGAACATGCCAACATGGTCGGCCATGTAGAAGTCGGACTCGGAGTCGCCGAGCGCAAGCGTCTCCTCGCGCTCGATCCCCAGGTGCTCGCAGAAGCGCGCAATGGCAACGCCTTTGTTGAGACCCGCCGGATTGATGTTGAAGGCGCGGCCGTCCTCGACGCGATTAAGCTCGAGCGTCGTCGGCTTGGACAGGTGAGTCAGATGGCCGTTGCAAGCCCAGACCAGACCGCAGCCGGCCTCGTCCAGGATGGCCTGGACCTCATCGTCGGGCACATCGCCGCGCATGCCGACGGTGACCTCACGGTACTTGTAGCCGGTCGACATGTCGTTGTGGTATTCGATCTTGTGCGGCCAGCGGGCAAGGATCTTCTCGCACACGCCGGTCTGCTCGATCACCTGGTGCGGCGTGAGACCGCAGGCGGGGTCGTAGGGCATGTCGCCCGTCAGGTACTCCCAGTCGTTGGCCTTGAGGTCGTACATGACCAGGCCGCCCATCTCGCCGATGTAGGAGTTGAGGCCGAGCACGCGGGCGTCCTCATGGATCATGGTGCGATTGCGACCCGAGGTGGGAACCACCTGGATGCCGGCACGGGCGAGCGCGACAACCGCCTCGACGAGCTTGGTCGAGGGATTGCCGTCGTTATCGCGCAGCACGCACGAGCCGGGGGCGAGCATCGTGGCGTCCAGATCGGTAAAGACATACTTGACCTTGGCAAGGCGCTCGCGCATCTCGCCCGAAAGCTCGGCAACGGTCGGCAGGATGTTGTGGGACATGGTCACTCCGTTTACATAGAAGGGGCTGGTCTAGGCGTCGTACGCCGCAAGGGTGCGCTTGAGAATCGAACCGTCGCGCTCACAAGGCTCGGGTCCGTTCTTGCGCAGCATACACTCTTCCTCGCCCTTACCGGTCACGATGACCACGGCAGGACGGACAGTTTCGCGCACGGCAGTCTCGATAGCGGCAACGCGATCAGTCACGATTTGCCAGTTATCATTTCCCTGCGCTTGAACGTTGCGCGCGATCTCGGCGCAGATGTCCTCGACATCCTCGGGGCCGGGGTCATCCTCGGTAATCACGATTCGGTCGGCATACTTGCCAGCGGCGATGCCCATCGTGGTGCGTCGATCGACACCCTTACCGCCCGTAGCGCCAAATACAACCGCCAGCTCACGCTCGGGATAGTTCTCGCGCAAGTCGCGCAGGAGTGTCTCGAGGCTCATGCCGTTATGTGCAAAATCGACGATGCCCAGGATTTTGCCCGATACGGACGGATAGAGCTCCATACGACCGGGAACGAAGACGCCCTCAAAGCCATGGGCGATACCCTCTTCGGAAATGCCCAGGGCCTCGGCGCAGGCAATAGCGGCAAGCGCGTTGGACACATTGAACTTAACCGGCGTGGGAATCACAATGTCACGCGTAAAACGGGGCGTGCGCACCGTTGCCACCACGCCGCAGTCGCCATTGCGAATCGCCAGCGCAAGCACGTCGGCACGCTCGTCGGTCAGGGAGAACGTCACCGTACGTTCGCAACGAGATGCCGCCTCGAGCACGCGATCGACCTTATCCATATCGAGATTGACCACGGCAAAACGGCTCTGCAAGAAGATTTTGAGCTTGCTGGCAAAGTAATCCTCAAGCGTCGGATGCTCAATCGGCGAAATGTGATCCTCGCCGATATTGGTAAAGGCGCCGACTTCAAAGTCAATCTTGCCCGTACGCTCGTATTTGAGGCCCTGACTCGATGCCTCCATAACCAGCCACGGGGCACCCGCCTCCGCAGCATGTGCGATGCGAGACTGCAGCAGGAAGGATTCGGGGGTCGTCAGCTTGGAAGGGCCCGTCTCGATGCCGTCGTCGAACTCAATGCCCGTATTAAGAGCGGGTCGATGACAGCCCGTAAGCTTGGCCTCGTTGGCGAGGATGCCGCGCAGATAAAAGCTGCAGGTCGACTTGCCCTTGGTGCCTGTAAAGGCGCAGACCTTCACCTTACCCGACGGGTGCCCATAAAAGGCATCTGCCACCACGGCGAGCGTGCGACGAATATCGCTCACAATCACCGCGGGAAGATCAACATCGTAATCGACCTCGGAAACGTAGGCCACGGCGCCATCGGCGATTGCCGAAAGCAGGTACTCGCGCTTAAACGCACGGCCTTTGCAGACAAACAACGTGCCCGGACGCACCTGGCGCGAGTCATCAGTCGCAAACTCAATGCGCTGGTCGCACGAAGCGCTCGGTCTGGAAACAACAAGGTCATCTTCCTCGAGCAACTCTATATAGCGCATCAGAGTTAGCTTCTCTTGTGTCGGACTCGACATACAAAGACCTCTCTCGCTAAATTCAGCCTTAAAGGGCAGAAGACGTCCCGCGGCAGAAACGATGAAACATTCTGTATTATCAACCATCCTAATATGCCACCTGACCTTGCGCGCATCACAGCCTTCTAAAAAATTGCATGGACTGTGCCGTGGTCTAATAAATGGCAACAGTGTTCACCCCGTGTAAAACCAAGGAAATCTGGGTGCTGTTCTTTAACATAGCGTTCGCAACCACGTCCCGCCGCTTCGCCTGAAGATCGGGACGTGGTTTTTTCGGTTCGCTCGGCGCTTATGCCCTATCACGAAACAAAAGATTGGCATGATAGTAAAGATTATTTGACATCAGCTGCCGCAATCCTTGCGGCAGTACACCTGAGCCGTCAGCAGAAAGGATCTTGCATGTGCGGTTTTGTCGGTTTTACCGGTACAGATGAACAGAGTGAGCTGGTTCTCACGGCCATGATGAATCGCATCATCCACCGTGGTCCCGATATGGGCGGCCAGCATATCGTCGACAACGTTGCCCTTGGTTTTCGTCGTCTTTCGATTCTCGATCTTTCCGAAGCTGGAGCCCAGCCCATGTCGAGCGACGACGGCAAGGTCACGATTGTCTTCAACGGAGAGATCTACAACTTCCAGGAGCTTCGTGCCGAGCTGGAGGCGGCCGGCTACGCCTTCCACTGCAACGCTGATACCGAAGTCCTGGTACACGGTTACGAGGAGTGGGGCGAGGACCTGGTCAACCGTCTGCGCGGCATGTACGCGTTCGTGATTCACGACCAGAACAAGAACAAACTCTTTGGTGCTCGTGACATCTTTGGTATCAAGCCGTTCTATTACTACCAGGCATCCGATGGCTCACTGCTGTTTGGCTCCGAGATCAAGAGCTTCCTGGACCATCCCAAGTTTGAGAAGGCTGTCAACCACGACGCGCTGCGCCCCTACCTGACGCTGCAGTTCCCCGCCACGGAGGAGACCTTCTTTAAGGGCGTGTTCAAGCTTGCCCCGGCGCATTGTTTTACGTATGACCTGACGACCAACACCATGGACATCAAGCGTTACTGGAGCTGTGACTTCACCGACGACAACTCCAAGACCTTCGAGGAGTACGTGGACGAGTGCGACAAGGTCGTGCACGAAAGCGTCGCTGCGCACCGAATCGCCGATGTTAAGGTTGGTTCGCTCCTCTCCGGCGGTGTCGATTCTAGCTACATCGCTGCCTGTCTCATGCCCGACACCACGTATTCTGTCGGCTTCGATTACAAGAACTTCAACGAGACCAACTACGCCGCCGAGCTTTCCGACAAGCTGGGCATCAAGAACGTGCGCAAGATGATTACCGCCGACGAGTTCTTTGATGCACTGCCCGATATCCAGTACCACATGGACGAGCCGCAATCGAACCTGTCCAGCGTGCCGCTGTACTATCTGGCGCAGATGGCTTCCAAGGAGGTCACCGTCGTCCTTTCGGGCGAGGGTGCCGACGAGCTGTTTGCCGGCTATGAGTGGTACGAGGACACCCCCGAGATGCGCACTTTTAAGAAGCGCGTGCCGCTCGGCATACGTCGCGCCCTGGGCTCACTCGTTCAGCATCTCCCCTACTTTAAGGGTCACAACTTCCTGACGAAATGCGCCGAGGTTCCCGAGCGCTGGTATGTGGGTCAGGCAAAGGTGTTCGATCCCTCCGAAGTCGACGAGGTGCTCAAGCCCGCTTATGACACCGGCAAGAACGCCGCCGAGATGTGCGCCGAGTACTACAAGCAGGTTCCCAACTGCTGCGAGCTTTCCAAGAAACAGTATCTGGATATGAACATGTGGCTACCGGGCGACATTCTGCTCAAGGCCGACAAGATGTGCATGGCGCATTCTCTGGAGCTTCGCGTCCCGTTTCTGGACAAGAAGGTCATGGAGTTTGCCGAGCACATTCCCGCCAACTACCGTGTTAACGAAGAAGGCTGCAAGCTCGTTCTGCGTCACGCTGCCAACCGCACGCTGCCCGACGAGTGGGCAACGCGCAAGAAGGTGGGCTTCCCCGTACCGGTCAAGTTCTGGCTGCGCGAGCAAAAGTACTACGACTACGTAAAGGAATACTTCACCGCACCGTGGGCTGCTGATTTCTTTGACACCGATGCGCTCATGAAACTGCTCGACGATCACTTTGAGGGTCGCGCGCTCAACCAGCGCAAGATCTATACCACGCTGACGTTCCTCATCTGGTACAAGCGTTTCTTTATCGACGAGAACAAGGGCACCGAAGTCGCCGCTTAGATTTCGTTATGAATTAGCGGTGAACAGCACGGGGTTTCCGCTATACTCAGTCCCTGCGGGCGATTGGCGCAACGGTTAGCGCAGGTGCTTTACACGCACAAGGCTGGGGGTTCGAATCCCTCATCGCCCACCATTGAATTGTTAGGCCTCCAGCGATGGAGGCCTTTCTTTTTTGGGCCCGGTGCATGGGATTCGAACCCGCAAGGGTGCGGAGCTGAGGAAACGCGAAGCGTTTTCCAGCGCAGCACGCGAGGAGCGAAGCGACGAAGCGGGGCGCGGACGGCGCCAGCCGCACGCGGACATCCCTCATCGCCCACCATTGAATT
>CABUZK010000028.1 GCA_902496115.1 uncultured Collinsella sp. | reverse complement strand
CGGCGGGGACGTCCTCGACGCACACGGCGCCGGCGGCAACGACGGCGCCCTTGCCTACGTGCACACCCTCCAGGACCACGGCGTTGGCGCCGATCATGACATCGTCTTCGATGATGACGGGCGTGGCGCTGGCGGGCTCCACAACGCCTGCCAGCACGGTGCCGGCGCCGATGTGGCAGTTCTTGCCCACGGTGGCGCGGCCGCCCAGCACGGCGCCCATGTCGATCATGGAGCCTTCGCCAATGACGGAGCCGATGTTGATAATGGCACCCATCATGATGACGGCGCGGTCGCCGATCTCGACGCGGTCACGGATAATCGCGCCCGGCTCGATGCGGGCGTTGATGCCCTTGAGGTCGAGCATGGGCACGGCGGAGTTGCGGCAGTCGTTCTCTACGTCGTAGTAGTCGATGGAGTCGGCGTTGGCGTCGAGGAGTGCCTTGAGCTCATCCCAGTCACCAAAGACGGTCTTGCCACGACGACCGCCGTAGACGTGCGCATTGCCCCACTGGACCTTCATGCCCGGCTTTTCGCGCACGTACAGTTTGACGGGCGTTTTCTTGGGCGCGGTTGCGATGTAGTTGATAATCTCCTGTGCATCCATCTCGGCTGCATTACTCATTTGCTGTCTCTCCTTTGAGTGGATCCGGTTGATACCTGGTTAGGCAAACATGACCTGGTCGAACGTATAGAAGCCAGGCTCGCGGGTGACGAGCTTCTGCGCGGCTGCCAGGGCGCCGTTGACGAAGATCTGACGGCTCGTGGCGCGGTGCGTGAGCGTGACCTCCTCGTCCTGGCCGAAAAAGCTTACCTCGTGCACGCCGGCGACGGTGCCGCCGCGCAGCGAGTGCATGCCGATCTCCTTGGGGTCGCGCGCGCCGCACATGCCCTCGCGGCCATAGACGGGGTGGTAGCCAGCCTCAGGCTCGGCCTCGACCACGGCGTCGAGTAGCAGCTTGGCGGTGCCGCTGGGAGCGTCGACCTTTTGGCTGTGGTGCGTCTCGACAATCTCGCAGTCAAAGCCGGGCAGCTCGCGCGTGGCCTGGGCAACCAGATGGCGCAGGGCGGCGATACCGATAGAGTAGTTGCCCGAGTGCATAACACGGGCGTTCTGACCCAGCTCGCGCAGGTGATCCATCTGCTCGGGCGTATAGCCCGTGGTGCCGGAAACGAGTGCGGCACCCGTGCGCTCGACATAGGCGACGACGGCATCGAAGGTCACGACGTTCGAGAAGTCGATGATGACGTCGGCTGCCGGGGCGCTCTCGAGCTCGGACAGATCAAAACCGATCTGGGCGACGATATCAAAAACGGGCTGACCGGCGGCGTCGACAACGCCCTCGGCGGTGGTGCGGATGAGCGAGCCCATGCGGCCCGTTCCCATAATGACGGTCTTAATCAAGTAGACCAGCTCCCTTCAGAGCATCGGTAAGTGCAGCGCGTGTGTCGTCTGCCATGGGGCACAGCGGCATGCGGTAGTTTGCCTCGATCATACCCATCTGGGCGAGCGCCTCCTTGACGGGGATGGGGTTGACCTCGCTAAAGAGGGCATTGATGAGCGGCTGGCCGGCAATCTGGATATCGCGGGCGCGCTCCACGTCGCCGTCCAGATAGGCGCGGCACATGTCATGCACAAGCTGCGGCTGAACATCGGCCCACACGCTGATGGTGCCCGAGGCGCCCAGGCTCATGAGCGGCACGGTGAGCGCGTCCTCGCCCGAGTACATGCGGAAGTCGTCGGACAACAGGTGGGCGATCTTGGCCGCGTAGGCGACGTTGCCCGAGGCTTCCTTGATCCCCATGATGTTGGGGTGCGCGGCCAAGCGCTCTACGTTGCGCTCGCTGATGCCGCAGCCGCAGCGGCCGGGGATGTTGTACAGGATGCAGGGGATGTCCACAGCATCGGCGACGGTCTTAAAGTGCTGATAGATGCCCTCTTCGTTGGACTTGTTGTAGTAGGGGGTGATGAGCAGCAGACCGTCGGCGCCCAGGCCCTGGTAGGTGAGCGACTTGGTGAGCATCGTCTGCGTGGAGTTAGAGCCCGAGCCGGCGATGACGGGGACGCGTCCTGCAACTTGCTTGACCACTGCGGCGACGACGGAGTTGTCCTCGTCATCGGTCATCGTGGCGCTCTCGCCGGTGGTGCCCAGGGTGAGGATGGCATCGGTGCCGTTTTGCAGGTGGAAATCGATAAGGCGTTCGAGCGCGTCAAAGTCGACGCTGCCGTCCTTTTTAAACGGCGTAACAAGGGCGACGATCGAGCCCTCAAGATTGCGGATGTCCATGTTCTTCTCCTTCGCGTCCGCGACCTGGATGCGTTTGTTCCATTGGGCGGCGACTGCCAGGCGCTCGTCTTGGGCGCGACGGCGAGCACTTTCGGCGCGCGACTTGGCCAGCAGCTCTCGGCCGCTCGGCAGCACGTCGAGTGTGGCAAAGTAATCGCCCGGGCGCTCGGCGCGGCGGATGAGGTCGGCCGAGCCATCGGGGCGCAGCAGCACCTCGGCGGAGCGCAGACGGCCGTTGTAGTTGTAGCCCATGGAGTAGCCATGCGCGCCGGTATCGTGAATCACGAGCACATCACCCATGTCGATATGCGGCAGCTCACGATCGATGGCGAACTTGTCGTTGTTCTCGCATAGGTTGCCCGTGATGTCGTAGGTGTCCGTAACGGGTGCTGCGGTCTTGCCGGCGCCACCCGGCTGACCCATCACCGTAATGTGGTGGTAAGCGCCATACATGGCAGGGCGGATCAGATCGACGGCGCTTGCGTCGACACCGATATAGTCCTTGTAGATCTGCTTTTCGTGGATAGCCTTGGTGACCAGGCAGCCGTAGGGCCCCATCATAAAGCGGCCCATCTCGGTGCAGATGGCCACATCGCCCATACCGGCGGGAACTAGGATCTCGTCGTAGGCCGCGTGCACCCCCTCGCCGATGGCGTGAATGTCGTTGGCCTGCTGCTCGGGTAGATAGGGGATGCCGACGCCGCCGGACAGATTGATGAAGGCGACATGTGCGCCGGTCTCGCGCTCCAGGCGCACGGCAAGCTCAAAGAGGATGCGCGCGAGCTTGGGGTAGTAGTCGTTGGTGACGGTGTTGCTGGCAAGGAATGCGTGGATGCCAAAGTCCTCGGCGCCTTTGGCTTTGAGCATGTGGAAGGCCTCGAAGAGTTGCTCGGTGGTCATGCCGTATTTGGAGTCGCCGGGGTTATCCATGATGCCGTTGGAGAGCTGGAACAAGCCGCCCGGATTAAAGCGGCAGCTGACCGTCTTGGGGATGGGCCCCGCAACGCGCTCAAAGAATTCGATGTGGCTGATGTCGTCAAAGTTGACGATGGCGCCCAGCTTGTCGGCGAGCTCAAAGTCGGCAGCCGGCGTGTCGTTGGACGAGAACATGATGTCGTGTCCCGTGATGCCCAGCGAGCGGGCAATCATGAGCTCGGTATAGCTCGAGCAATCGCAGCCGCAGCCGTATTCGTTGAGAATGGAGATGAGCGCCGGGTTGGGATTTGCCTTGACGGCAAAGTATTCCTTAAAGCCCGGGTTCCATGCAAAGGCATCGCGCACCTCTTGCATGTTGCGGCGGATGCCCGCCTCGTCATATAGATGAAACGGCGTGGGGAACTGCTCGACGATATGCTCGAGCGTCTCCTTGTCCACAAACGGCTGCTTGGCCGCATATGCCTCGTTGGGGGTCAATGCCATGTCCCGTAAACCTCGCTATCCAGACGGCGCCATCTGCGCATCGAATCCGCATAGCGTGGACCCAATGTCCGGATAGCGCTCCCGCATTGCTGCAGACAGTCCTGCGGGTGTTTCCCGCAGGCCCACCAGGTTGTTCGTGCCCGAAAAGCCCAGTTCGGCGGGTTTCGCCTCCCCGCGGGGTCAAAGCCTGCCGGCTCGCCCGCGGTTCTTCGTGCCCGCGCCTCTATCAAGTGGTAACGACCCTACCACGTTGCACTTTACCAAACAAGAGTATTCGTATATAACGTTTAAAAAATGCAGGGATATGCTGGAAATAAGAGTGCGGCAATCTTGCGGCACAATAAGATGGCAACTGGCGCGCATCTATGAAAGGAACCTTTATGACCGAGCTCCAAGAACTCCGTCGCTATCGGCGCGACTTGCACAGGATCCCGGAGCTCGACTTCGATCTTCCACAGACTATCGCTTATGTTG
This sequence comes from uncultured Collinsella sp., assembly GCA_902496115.1. Taxonomy (GTDB): domain Bacteria; phylum Actinomycetota; class Coriobacteriia; order Coriobacteriales; family Coriobacteriaceae; genus Collinsella. Next base: position 19,884 of record CABUZK010000028.1, on the reverse strand, counting down.
AGGGCGTGTTGAGGCCGCTCGCCTGCGAGGTGACCCATCCGTGTCCCAGCTGTGTCTGCGCTTTCTTCGATGCCGGTACGGGCGCCGCGCATGCTACGGCGATTCGCGCCGACATGGATGCCCTGCCCATCGCGGAGGCAACGGGCGCGGCCTTTGCCTCGACGCATCCCGGCAAGATGCATGCGTGCGGTCACGACGGTCACATGACCATGGCGCTCGCGGCGGCGACTTTTGTCGACCGAGCGATTCGTGAGCAGCCGGGTGCCATCAAGCGCAACGTGCTCTTTGTGTTTCAGCCGGCCGAGGAAACGACCGGTGGCGCCAAGACGGTGTGTGAGAGCGGCGTATTCGAGCGCTATGGGGCAGATCGCATCTTCGGGTTCCACGTATGGCCCGACCTGCCTGCAAACACGTTGGCGAGCTGCTCCGGTCCATTGCTGGCGCGCTCGAGCGAGACGCATATCCATATTCACGGTACGAGCATCCATATTGCTAAGACCTATGGTGTGCCGGTTGAGGAGTCGCACGATGCCGCGTTGGCGGCAGCGAAGTTTTTGGTTGCCGAGCGCGTGCTGATGGACGAGCTGGGCACCGACGAGCCCTGCATTGGTAAGTTCGGCCTGCTGCAGGCCGGTACCGTCTGCAATGCGGTGGCGGGGGAGGCCCATGTGGCCGGCAGCCTGCGTGTGTTTACAGACGACATGTTCGACCGTGCACGCGAGGGCGTGCACCGCGTGCTTGATGAGGCATGCACTGCAACGGGCTGCACGTACGATCTTGACTTTGCCGAGGGCTATCCGCCGGTCGACAACGACCCCGAGTTGTTTGCCAATGTCGCGCCTGCCTTGCCCGAGCTGCAGCTCGTGGATGAGCCTTTGCTGATTGCCGAGGACTTCGCTTTCTATCAGCGCCATCTGCCGGGTGTGTTCTTCTTGCTGGGCACGGGTGTGCCAGAGGGGCAAGAAAACCCGATTGACGCTGATGGCTGCCCAGCCTATGCGATGAGTGCCCTTCACACCGATACCATGCTCTTTGACGAGGAAGTCCTGCTCAAAGGACTCGATGTCTACAAACGATTGCTTTTGCTTTGTTAGTCGACGGGGACGCATCTTCTCGAAAATACGAACAGATGTACGCTATAATAGAGATGTAGCTCTATAGAAACGTTTGACGTTATTAACGTAAGGCGATACTATGATTGCATCATATAAAGATGAAGACACTGAACGCTTTGCAATGGGTGTGCGGATTAGGAAGTTCATTCCTTTTGAGCGGGTCGCCTTGAGGAAGATTCGCCAACTGCAGATCTGCGCTTCGCTTGATGATCTTCGCGTTCCGCCAGGCAATCGTCTTGAAGCGTTGAAGGGCGATCGCGCCGGTCAATATAGTATCCGTGTCAATGAGCGCTATCGGGTCTGTTTTGAGTGGAGACAGGGGATGGCTTGGAATGTCGAAATCGTCGATTATCACAAGTGATGAGACTGCGTCCGATTTGCTGCCGCCGGTGACTCCTGGCGAGCTTCTCAAAGAGGAATTTCTTGCCCCTATGGGCATTTCTCAATATCGCCTTGCTAAGGAGACCGGGATTCCGGCTCAACGCATTGGGCAGATTATCTTGGGAAGGCGTCGCGTGACGGCCGACACCGACCTTCGCCTTTGCCGCTACTTTGGCCTGATGGATGGCTATTGGCTTCGAGCCCAGATGGCGTTTGACCTTGAGGCAGAGAAGAGGCGCATCGAACCGGAACTGGATAAGATCGTTCCCGTTCAGCAGGCCGTTGCGTTGTAGCGCTCAAAGATGTTGAGGTTGGAGTGACGATGGAACGACGCCGATGGTCTGCCGTGTATAGTCCTGGTGGGTGCGGGTGCGGCTTGCTGCTGCTCCCGGTTGTTGCTGTGAGCATTGGCGTGATGTTTGCGCTTGCTGGACTGGCAGCAGCGGCACTTGCGCTGTTGATTGTGGCCATTGGCGTGACGATTTGGCTCTGCCGTAATCGCGAGCAACGCCGTGCCGACGGCAAGACCAATGTCGGATGGGTCTTCTTTTTGGTTGTCGCCTACCTATTGAGCATCAGTTATCTGGCGTTCTTTATCTTGTTGCTTGTGAGCACCTTTACCGGGGAATCCGTCACGGTGGGGTAGGCTTCGATTGCCTTTTTGAGGATGAACCGAAAAGGGGCCGGATGGGCACTTTGCCTATCCGGCCCCTTTCGCTCGGTAGTCAATTCGGTCTCTTACTCGGCTGCCTCGCGGCGAGCGACCTCGTCGATCAAGATAGCATCGCCGTGCTTGGCGGCGGCAATGCTCGCGTCCATAATCATGCCCATTGCCGTGATGTAGGCGAAGAGCATCGACGGCGCCACGTCCATAACGATGCCGGAGAGAATCGGCGTCGCCACCTGAGCCGCCATGCTCACGGTGTAGTAGTAACCGGAGTAGCGGCCCACGCTTTGGGAGCTGCAGCACTCCAGAATCATCGTGTACACGCACAGGTCCACGCCGCCCAGCGCGACGCCCATCAACAAAAAGACGCCGTACAACACGGGCGAGAAACCGGGTGCCAGCCAAAGAAGCGCGGGGCACAAAACCATGATGACGGCGGTGCCCAGGGCGACCTTTTTGCGGCCGATTTTGAGCGAAAGGTTTGCCAGGGGTACGTAGCTTAGCAGCGCGCCTGCAATCGTCACGATATTGATGATGGCATAGGAACCGCCCTCCATGCCGTAGAACAAATCGGCATAACGGCTGATATTGGTGGTCATGGCGTTATAGCTCATGTAGTAGAAAAACGTTGCGGCGAGCAGCATGATGATGGAGCGACGCACGTCGGTGTCTGCAACGCGTTCCTTACCGCCGGCCTCGGGGGAGTCGTCTTTGTCAATCTGATCCTCGTCGATGCCCATTGACAGCGATTTCTCGCGCATCTTTTCGACGAGGGCGGGCTCACGGACAAAGATGCCGTAGACAACGGCTGACACGAGGATAAAGGCGGCCTGCAAGATAAAGAGCGGAAGATAATCAGGTTTGTCGGCCTTGGGAACCATGACCGAGATGGCGACGAGCATAAGACCCGTTCCCGCATAGCCGACGATCTTTTCGATTGAGTCCGCCTTGGTTCGAAGTGGGCGAGGCGTAATATCGGCCACAATGGCAACCGTCATGGTGCGGTAGGCGCATATTGCCAAAAGCGTGAGGATAATCGCGCCAATGAGCAGAGGTAGGCTGCCCATGTTGTTGGCGATCGCGATGAGCGGGACGGAGAGCATTGCCACCGCGGAGCCGCCCAAGATAAAGGGCGTTCGGCGCCCGAGTTTGCTTGCGCAGCGGTCCGAGAGGATGCCAAAGAGCGGAAGCAGGAACAGGCCAAAGACATTATCGATGGCCATGATCGCGCCGGTGAGCGAGTTGGATAGGCCAAAGGTCCCTGTGAGCATCTTGGGAACGATGCCGTCGTAGACCTGCCAAAAGCTGATCATGCCCATAAAGGGTAGGGAGGCGAGGGCGACGGCCTTGGTGTCGAGCCGGGTCGCCCGCTTAAGATTTGGTTGGGTCATGCTGGTTCTCCTGGTCGGTAAAAGCGGGGAGGGGCGATGTCGTCCCTCCCGTCCTACAGTTGTCCAAGGTTGGCGAGAAACGCCACATAGAATTCGATACCGCGCTTGTAGACGTCGACGCCGATGCGTTCGTTGGCGGCATGGACGAGCTTGCGCGCCTCGCCCGAGTAGATGAAGCCGCAGAAGCGGTAGACGCGATCGCAGATCTCGTTGAACTCGCGCGAGTCGGTGCAGGAGTTCTGCACGTAGGGGGCAAAGCCGGCCTCGGGATAGACACCCGACACGCAGCGATGGATGTAGTTGAAGGCGGCATCGTCTTCGTAAGGCGAGATGGGCGCGGGCTCGGTGTAGGGAATCGCCTCGTTGATTTCGACGGTGACATGGTCGGGGCTTACGCCCGAGGCGCGGCACTGCTGAGCGGCGAGCCTGCGAGCGCGCTCAACGGCATCGGCGATGGTCTCGAACGGAGCGATGCGAACGTTGAAGTTGGCGCGAGCAACTGGTGGCAGCACATTGTGCGCATTGGAGCCTTCGAGCTGCGTGAGCGCATAGGTTGTGCGCAGCATGGCCGAGGTCTCGGGGCTGGCGGCCATGATCTTGGTAACCGCGGGGCGCGTGAGCCACAGGTTGCCAAAGATTGCCTGATACGTCGCGCTGCTACGGGCACCCAACTCGGTCAGTGTGGCCTCGACGGCGGGCGTGAGCTGCGGCTTGCCGGGGTTGGCCGAGATAGTCTCGCATACACGGCAGAGAAGACGGCAGGCATCGTTTGCCGCAGGCGTAGAGGCATGGCCGCCGTCGGCGCGCGCCGTGACGGTAAGGTCGACGTGGCCCTTCTCGGACACGCCTACCATGGCAACGGGTTCGGTGACGCCGAGCGGGGCGTCGGTTGCCACGGCGCCACCCTCATCGAGCACCATGTAGGGATGGATGTTATGCTCGCGAAGCCACTGCACTGCATGGGTTGCAGTAGGTGCGGCGATTTCCTCGCCATCGCTCGAGAAGAACCAGACATCGCGCGGGGGAACGAAGCCCTGGGCAATCAAATGCTCGGCGGCCTCGAAGAAAGCCGAGACGATGCACTTGGTGTCGAGTGATCCGCGGGCCCAGATCTCGCCGTCGAAGATCTCGGCTCCAAAGGGATCGTGCTTCCAGTCTTGGCCCTCGACGGGCACGACGTCCTGATGCGCCATCATGACGATGGGGTCCAAGGCGGAATCGGCGCCAGGCCAACGCAGGAGCATGCCAAAGTCGTCGACGCGTGTGAGCTCGGCGACTTTAAAGAAATGCGGATAAAGTCGCTGAAGCGTGGGAATCCACTGGCTGAAGGGCTCATCGTCGCGCTCGGCGATGTTCTCACGCGAAACGGTGGGGATGCGCAGCAATTCGCAAAAGCGCTCGACGGCTGCCTCGTCTGCCTTGTAGGTGCCTGCATCAAGAGGCGCGCCCTGTGCGACCGATACCGATGCTCCCATGGTGGGACTCCTTTCGTGTTGTATATCGAATACGTCAAGATTATCGCCCGCACCGCGCGTGGGAAATGGCGAAACACGTTGCTCATCTGCGGGCGGCGGGTCGGATAGCCTTAGCCGACGATGACCGTGCCGTCTTCGGTCACGGTGATGGCGTCTCCCGTCGACACAGCATCGAGAAACTCATCGCCCAGGTTGTCAATGGTGGGCATGGGGGTGTCGGTCCATACACCCGAGAGGATCGCGCCAGCGGCGGCAAGGCTGTCAATGGGTTTGGAAAACAGCAGGCATGCGGGTTGGCGCCCCATTTTGGTGGCGCAGAAGAGCACCATGCCGCCTGTGGTGGAGCCGATAGTCTGCGGAAGACACAAGGCACATCCCGCCAAAGGTTTGCCGTACAAGTCGGGATTGTTTTGGTCGGAACACGTGGCCTTTTTGTCGCCAAACATCAGTGCCTTCTGAAACGATGCGAGCGTGTTGAGCCCTCCGTGAGAGACAAGTGCCTTGGCGTGGGCAGTTCCGGGGACAACGACGCGGCCGTGAAAGATTTTTTCCATGAGGAGTCGCCTTCCTATTTGATTGGTTTTCCGGTGGTGACGTAGGCGAGCACTTCGTCGTCGGTGTAGTAGCGCGATGCCGAGTACGTACGCAACTTGTTGGAGTTGGTGATGATGGGCATGCTGCCGCACAGCGGGTTGTTGGTGTACATAAGCGGGCAGATGCTCGAGACGACGGCACCGGTAGTCGAGAGGCGTCTGTATGCCGCAGTCTTGCGGAAGGCGTCTGCCACGGATGGGGCGGCGGTCAGTACGGTGGGTACTTGCACGCGGCACTTGCCGGAGGCGCTCAGCCCATCGCAGATGGCGTCTGCCCAATGGGCGAGTTGTGCAGACGAGAGGTGGGGGCAGCCGATGAAGGCAAGCTTGGGGCGTGCGCCCGGGTTCTTCCACATAACGGGGTAGCTCGAGCGGATGCGTTCCAGCTCGGCGTCGTCAATGCGATAGATTTGGGCGTCTAGTGCTATGAGGTGTTCGCCTTGTTCGACGGCCTCGGGCGTGATGCCGTCCACGTGGTAGAGCCCGACAGCGCCGTTCGATGCGCTGGCGGCGCCCATGTCCTTAAGGTAGTCCTGCGTGCCGGGTGTGAGTTCGCGGCCAAGCCAGCGGTCGAGGCCTTTAATGTAAGGGACGTCTTCCATCACCTTCATGCCAATGGCGCTGCCAAGCACTTGCGCTTCGGGCTTGCGCTTACAGTCGACTTCGATGATCCAGGTCGCCTTGCGGCCCTCATCGGTGAGCAGGCCGAATTCCGGGACAAAGCCGGCAATTGAGCCGAACATCTCGATGATGCCGGAGTTGCGATTGCAGCGAGCGCCCAGCACGGAGTTGGCAAAGACCACGGCGCTGCTTTCTGCCCAGCTTAGGATGTCGCCACGCCGAGGTCGATTGCCAACCTCGGGCTGGTAACAGGTGCAGGTGAAAGCATCGTTGTCCAATAGACCCATGCTGCGCAGCTGTGCTTCATAATCGTCTTGTTTGGAATACATAATCTTGAACAGCAGCTTTTGCAGCGGGTTGGCCGGGACGGCGGGGTCGAGGGGCCTCGGGTCGACCGAGAATGACTGACCGGACAGGGCGCCGTCTTTCAGCAGCTCATCCATAAGGTCATAGACTGGACCGAGCATGGAGAGGCCAAAACTTGTGACAAGATGACCGTTTACGCCGGTCACGGGAACCATACGCTCGGCGCCAAAGCATTCGCCGTACATAACGAGGGTCTTGACCACTTTGGCCATGGCGGGGCCCTTGGCGCCGTCGAGCAGGGCTTGTTGTTGGGAGGTCAGGTTCATCTGTGAGCCCATCCTTTCGTGTTAGATATTGGTGCCGAGTCGGTATGCCGCACGGACCGCTTCGAGCACACGGCCGGGTGCAAACCCATCGCCGATGTTATGCAGCTCGTCAGCGGCGTGCGTCTGCTGCAGTTTGTAGAACAGCGCGTCGTCGGGGTGTCCGCCGCAGGCAATGATTACCAAGTCGCAGGTTAGCTCGAGTGACTTCCAGTCGTTGCCGATTTTGGGTGCAAGCGGGTTTTCGACGTTCTCGGGCAAGACCGGTGACCACGAGACGTAGGGGTCGGGAACGTTTTTGTGGCAGTTGCGACTCAAGTGGAGACGCGCACACCTCGATGGGGCTCCAGACTCGCGTTTGCCGCCGACTTCCGCGCGCTCGACGCGTGTCATATTGAGGAGCCGCACATTGCGTCCCCTGAGCGTATGGAGTAGGTGGCCGCGATTTGCAGTGCAGGCGCCCTGCATCATGTGAGGCAGCATTTCAATTACGCTGACCTGTGGTATGCCGTGTTCGACGGTGAGCCATTGGGCAACCTCGCAGCCCACGGCCCCTCCGCCAATGATGGTGACGATTTTGGCGTTGCCAAGCAGCGCGGGTTGGCGCAGTAGCTGCGTTGCCAGCACGGCATGACCCGATGCTGCAAGCTCCGTAAGACCGGGGATGGGCGGTATTGCATTGGAAGTGCCTGTCGCGCACACGATTGCGTCGAAGCCTGCTTTTGCAAGATCTTCGGCGCGTGCTGCCCGTCCAAGTTCGAGTGTCAGGTTCCCGTTGGGTTTTTCTGCCTGCTCGCGCACCTGTCGAACAAGATATGATCGGTAGTTATCGAGGTCGAACTTGATCCGGGCGGCGCTGGCGGAGAGGAGTTTTCCTCCAAGTTCATCTTCGGCATCGATGAGCTTTACGTCGTGGCCACGACGCGCGGCGATTAGCGCACAGACCATCCCAGCGGGTCCGGCTCCTATCACCGCTATGCGTTTGGGTTCTTTGGCGGGAGCGGGTGTCTGGGGCATGAGGTATTCAAAGCTGCAGCGTGGATTGACGGCACACTGCGGATGGCCCCCTTCGACAAACTCGTTGAGGCATCCTTCCTGGCATCCGATGCAGGGGCGAATATCTGCCACGCGACCGGCGTACGCCTTGTTAGGCCACTCGGGATCCGCAAGCAGCGGGCGTCCGAGCATGATCATATCGGCGTCGCCATTGCGAAGGGCACGTTCGGCAATGTCGGGGTAGCCCAACTTACCCACCGCGACAACGGGTACGGGAAGGCCGGCATTGGAGCGGATATTGTCGGCGGCAAAGCGCTCTCGAACGGCGCGCGCCACGGGAACGAAGCAGCCTGCGGGCATGCTCGCAGGCGGGTGGGGCATCCACCAGTTGTCATAGCAACCAAGGTCGACGTCAAAGATGTCTACTCCCGCCGCCACGAGCTCTTCCATATAACCCAGGGTCTGTTCGACTGTGCGGCCGCCGCGCATGCGTCCCAGATAGGTCGAATTCATGACCTGCTCGTCATAGGTTTCCTCGAGTGCAAGCGAAAGGTCGATGCGGTACATGATGGGGTAGTCGGGCCCAACGCGGCGACGGATTTCTTTGATCATATCGAGGCCAAACTGACGCCAATCGGCATAACGTCCGAGCTTGCGATGGTTAAAGGCGGGGTTTCCGAGCTGCTCGATAAGATAACCCTCGTGCCCGTGCAAATAGACGCCATCGATGCCCATGGCATGAGCATCGGCCGCCGCTTGGCCGATATTGTTTACGATACGGCGCAGCTTTTGATCCGAGAGGCGCATGCATGGAATGGCGGGGATGTAGTAGTTAGGCAAGAAACTCGCCGAGACCGGAAACTTTTTTTGCGTGATGAGGCATTGCGGGTTGCCCACGCGGCCGAGTCCGGCCGTAAGCTGGACAAAAATGCGCGATCCGAAGGCATGGACACCTTGGGCAAGGTCGCGCCAGCCTGCCATAACGGTTCGGCTTCGATCGATGCGCGGGAAATAGGTGAGCTTGTCCAGCTCGGTGACCGTGGTATCGATGCCGTGGCTTACCGGTACGAGTCCTGTTGTGATGAGGCCGCAGCCGCCTTTGGCGCGGGCGAAAAAGTACTGCAGCATCATGTCGCTGGGACGACCAGTTTCCTCGCACATGTCGATATTGCCCATCGGCGCCATGACAATGCGGTTTTTGACGGTGAGCTTGTTAATTTTGATGGGAGAGAAGAGCTTGTCAAAAGGATAGAGCTCTTGTGTCATGCGGGACGATCCGCAACCGGAATTTTTGGCGGGCCAGCTGTCGAATGAGTCGACGAGTTGCTGCACCAGTACGTCTTTTCCCAATGAGGTTCCTTTCAGATGTTGACAAGGTAACAAAGCAGTTTACGTCTAAATGTTTAATAGTCAACAACAAAGGAATGAGTTCGGTGAAGGAAAAAAGACTCAATGATGCCAGGTGGCAAGCTGTGCTGCGACATTAGCTCCCAGCTAATGAATTTGAGCTCGCTGCCTCCTACGATGTGCTGTGTGCCGGCACGGTAGCCGGATCGTAGGAAGGATGCATAATGGCAAAAGAGGGAAAGAAGCCGATCGGCAAGATCGTTTTGGGCGTCATCGTGGTGCTCGTTGTTGCCGGCGTCGTGGGTTCTATGGGCGGTAACTCGTCTGATTCGTCTACGGGTGATGCAGCAAAGCCTGCCGAACAGACCCAGCAAGTCGAGGAGAAAAAAGAGGCACAAGAACCCTATACGGTTTCGGATGAGGCCGGGGATACGTCTAATCAGTTCGCGTATAAGATCACTGGCACGTTGACCAATAATACGGATAAAGAGCAAAGCTACATTCAGATTGAGTATGTTCTGTATGACGCAGACGGCAATCAGGTGGGAACGGCTCTTGCGAACACCAACCATCTCAAAGCGGGCGGCACCTGGAAGTTCGAAGCGATGAGCACGGTATCTCCCGACCAGGTTGCCAGCTGGGAACGTTCTGACGTGAGCGGTTTTTAACTAGAATTAAAAACATGGTTACTATGCGAGCTGGGGGGTGAGGCCATATGCCCGATAAGAAGCTAACCGAAGAGTTGCTCAACGAGCTGCTTGATGCCCCGAGTATCGAGGGCTATATCAAAGAGCACGACTTTACCGCCCCGTCGCTTTCGGAGTATCTGAAACAGCTTTTGGAAGAAAAGGGGCTGGAGCGTTCGCGCGTGGTGCGTATGGCCGACCTCAACGAGACGTTTGGCTATCAGATCTTTACCGGTGCGCGGCATCCGAGCCGCAATAAGGTGCTGCAGATTGCCTTTGCCATGGCGCTGACGCTCAAGGAGACCAACCGAGCCTTGACGGCGGCGGGCGCCAATGTCCTCAACTGCAAGGACCGCCGTGACGCCATCATCATTTTCTGTATCGATCGTGGCTGCAGCCTGCAAAAGGTGAACGAGGAGCTGTATCGCTTTGGTGAAGAGACGGTGAGCTAACAGTTAGCTGCCGGCGGAAGCGCCGTTCACGATATTTAGAACGTGCAGGGCACGGGCGTCATGGGGCGTCCGTGCCCTGCGTTATTATGGACGCTATGGATACTCAGAGCCCAACATATTCCGATGATGAGCTGACCGCTGCGCTCGCCGGACACCTGGCGTCACTTGAGCGTGATGACAGTTATCGCGTAGACCGTGTGCTCAAGCACTCCGACGTCGAGACGACCGAGCTCGTGTACTTTGAGGGCTCCGGCGGAGGATCTCTTGGCCCCTTTGTTCGCAAGCGCATCGACGCGTCGGCCCAGATCGGCGGGGCGTATGAACGCCTGTTTGCGGCCCAGCATGCCGGGCGACGTTACGAGCACTTGCTTCGGATTGTCGATTGCCGCCGCGTGGGCGACGAGCTTTGCGTGGTCATGGAATACATCGAAGGCGAAACGCTCGGGGCCCTGGTGGGGCGTTTGGGTGCGACGCCCGATTATGCCTGTGAGCTGTTTGGCGCCCTTTGTGATGCAGTTGCGGAGCTCCATGCCGGCTTTGCGTCGGCGGGGGAGATGGCTGCGCCGGTGATCCATCGCGACCTAAAGCCCTCGAATATCATCGTGTCGGGCGCAAACTATACGCCCGATACAGGCCTGACGTTTTCATCGCTGGTGATTATCGACTTGGGAATTGCTCGCGTGTGGCGCGAGGGAGCCGATGCCGATACCGTCAAGTTTGGCACGCGTCTCTATGCGCCGCCCGAGCAGTATGGTTTTGGCCAGACGAGCGTGCGCAGCGATGTCTATGCGCTCGGTGCCCTGCTGTTCTTTTGTCTGACGGGGGCCGATCCCAAGCCAGGTCGGAACATGCGCGAGCAATGCGAGGCACGTGACGTCCCCGCCTCGCTTGCCGATGTTATTTGCATGGCGATGGCGCTCGATCCGGACAAGCGCTTTGCAAGCGCGAAGGCGCTAGGGCACGCTGCACGCGCATCGTATGCGTCGTCCGCGCCGAATGCTGCTTCCTTTCAAGAGCCTCCGGAGCGGCGAGCCGTGTGCCCTGCGCCCGTGCTCCCCACGGATCAGTCTCAGGGTGGATTGCCGTTGGTGCCTGAGCGCCCGAATTTACTCTCCCGCATTCCCGACACCGTTGGGCGCATTTGGAACGCATTCGTCTATCTTTCGCTACTTGTTTTCTTTGCCGGAAGCCATTTTGCCGTTTTTCATCCTACGGGCGCCAACCAAAACTACCCGACGTGGTTTCTCGCGATTGAGTATTTTATCTTCGTCGACGGTCTCGTAGTGCTCATCCATTTTGTGATGCTCGACAAACGCCGCCTTCGCCGGCGGTTTGAGCTACTCGATAGATACCGCGGTAAAAAGCTTGCAAAGCTCTGGCTCAAGGCTATGGGTGTGCTCTTGTTGGTAATGATTATCATTGTTGCCATTGCAAACGCGACTGGCGTCGTCGATACCTCCGTCGCGTAAAAGAAAAAGGGCCCCAATTGGGGCCCTTTGACGTTGATCTTAGATGCGGTTCATCTGGGTTGCAACCTTGTTGTACCAGTCCTGCCACGTGGGCGGGCAGTACTTTTTGGCGGCTGCCGGGGTAAGCGTGGAGCCATAGTTGGCGCCCAAGTAGGCAACGTGGGCAGAGACGCCCTCGCTCCAGCTACCAAAGCTCCGCCAGCCGCCGCCGCGGGCGCTCCAGCCCCAGGCGTTATAGGAGCCGGCACAATAGAGGCCCTTGCTGCTCTCGATGCAGGCGATGGCGGGAGACCAGCGAGGGTCAACACCGGTGTTCCAGGCTGCCACGGCAAAGTTGTAACCCTGGCCTGCCATGGGGGAGCCGGCGAGGTAGTTGTCGATGCGACTCGTCCACTCGTTGATAAACGAGTCGTAATCGGAGTTGCCGGTATTGGAGTTGTTCACCGTGGTGTCGATAGTGGTGTTGGCGTTATTGGCCTGGCTGTTGGAGTTGTTGCCGCTCACGCCCTCGCCCGAGAGCTTCTCGGCGGCAGCGGCCTTGTCGGCCTCGAGCTTGGCCAGCTCGGCGGCATTCTCCTGCTCGGCCTTTGCCTGGGCTTCGCTGCGAAGCTGCTGGGCCTGTGCCAGTGCGTCCTCGGCGGTTTTCTGCTCGGTCTCGAGTTGGGACTTGGCCTGCTCGAGCTCGGTCTTGTTCTGCTCGAGTTCGGTCTGCATCTTGTTGAGCTCTTCGATCTCGTCGACGCTCGAGCTCGTGATCTGGTTGGTGTACTTGCAGGTGGTGATGAACTCGCCCAGGCTCTGCGCGTTGACCAGGAAGCTCACGATGGGGTTGGTGCCCTTCTGGTACTTATACAGATCGCGCATGGCGGAGCTCGCCTTGGCCTGTTGATCGGGAAGTTCGGCTTCGATCTTCTCGATGCTTGCCTCGTTAGTGTCGATTTGCTTCTGCAGATCCTCGAGCTTGGTGCGGGCTTCGTTGTAGGCACTCGTGGCGGTTTCGATTTTCTGCTGGGCAGCGGAAAGCTGATCCTGCGTTGCCTGCGAGGCGGCATAGGCTGCGACGGGGGAGAGCATCGGCGCGGCCGTCAGTGTAACGGCAAGCGCGGCGCTCGTGATGATACGAGCCGGCTTCGACGCGATGAGCGCTGCGGTGCGATGGTTCGAATGCTGCATCCAGTCCCTCTGCAATCAATCGTAGGTTATAGTTCGAAAGGTATTCTACTACTGCTTTCGACCTCAACTTGAACCTTAAAGGTTCTAAAGGGTCAAGTTGAACTTGAGGTTTTGGTCTTGACCTGCAGTTATAGTGAATTGTTAAGAAACCATAGAGTTCAACTTTAACGTTACGGAACCCTGCGGGCTCGATCATAAGCGCCTGCTTGCCATAGATATGGTGGAACTTTGGGAAGCGGCAGTTTGGCACGCTAGAATAAACCAGTTGCATAAAGACCGCCCATCGTACGGGCAGTTGATGATAGGAAGTTTCCATGGCATTGCAGTTTACAGAGCGCGAGTTTATACCCGTGCTGCTCGGCGGCGATATCAACGCCTATTCGGTGGCGCGCGCCTTCTACGAGGAGTATCAGGTCAAGAGCCTGGTCTTTGGCAAGTATCAGACGGGTCCTGCATACCGCAGCCAGATTATCGACTATACGCCCAATGTGGATATCGACACTATGCCGGTCATGATCGAGACCGTCAACGGCATTGCACAGGCCAATCCCGATAAGAAGATTATCCTCATGGGCTGCGGCGATAACTACGTCGCGCTTGCCGCACAGGCTCAGGATGCCGGCCAGCTTGCCTCCAACGTCATCGCGCCCTATGCGCCCTACAGTATGCTCGAGCAGTGCCAGAAGAAGGAGATCTTCTACGAGCTGTGCGAGAAGCACGGTGTACCCTATCCGCACACGTTTACCTTTACCATGGCGATGCTCAACGCCCAGGGCGAGGCTTCCGCCGAGGTGCTCGACCAGATCGACTTTCCCTTCCCGATGATTCTGAAGCCCTCTGACGGCATCATGTGGTGGGAGCACGAGTTCGAGGGCCAGAAGAAGGCCTACGAGATTGCCGATCGCGCCGAGCTGGAGCAGGTCATTCGCGATGTGTACGCCAGTGGCTACACCGATGACCTCATCTTGCAGGACCGCGTGCCCGGCAACGACGAGTACATGCGCGTGCTTACCAGTTATTCCGACCGCAACGGCAAGGTTCGCATGATGTGCCTGGGTCACGTGCTGCTCGAGGAGCATCAGCCCCATGGTGTCGGCAACCACGCCTGCATCATCACCGAGCCCAACGACGAGCTCATGGGTGGCGTGCGCAAGCTGCTTGAGGACCTTAAGTTCACGGGCTTCTCCAACTTCGACGTCAAGTACGACCAACGCGATGGTTCGTTTAAGTTCTTCGACTTCAACACGCGTCAGGGCCGCAGTAACTACTACGTCACCAACAGCGGCTTTAACGTTGCTAAATACGTGGTGGATGAGTACGTCTATAACCGTCCGTTTGAGCCGGAATTTGTGACGGCGCAGGACGAGGCGCTGTGGATGGTTGTCCCCATGGGCGTCGTTGACAAGTATGTCAAGGACCCCGAGCTGCGTGCGAAGGCGCATCGTCTGGCCAAGGAGGGCAAGGCTGCCGATCCTTCGTTTATGAAGGGCGATTTTGTCTTTAACCGCTGGTTGCGCATGTGGCACACCAAGCTGCGTCACTTTAAGCTGTTCAAGACGTATTACAAGTAGATGAGCGCGGCGCCCGCCCGGTTTGCATCGGACGGGCGCGGGCATGATACGAGCAATTGCATGGGCGTCACCAAGGAGGCGGCGATGGAAAAGCTGGGAGTTATCGGCGGCATGGGCGCTGAGGCCACGTCGTATTACTACGACCAGGTCGTGCGTCATACGGCTGCTGCCTGTGATCAGGAGCATATCGACATGGTGGTGCTTTCCAAGTCGACCATGCCCGACCGTACGCTGGCCATCAAGACCGGCGAGCATGCCGAGCTGCTGGCGACCATGAAGGAGTGCGCACAGGCGCTCGAGACACTGGGCTGCGCGCACATTGCCATTCCCTGCAACACATCGCACTACTTCTACGACCAGATTCAGTCGTTTACCAAGGTGCCGATTATCCACATGCCGCGTGAGTCGGTGCGCTATGCCCTGGCGGGCGCGGTGATGGGGGAGTGCGAGTTCGATCCCAACCTGAGCATGCCGTCCGAGCCGGTGCGCAAGATCGGCATCATGGGCACTGACGGCACCGTGGGTGCAGGCGTCTATGGGCGCGAGTGCGAGGCCGCGGGCGTCGAGGTCGTCTATCCCAGCGAGAAGCGCCAGGCCGACGTGATGTCGCTGATTTATGATGACGTGAAGGCCGGACGCGAGCCCGATATGGACAAGTTTGACCGCGTGATGTGGGAGTTCGCCCGCAGCGGCTGCGACCGCGTCATTCTGGCCTGCACCGAGCTCTCGGTGCTGCAAAAGTACCGGGAGATGCCCGAGATTACCCTTGACGCCATGGACGTCCTGGTGCGCGAATCCATCATCCGCAGCGGCGCCCCCTACCGCCTGTAGCCCTCGACCTGCCAAAAAGGGACAGGTTTATTTTGGTAGGTTTTATCTGGGGGAACAGTAAGGCCTCGACTCGTTTGGTGCGAGCCGAGGCCTTTTGAATTTGTCGGTTGCCGGGGGCGATGGGTTAAAACAGGAAGCCGAGGACGATGAGGGCAATGCTGACAATAAGTATGGCAATGTCCAGGCCCTTGATGGGGTAGCGCTTGTACGAGCTCGCGCGCGTGCGCAGGTAGAAGCCGCGCTGCTCGGCTGCCAGGGCCGTGGCATCGGTTTTACCCACGCTCGAGATCAGTAGCGGCACGCACAGCGGCAGCATGAGCTTGAGCTTCTTGATGGGGTTCTTGGTGTCATACTCGATGCCGCGTGCGGTCTGCGCCTCCATGATGGCGTTCATCTCCTGGCCAAACACTGGCACAAAGCGCAGCGCCGTGGTAAAGGTGAAGGCGTAACGATACGGAACGTGCAGCACCTCGACGCAGGCGTTGGCAAGGTCGTTGAGCTTGGTCACCATGAGCATCAGAATAAGCGGTAGCGCCACGCCCAGCAGACGCAGACAGGCCTTTGTTCCGGTGATGAGGCCTTCATCGGTGACAAAGCTCCACACCACGTTGCCATCGCGCATAAAAGCCAGCTGCAGCACCAGCATGATGAGCGCGAGTGGAATCAGTAGCTTGAGCAGCGCGAACAGGCGGTCGACGACGCCGGCGTAGGCTCCCAGCGCGAGCGTGAGCGCCAGAAAGCCCAGCAGTGCCACATAGGTGTCGGACAAGAAGATACCGATGATGATGGCGGCGGCGAGGCCCAGTTTGATGACGGGGTTCAGGCGGTGTAGCAACGTGTCACCCGGCATGTAGTCGATGACGTTAACCACGGCGGACCATCTCCTCGGTAATGCGAACGATATCAGCGACCTCACTCACCTGTGTAAAGGCGGGCGAGACGATGGATGCCAGACGGCGCGAGAGTTCGATGACCTGGGGCGGCTCAACGTAGGCACGCTGCATGAGCTCGATGTTCGAGAACAGCTCGTGCGTGCGGCCGCGGTCGAGGATGCGACCGTTGGCCATCACCACGATGCGCTCGGCAAAGTCGGAAACGACTTCCATGTCGTGACAGACCATGATAATGGCGCAACCGCGCTCGGCCATGGTGCGCACCGTTTCCATCACGGTCATGCACTCGCGGTAGTCCAGGCCGCTCGTGGGTTCGTCGAGCACCACGATCTTGGGCTCGACCACTACAACGGATGCCAGCGCCACCATCTGGCGCTGGCCGCGTGACAGCGAGAACGGTGCCTCGTCGGCGGGCAGGCCAAAGCGGTCGATGACCAGCTGGGCGCGACGCAGGGCTTCGGCGCGGTCGATGCCGGCAAGCTCTAGACCAAAGGCGACCTCGTCGAGCACGGTGTCTTTGCAGATTTGGCGGTCGGGGTTCTGGAAAAGCGTTGCCACTTCGTGTGCGATGCGGCTCGTGGGAACCGATGCCGTGTCCAAGCCCGTAACGCGTACGCTGCCCGATGCGGGCTTGAGCAAACCCGTGAGCAGTTTGGTGAGCGTGGTTTTGCCGGCTCCGTTTTGGCCGACAATGCCCACGAGCTCGCCGGGGTAGAGCGTCAAGTTGAGGTCGTGGACGGCGGCGCCTCCATGGGGGTAAGAAAACTCGACATGGTCAAAGGTGAGCACCGGCTCGGCGTCTTTCGCATGCGGGCGCAGCGACGGCGCGTGCGGGGAGCCTGCGGGCGCCTGGGTATCGCTTGTCGCACGGTCGGGGTCGACGATTTCCGTAATCAGGCGTTCTGCCTCGTCGACATCCAGACAGGGCGTGCCGCTTACCAAGCCATCGGCCTCGAGACTGTTGAAGATGCGCGTGACGCGCGGACAATCGACGCCGATGGTGCGAAGCTCGTCGGTGCGTGCGAAGACCTCGTGCGGCTCACCTTGCAGCGCGATCTGGCCGTGATCGAGCACCAACACACGGTTGCAGTACTCCGAAAGCAGAGCGACCTTTTGCTCAACGACGACGATGGTGATGCCGAGCGCGCGGTTTGCCTCGCGCAGCGTCTCGAAGACCAAGGTGGAACTGGCGGGGTCGAGTGCTGCGGTTGGCTCATCGAGCACTAAGACGCGCGGACGCATGGCGAGGATGGCGGCGATAGCTACCTTTTGCTTTTGACCGCCCGAGAGGGTGGCGATCTCGCGGTCGCGCAGGTCGCTAATGCCGACGGTCTTAAGCGTCTCGCTCACGTGCTGCTCGATCTGGTCGTGCGGAACGCCATAGTTCTCGAGACCAAAGAGCATCTCATCCTCAACGACCGAAGCGACCATCTGCGTGTCAATGTCTTGCAGCACGCTACCGACGATCTGCGATATGTCGGTGAGCGAGACCTCGCAGGTGTCGTGGCCGTCAACTAACACGGAGCCATAAAAGGCGCCGGTGTAGTGGTGAGGCACGGCGCCCGACAGACAGGCGGCAAGTGTGGACTTACCGGCGCCCGAGGGCCCGATGATGCCGATGAAATCTCCCTTGTTCACGCTGAGCGAAACGTGGCTGAGCGCCTGCTCGGTTTGCGTGCCATAGGAGAACGAGACATCGTCGACGTTGATGATCGTTTCCATGGATACCTTTCATAGTCATTGGGGACGTTCTTACATGACAAGTCGTTTAGGAACGTCCCCAAAAGCTCGTTGTTTGGGACAGTCTTTGGTGGTGAAGCACGGAAACGGCTTTACGAGGTGCCCCAGGTTGGCGCGAAAGAGGAGCGAAGCGTACTTGGGTACGCGAGCGACGAATGAACGCCAAGATGGGGTGGCTCGTAAAGCCGAGCAGGTTAGTTGAGCTTAAGGGCCTTCTGGATGGGCAGGTAGAGGGCGCCGACCAGAATGGCGTTAAATACGGCGGTCATGGCGACGACGGGCAGCATGGCTGCGGCGAGCTCGCCCACAACGCCGAGCATGGCCATCTTGATGACCATGAAGATGACGCCCGAGACAAAGGTGGTCACGAATGTTGCGGCGATGGCGACGACGGGCTTAACCTGGCCGTCCTTGGCGGCAGCGTTGACAATGACGGCCATGAGCATAGCGGCGATGCCCTCGGCGGCAAAATCGACAAACGGCGAGGTGGTAGTGATCTGGATCACGGCCGCCGAGATGAGACCAATGACGAGCGCCTGGCCAATGTTGGGACGAACGACCAGGATGGTGAGGCAGAATGCCGAGATGATGAACTCGGGGCTGATCATACCGCCCGAGATGCCCGAGATTGCCTTGCCGACGGTGAAGTTGAGGATGAAGCCTGCGGCAAGCAGAATGGCGAGCAGGACAAGGGCGTGGATATCGAGTTTGCCGCGGTCGGCGGTCTGGACGGTGCGGGGCTGGGCTGTGGCGGTGGTGTTCTGAGACATGGTAAAAGTCCTTTCAAAAAGGGGAGTGTAAGAGAAAAACGGAGGCGCGTGATGCGAATGCGATCGGGCTCGAGATAGAAAAAGGCCCCCGGTCGAAACCGGAGGCCTTCCAATCACCTAGAGCGCAAAAACAGGCGTGAGGGACTCACTGTCGACCGATCGTATTCGCATCACGCCACCACCAGTTGTTGAGGGACTTCATTGTGTTCATCATCTTGGTGGCTCCTTTCGTGATGCCTTGGCGCGGTTGCACCTCGTTGCTGTTGCGCTGCACTATAGCACAGCGAAGTGTGTGCGGGGAAATCTTTTTTTGAAAAGATTTCGGCGGCGTTTCCTGCCGGTCAAAAGGGCAGGCTGAGCGGGCGGGATGACTCATGCGACCCCGCCCGTCTCTTGGAACGCGAGGGTCTTAGGCCTTCTTGCGGCGATAGAGCACGAAGCCGCAGACACCGATGATGACGACGGCGCCAACGGCCATGGCGGCCATGTTGTTGCCCTCGGACTTCTCCTCGGTCGCCTCTTCCTCAACCTCGGGCTCGGCAACGTCCTCATCGGAGAGGGCCTCGTCGGCGTAGGTGATGGACTCGACTAGGCAGTCGTTGTCGGCATCGTAGTCACTCGGGACGAACTTCTCGGAGAAGTCTCCCTTCTTGAGGTAGTCGCGCATCTCCTCGAGCATGGCCTTGCACTTGACGTAGGTGTTCTTGGTCGCTGCCTTGCCGGCCTTGTTGGCCAGGGCGGTGCGGGCCTCGGTGTCCTTGGCGGCCTGCATGGCCTCGTCGACGGTCAGGTTCTGCTCAATGAGCTCCTTCTGCAGGGCGTCGAGATAGGCGCGGACGCCGGTGGCGCAGCTGTCGCGGTTCTCATAGGCAAGCGTGTTGATGTCCATGAGAACGTAGTTGATGGAGTTCTTGGGCTCCTCGTTGTTCACGACGTCTTCCTCTTCACAGTGATCGAAGGAGACATCCTGATCGCTGAAGTAGGGGCTGACCTCGGTGAGCAGTGCGGAATAGAGGGGGATAGCGACGGAGAACTCGGCGTTGGAGAGCATCTCCCACTGGATGGTCGCGATTTCGGGGTCCAT
>CABUZK010000027.1 GCA_902496115.1 uncultured Collinsella sp. | reverse complement strand
GGGCCGGCGGTCTGGTACGCACCCACCACGCTTATGGCTGCGCGCTCAACCACGCCTTCGATCACGGCGCGCCGCTCACCGTGCGGGCTGTTCTTAATGCTCACGGCAACGGTATCGCCATCCATGATCTCGCGCTTACCGCGGCCCATGACCTTGTAGTCGCCGCTCTCGGTTATGACATAGGCGCCATGCTCATGGAGCTGCACGCGCCCGGTCAGGCTCGGACGGCGTTCGCTGCGCACCGGCCCGCGCTTATTGCGAGCTCCACGCTTATGCTTGTTATTGCGCCCCATGGCGCCTCCTTGCTATCGATGACGAACTCCAAAGAGTCTACCCAAATGATTCGCTTTCCTGCCGTTCCCTTGGGATCAAAAAACGGGCCGCCCCATAAGAGACGACCCGTTGGAAGGGATGAATTCCAGGCATGCCTACACGCGCAGGTAGCGGCGCATGGCTATGGCAGAACCAAAGAGACCGATAATCACACCGACCAGAATCAGCGCAGCATAGGTCACCAGGTAGTACTGCATCGGCAGGGCAAACGACATCCAGCCGATGCTCTCCTGCAAACGCGGAATCATCAGATTGCGCAGCAGCTCCAGAACGCCGATGGAAAGCAGCGAGCCCAAAATGGCCTGCAGTACGCCCTCGGTGATAAACGGGCCGCGAATGAAGCCGTTGCTGGCGCCGACCAGACGCATAATCGCAATCTCACGACGACGCGCCGTGATGGACAGGCGAATCGTGTTGTTGATGAAGATGAATGCGATAAAGGTCAGAAGGCCAACGAGCACCACGGCGGCGATGCGGATGTAGTTGGTCACCTGGAACAGGCGGCTCACTTCCTCCTGGCCGTACAGCACGCTCGCGTTGACGTCGCCGTCATCCGCGATCTTCTGGAAGTCGGCGTTCTTCTTGAGCTTCTCTGCCGTGCTCTCGACCTTGGACGGATCGTCCATCTCAATTGCAAACGAAGCCGGCAGCGGGTTCTGGCCATCGAGCGCGCTCATGGTGGCGTCGGCGTTGCCCGACATCTTGCTCGTATACTCGGCCAGCGCGTCGTCCTTGTCCTTATAGGTCACGGACTTGACGTTATTCCACGTCTTAAGCTCGGCCTCAAAAGCCTGAACATCGGCCTGATCGGCGTCATCGCTAATGAACGCGTTGATGACAACCTGATCCTCGACGGTGCCGATCACGGAGTTCAGCATCGCGGAGCCCATGATGAACAGGCCGATGATAAACAGCGAAAGGAAGATCGTGATGACGGCGCCGAGCGAGGTAGTCCAGTTACGGAAGAAGTGGCTGATTGCCTCTTTGAAGGAGTAGCCCACGTTAGTTGGTGCCATAGTTGCCGTAACCTCCCCTCTCCTGGTCGCGGATAACGTGGCCGCCCTCAAGGGCGATCACGCGACGGTGCATGCTATCGACCATCTCGCGGTCGTGCGTGGCGACGATCACGGTGGTGCCGGTGCGGTTAATACGCTCGAGCAGCTTCATGATGCCCAGCGAGATCGCCGGGTCGAGGTTACCCGTGGGCTCGTCGCAGATCAGCAGCGGCGGACGGTTGACCATAGCGCGGGCGACGGCAACGCGCTGTTGCTCGCCACCGGAAAGCTGGTCGGGCAGCGAGTCCATCTGATCGGCCAGACCGACCAGACGCAGCACCTCGGGCACCTGGCTGCGAATGACGCCCTTGGGCTTGCCGATGCACTGAAGGGCAAACGCCACGTTTTCGTAGGCGGTCTTTTGCGGCAGAAGCTTAAAGTCCTGGAACACGGCGCCAATCTGGCGGCGCAGGAACGGAACCTTGCGGTTCTTGATCTTCATGAGGTCCTGACCGGCAACCAGGATGCGGCCGCTCGTCGGCTTGACGTCACGGTTGAGCGTCGACAGCAGCGTGGTCTTACCCGAGCCGGAGTGACCGACCAGGAAGACGAACTCGCCCGGATAGATCTCGATGTTGATGTCGTCGAGTGCAGGCTTGTTGGGCTGTGCCGGATAGATCTTGGTGACATGCTCCATAAGGATAACGGGCTCGACACCGGCCTGCTTGGCCATCTTCTTGCGGCTGGCCTGCGGATCGATGGGCGCAAACACCGACGTAAAGTCGGGGTTGTTGAGCGCGTTATCGAGGCTTGCGACCTCGGCGGCCTGATCGCTCTCGACCACCGGGGCAGCAGGCTGAGTGGGGTCGGGAATAGCGGCAAAGAGACCGGACTGCGCAGGCTGAGGAGCCGGCGTCGCAGGGGCCAAGGGGTCGGGAATGCCGGCCATGGTAGGCTGCGGCGTGGCGGCGCCAGCCTGAGGCTGCTCCACGCGAGCGGTCACGGCCTGAACGGGCTCAAAACCCGCCGTGCCAGAAAGCGCGACATCGCTGGTTGGATTGTAGGCAAAGGGATCGGATGCCGGCTGTGCCTGATCTGCCGGCTGAACGGGGGCCTGAGCAACAGGCTGGCCCTCTGAATCCGGAGTGGCGAAACGACTGCCCTGGACGCCTGTCTGCGTCTTGGGGGCATCATCGCCCGCACCGGAGGTACGGAAGTGGTTACCCACTGGTGCTCCTTATCGTCGTGCGTTTAAACTACATGAGCGCTTTGTATTTTAGCAGCATTAGCTTTGCTGCACATAAGAAGCATGGCGTGCTTAGGGATCCCGTCGGCCGGGCACAGGGTTACTCTCCAAATCGTCCTCGGACATGTCGGAGCCCCCGCTGCGCGCTTCGCGCGGCAGGGGCTCCTCCGTCCTGCGGAAAGATTTGGAGAGTAACCCTGTGCCCGGCCTGCGGTAACTAAGGGGTCGCTGCGTTTTGCTTAAGTGCAGCAGCGCCATGCTTGGGGGCTGAATTGAACGTGGCTGGAATGGGCCCTTATCCCAATAGAAATCCTGCTTGATACGGCCTCTTTAGAAGTTGCGGTGAAATAGGGACTGTTTTAGCAGTTAAAAGCCCTAATCAGTCCTTATCTCACCGCAACTGAAACAGGGGCGCTCTCCTAGAGAGCGCCCCTGCCGGGTTTCCATAGTACTGGCGAAGCAGTCCTTGAGATCCGTCTTGCCTTATGCCAAGAACTCCTTGGTGGTCGCCACGATGTTGGCGGCGTCCAGGCCATACTTGTGCAAGAGCTCGGCACCCGGGCCAGACTCACCGAAGGTGTCGTTGACGCCGATCTTCTTGAGGGGCGTCGGGCACTGCTCGCACAGGACGTCGGCAACGGCGCTGCCCAGGCCACCGATTACAGAATGCTCCTCGACGGTCACGACGTGGCCGGTCTTGGTGGCGCTCTTGACGATCAGATCGGCATCGATGGGCTTGATGGTGTGCATATTGATGACCTCGGCGTCGATGCCCACGGCAGCAAGCTGCTCAGCGGCCTCGAGAGCCTCGCCGACCATCAGGCCGCAGGCGATGATGGTGACGTCGGCGCCCTCGCGCATGACAATGCCCTTACCCAACTCGAAGTTGTAGGTCTCGGGGTCGTTGATAACCGGCGAGGCCAAACGAGCGAAGCGCATGTACACCGGACCGTCGCACTCGTAGGCGGCGCGCGTCACGGCGCGGGCCTCGACGTCGTCGGCAGGAACGATCACAGTCATGCCGGGGATGACGCGCATGAGGGCGATATCCTCGCAGCACTGGTGCGTGGCACCATCCTCGCCCACCGAGATACCGGCGTGCGTGGCACCAATCTTAACGTTGAGGTGCGGGTAGCCGATGGAGTTACGGACCTGCTCAAAAGCGCGGCCGGCTGCGAACATGGCAAAGGTGCTCGCGAAGGCAACGCGGCCGGTGGTCGCGATACCGGCGGCGACGCCCATCAGGTTGCTCTCGGCGATACCCACGTCGAAGAAGCGGTCGGGGCAGGCGGCCTTGAACTTGCCGGTCTGCGTGGCGGCGGCCAGGTCGGCGTCGAGGACCACAAAGTCATCGTGCTCGTTGGCGAGCTCGACGAGGGCCTCGCCGTAGCTTACGCGCGTGGCGATTTTTTTGACGTCTGCCATCCTAGAGCTCCTCTCCGGCGGCCGTGAGCTCTGCCATGGCCTGCTCAAACTGTTCATCGTTGGGGGCCTTGCCGTGCCAACCAACCTGGTTCTCCATAAAGGACACGCCCTTGCCCTTCAGGGTCTCGGCGATAATGGCGGTCGGCTGCCCCTTGGTGGCGCGAGCCTCGGCAAAGGCGGCGCGGATCTGGTCGAAGTCGTTGCCGTCGGCGAGCTCCACCACGTGGAACTTAAAGGCGCGGAACTTGTCGGCGAGCGGCATGGGGTCGTTGACCTCCTCGACGGGACCGTCGATCTGCAGGCCGTTGTGGTCGACGATCACGCAGAGGTTGTCGAGCTGCTGGTTGCCGGCAAACATGGCGGCCTCCCAGACCTGGCCCTCCTCACTCTCGCCATCGCCCAGCAGGGCGTACGTGCGATAAGTATCGCCCCAGTGCTTGGCGGCAACGGCCATGCCCACGGCGGCGGAAATGCCCTGGCCGAGCGAGCCGGTGGACATGTCGACGCCCGGGGTGTCGTTCATGTTGGGGTGGCCCTGCAGGTGGCTGCCGATATGGCGCAGCGTCTCGAGGTCCTCCTTGGGGAAGAACCCACGCTCGGCGAGCACGGCGTACAGGCCCGGAGCGCAATGGCCCTTGGAGAGCACAAAACGATCGCGGTCGGCCTTGCGGGGATCGGCCGGGTCGACGTTCATTTCCTCAAAGTACAGATAGGTCATGATGTCGGCAGCGCCGAGCGAACCGCCCGGATGGCCGGACTTGGCAGCGTGCACGCCGGTGACGATGCCCTTCCTTACCTCGTTGGCAACCTTTTTGAGCTCTTCGTCGCTCATTGTGCCTTCCTTTCATCCTCATTAGACAAAATGCGCACGGCACCGAAGGTAATCCCAACACAGCCGCAATGCACGTACGTCATTCATTATGCTGGAAACTGATGGCTTTACCAGAGTTTTTATCATTATTTGAACAATTTAGCAGGCAGAACCGCTGATGAAACGGTTTATCAATGTGAACGTCTTTTGGATGGAACGCGGTCGACCCTACGCGCTAATGTCCTTGAATCCCTCGCCGAAGGCTTCCGTAACGTCAGCGACCGTCACAATGGCGTGAGGATCGCGCTCGCGCACGATGGTCTTGAGGGTATTGAGCTCTCGACGGCTCACGATGACCATAATCACCGGCTTCTCGGCACCCGAATACATGCCAGTCGCCTTAAACTTGGTACAACCACGACCCAGGCCATACATGATATCAGCAGCGATATCAGGGAACTTGTCCGAGATGATGAGTACCATACGGCGTTTGTTGCCACCATCGACCACGGCATCGATCACGTAGCCGCTAATGACCATCGAAAGGCCTGCATATAGTGCGTTTTCGATTGAAAAGACCGGAGCCGACAGCGCGCATACGGCAACATCGATCGCCATGACGGTCGAGCCCACGGGCAGCGAGGTATTACGCGATATGATTTGGCCAATCGTGTCCGAACCGCCGGTGTTGGCGCCGGCGCGCAACACCATGCCGTAACCGATGCCCGTAATAATGCCGCCCCACATAGCGGGAAGCATCAGGTCCGCATCCGCCAGAGGTGCTACAAACGGGGCGAACAGATCGGTAAAGAAGCCCAGCAGCACAAAGCCCGTCGCGGTCTGCACCACGTAGAACATGCCGCCCTCGCGCATAACGACCAGTAGCAGCAAGGCATTCATCACGATGGTCTGGATACCGACGGGAAGCGACACGCCTCGCGTCGCGCCGACCGCCTGGATAATGGTGGCAAGGCCCGTAACGCCACCGGCAGCAAGGCCGTTGGGAATCAAAAACAGGTCGGTCGCAATAGCGGCCAGAGCGCACCCCAACATGATCTGGGGCAGATCGTGAAAGAAGTTCATCGAAAGAATGCGCTTGATGTCCAGACGATATGCCATGCTGCCTCCCTCAAAAAAGCGCACCCAAACGGATGCGCTTTGAACTTCTTCTTGTATTCGATTCTAACGATTCGCCGAACAAAAACCACCCCTGCGCAGGGTTTATTCTGGATACAAACCCGTCCAACCGTTGGGCTTGGCATCGGCTTGAAGCCGCCCGATGTTTTAGACCTCCGAGCCTTCTGCATCGGCGTTGCCGGTGGCCCAGCGATGGTAGCCAATAACAAACGGGTCCAGGTCGCCATCGTCAAGAACGGCCTCGACATTGCTGGTCTCCACGCCCGTGCGTAGGTCCTTGACCATCTGGTACGGGTAGAGCACGTAGCTGCGGATCTGGTTGCCAAAACCAATCGTGGTCTTGGGTCCGCGAATCTCATCGAGCGCCTCGGCACGCTTCTCGAGCTCAATCTCGTACAGGCGAGCCTTGAGGATCTGCATGCACGCGGCCTTGTTCTGGATCTGGCTGCGCTCGTTTTGGCAGGTGACCACAGTGCCGCTGGGGAAATGCGTCACGCGCACGGCGGAGTCGGTGGTGTTGACGCCCTGACCGCCCGGGCCGCTCGCGTGGTACACGTCCACGCGGATGTCATCGGGACTGATCTCGATGTCGATATCATCGGGTAGCACGGGGATGACCTCGACGCCGGCAAACGTGGTCTGGCGGCGCTTCTTGTCGTCGGTGGGGCTAATGCGAACCAAGCGGTGGACGCCGGCCTCGGCGCGCAGCATGCCAAATGCGTCCTTGCCCTCGACGGTAAAGGTCGCGCGGTCGATGCCGATGACCTCGGCTGCGGGACAGTCGTTGATGGTGACCTTCCAGCCGCGACGCTGGCAGTACTTCATGTACATCTTAAAGAGCATGAAGGTCCAGTCCTGGGCCTCCAGACCACCCTGTCCGGGCTTGATGGTCACAATGGCATCGCCGTGATCGAACTCACCGGTAAACCAGCTCGAAAGCTCAAGCTCATCGATGACCCGGGCCAGGCGCTCAGCCGTGGCTGTAGCCTCCTCGCGAAGGGCGACGGCGTCGGGGTCATCCCCCATCTCCTCGGCAAGCTCCAGCGCGGCGCGGGCATCGGAAAGCTCGCCGCGCGCGGTGTCCACGGCAGCGATATCTTCCTTGGTACGCGCGATCTCCTCCATGGTGGCACGGGCGGCGTCGGCGTCATCCCAAAAGCCAGGGGCAACACTTTTGGCCTCGAGCTCGGTCACGCGCGTGCGCTTTTCGTCCAGGTGGAGATACGACTCGACCTCGCCGAGCCGGTCCGCGAACGCGTCCAGCTCGGCGGGCGTTACCTCTAAAGCCTCAGCCATTAACGATTCCTGCCGTGGCAGTACTTAAACTTCTTGCCGCTACCGCAGGGGCACGGGTCGTTGCGGCCCACGTTAACGTACGGATCGTCGCTCTCGGACTTGCGATAGGTGGTCACCTTGCCACCGTTGTTGACGGCAGCCGGACCACCCTGGACAGCCGTGCGGGCCTGCACCTGCGCCTGCTTGCGCAGCACCGAGTCGCCGTTGTCACCATCGACCTCGGCAGGACCGGAGAAGCGCGCACCCTCGAGCGCGGGCTCCTCCTTGTGCTCCACGGCACGCGGGGCAGCCTTGATCTCGATGCGCAGAACCGTGCGCAGGTAATCCTCATACATGGTATCGACGAGTATCTGGAACGCGCCGTAGGCCTCGGTCTTGTACTCAACCAGCGGGTCGCGCTGGCCAAAGCCGCGCAGGCCGATGCCGGTCTTGAGGTAGTCCATCTCCTGCAGGTAGTTCATCCAGCGGGTATCGATGACGCGCAGCATGACCTGGGTATTGAGCTCGCGCATCAGGTCCTCGCCCAAGCGCTCGGCCTTCATGTTGTAGCACTTCTCTACGTAAGCCAGGACATCGGCAGCCAGGGCCTCATAATCCTCGTCGGGGAACTTCGGCGTATCGATGTGGCCGGTGAGCTCCACAACCCACTTGCGCAGACCCTCCAGGTCGCGCTCGCCATCGTGGCTGTCCTTGGTGCAGAACTCCTGCACGCAACGGTAGACGGTATCGTGCATGACCTCGGTGATGTGGTCGGTCAGGTCCTTGCCGTCAAGAATCTTATTGCGCTCGGCGTAGATGACCTGGCGCTGCTTGTTCATGACGTCGTCGTACTCAAGGACGCTCTTACGCATGGAGAAGTTGATGCTCTCGACCTTGTGCTGAGCGCTCTCGACGGCCTTGGAGATGATCTTGTGCTGGATGGGCATGTCGTCGCCCATGTCGGCCGTGACCATCATCTTGGAGACGCGGTCCATCTTGTCGCCACCGAACAGGCGCATGAGGTCGTCCTCGAGCGACAGGTAGAACTGGGTCTCGCCCGGATCGCCCTGACGGCCGGAGCGGCCGCGCAGCTGGTTGTCGATACGGCGGGACTCGTGGCGCTCGGTGCCGATAACGGTCAGGCCACCGGCGGCAAGCACGCGCTCGCGCTCGGCCTTGCAAGTCTCCTTGGCCTCGGCGTTAAACTGCTCGAGCTGCTCGGGCGTCACGTCCTCCATGGTCAGTCCCTCGTACTCCAGGCGCTCGCGCACCAACTCGTCGGGGTTGCCGCCCAGCAGGATGTCGGTACCACGACCGGCCATGTTGGTGGCGATGGTCACGGCGCCGTAGCGTCCGGCCTGGGCAACGATGTGGGCCTCGCGCTCATGGTGCTTGGCGTTGAGGACCTCGTGTGCGATGCCGCGCTTGGTAAGGGCGGCCGACAGCTTCTCGGAGCTTTCGATGGAGACGGTGCCCACCAGGACCGGCTGGCCCTTGGCGTGACGTCGCTCGACGTCGTCGGCAACGGCGTTGTACTTGGCCTGGATGGTGCGGTACACCAGGTCCTCGTGATCAACACGCTGAACGGGCTTGTTGGAGGGGATGACCTCGACGGGCAACTTGTAGATCTCGCGGAACTCGGCATCCTCGGTGAGTGCCGTACCGGTCATGCCGGAGAGCTTGTCATACAGACGGAAGTAGTTCTGCAGGGTGATGGTGGCCAGCGTCTGGTTCTCCTCGCGCACGAGCACGCCCTCTTTGGCCTCGATGGCCTGGTGCAAGCCCTCGGAATAGCGGCGGCCTTCCATGATGCGGCCGGTGAACTCGTCGACGATCTTAACCTCGCCGTTGGTGACCACGTACTGCTTGTCGCGGTGGAACATGTACTGGGCCTTCAGCGCCTGCTGCAGGTGGTTGACCAGCTGGCCGGAGAGATCGGCATAGATGTCATCGATACCCAGGCGGCGCTCGATCTTCTTAAGGCCGCGCTCGGTGGCGGCGATGGTGTGCTTGGCCTCGTCCATGACGTAGTCGCCCGTGGGCTCGACGTCCTCGGTGGCGGTGAGCATGTCGTGTGACACGTCCTCGCCGCGCTCCAAGCCGCGCACGGCACGCGCGAAGTCCTTGTAGGTGCTGGCGGACTTGGTGCCGGCGCCCGAGATGATGAGCGGCGTTCTGGCCTCGTCGATCAGGATGGAGTCGACCTCGTCGACGATGGCATAGTTGTGGCCGCGCTGCACGCGTTGCTCGGGGCGGGTGACCATGTTGTCGCGCAGGTAATCGAAACCGAACTCGGAGTTGGTGCCATAGGTGACATCGGCCTGGTAGGCCGGGCGCTTGAGCTCGAGCGGCATGTTGTTCTGGAGCAGGCCGACGGTCATGCCCAGGTACTTGTAGATGCGGCCCATCCACTCGGAGTCGCGCTTGGCCAGGTAATCGTTGACGGTAACGACGTGCACGCCCTTGCCGGCGATAGCGTTGAGGTAGCCGGCCAGGGTGGAGACGAGGGTCTTGCCTTCGCCGGTCTTCATCTCGGCGATGTGGCCCTCGTGCAGCGCCATGGCGCCAATGAGCTGAACGTCAAAGTGACGCATGCCCATGGTGCGCTTGGAGGCCTCACGCACGGTGGCGAAGGCCTCGGGGAGCATGTCGTCGAGCGACTCACCATTGGCGTAGCGCTCGCGGAACTTATCGGTCTGGCCGCGGAGCTCCTCCTCGGTCATCTTCTCAAACTGGGGCTCAAGACCATTGATCTGGTCGACGATCTTGTAATAGCGCTTAAGGTCCTTATCGGATCCAAAGGACAGCAGCTTTGACATGAATCCCATGTGGTTTTCCTTTTTGGCCATCGCCCACGCCGTGCAGCCTTGGGCGAGTTAAACACAGATAATTGTACTTTAGCCAAACAGGGCGCAGCCTATGCGGTCGACCTCGACCGCCACGTAATAACTACGACCAACCTGCCAAAAAGGGACAGGTTTATTTTGGCAGGTTTTATCTGGGCAAACGCTGCCTCTCTACCAATTGGTGCGAACTAACCTGTCCCCTTCGCACCAATCTAGTGCGGAGGGGACAGGTTAGTTCGCACTAATAAAAAGAAAAGGGCCGCGCACCCAAATGGATGCGCGGCCCTTTAGCCATGAATGCGAGCGATTCCGCGGCGAGCTATTTACTCAGCAGCCTCGGTGGTCTCGGCCTCGGCAGCGGCCTCCTCGACGGGAGCCTCTGCGGGAGCCTCGGCGGCCTGCTTGGCAGCCTCCTCGGCGAACTTAGCGGCACGCTTAGCCTTCTCGGCAGCCTTAGCCTCAGCGGCGGCCTTGCGAGCGGCCTCGGCCTCAGCAGCCTTGGCGGCCTTGGCAGCCTTGGCCTCCTCAGCCTTCTTGAGCTGGGCGGCAGCGGCGCCACCGAACTTGTCGGCGAAGCGCTGGACGCGTCCACCGGTGTCGACGAACTTCTGCTGGCCGGTGTAGAACGGGTGGCACTCGTTGCAAAGCTCGACCTTCATCTCGGACACGGTAGCGTGCGTCTTGAAGGTGTTGCCGCAGGAGCACGTCACCGTGCACTCGACATACTGGGGATGGATACCCTGCTTCATGGTAGGACTCCTTATTGGTCAGGCGCTGGTTACCGATCAGCGCATAAGGCGTCTTGGTTTCCGACCAAGACAACAAACTCGGCTATGGTACCACGGCGCCGCGCGTCCCACAAAAGGTTCACGGTCTTTTAGGCACGACATGAGCTGGCCCTTAAGGATCTGACGCGCATCGGAAGACCGACGCTGCCTCCGCGGCATCGTTCACGCGCCACGCCCGCAGCAGCAGGCGAGATGTCTCGATATCCCTCATTGGCAACCTCCGTCTCAGGATCTCAAGAGCGATTGCACGTCTCATCGGCAATTGTAGGGGCGAGCCCAGGCACCCGCCCCCCCCGAGAGCGGCCGCCCACATATCTTCTCAGATGTCCGCATGAGTAATTCAACTCATAAGGACCGGCTATCCCTAACCTGCGACACAATCCCAAACGCACAGAACAGAATCATCAGTCCAATCATCGCATAAGAGGCAGCCGAACCTTCAAGCACTATCCCGCAAAGAACGATCTCCGCGCCGCCAATGAGCGCTGTTATCAGGCGCTCTGCCTTTTTGCTCCCGCCGCCCGCATAAAAAGGCGGCAAAGCGCACGAAATCACATATAGCCCGGGAAGGGAGTACAGGATCGATAGTCCAACCCCTCCATCAACCGCAGTGTTTTGCGTAAGAATCAACTGAACCCACACGGCAATTATCACTGAACAGGTTGTCGATAAAAGAAGGCCAGAAATATAGCACGCAAGAAAGTCCCGTCGCATTCGAACAGAGAAATCTGCGAACTCCCTTCGCCGCGTGGAAACAATAAGGTGCACAGAAATTGCGATAGAACCAACCAGCGAAAACAGCGGAACGACCAGCAATTCAAACTTATTTCCCCATCGATCAACCACACCCCCACTCCAATGAGCTGGAATTGTATCGGGGAGGGCCGACCAAGCCGCCCATAGAATCAAAAATGGAAGAATAGAGAGGATGAAGGATGATAACACTACAGTTATTTTTTTTGAGACTCTCATCAATTCCGCGTCTCCTTGTGCGCTCGCATTCCACTCCGTCTTTAAACGACTGTAAATAATAACTTGAATGCCAATTTGTTTTAATTTTTACGTGCTCAAGACCGGAAACCCGATGTGACCAAACCCGCAATTACGACGTTAACAAACACATGCGCGGGCTCTGCCAGCTCGCCATCAGGCAGATCGAGGGTTTCCGCCCCAAGGCCGCCGAGGTACTGGAAGAGACCGAGGCCGAGGCCCTGGCCTACTTGGACTTCCCCTACGATCACCACGTCGGGTTGCGCACCGACAACGTGCAGGAGCGCACCGACCGCGAGCTCAAGCGCCGCAGCCGCGTGGTGCAAAACGCATCTCCACCGTTCCTTCGACTGGGAAAATGCCGCCCCCGGGGCCCGGGAGGGCACCGGGCGTTCGGCTGACTGCGGAAACGGCCTATCCACTCAATACGTTCGGCTGAGATCGGAAATCAACCAAACTGGATCAGGTTCAGTTGACATTGTTAAATCATGACCACCCACATAGCGGGTGGTCATGATTCACGAACTGGACGTTTGACCGTAAGGGGAAGAGGGGGCTGGCAAGGCCAGTCCCCTCTTCTCTCGTGACGCTCGATTTGCATTTACGGCACGACGAAAGCCGGGCCGCTGGTTACCTTGTCAAATTCGAGCACCGACGTTCCGGTGCTCAAATAAAGGCTTCCTTGGTTTCCGTCTGCGGAGGCGTAAGCCAGGTGGACAAATCCGTAATCATCTCCTGATTGGTCGGCCAACATGAAGATGTTCGGATCGCCGGTTGTCTCAAATGAACCGTCGGTCACATTTCCATTGCTGTCGACGATTTGCCACCTGTTTTCGTCTTCCCCAAGGAAGGAGAGCTGGGTTAAGCCGGTCTCGTGGTCTCGGTACACTCCGTCTAGGCGGAACCCTTCGGAAATGCCATGTTTCAAGGTGTTCGCATCTTTTATGGATATGGCAGAGACTGCGATTGCGACTATCGCGACCAATAACGCCAGCGCAATGGGTATTTTGGCGGAGCCGGTCTTCATGTCATTCACCTCCTTCGTATGTATCGAGGTATTCCTGCTTGAGCGTTTGCGAAGACGACTCGGTCTTTTCCACGAGTGTGCCGGCCTCGATGAAGTAGAACGAATTGGTGAGGTCTGCCAGGTCGTCGAGCAGATGGCTTGACTACCCGCCCTCTCCGTAGAGCCGCCGATACGTGCTTAGCGCACCCTCGGCGCGTCCGGCAGGCTTTGCGAAATGAGATCCGGGAGACTTCGGCGCAGCATCATCTTGCGGAATGCTTTTAATGAGCCTCCCATCCTTCAAAAACAGAATCTCATCGCACAGCCTATCGACCGAGTCCAAGATGTGGGATGACATGATGATGCACGTACCAGAATCGGCCATCTTCCTGAGAATCTCGGAATGCAAGTCCACCCTGCTGGGGTCGAGCGCGTTCATGGGCTCATCTAATAGGAGGTACCGCGCACCCGTCGCATACGCAATCGCCAGGGTAAGCTGCTGCTTCATGCCCTGGCTCAGAGTACGGATCCTCATCTTCGCGAACTCGCCTATCTGCGTTTGCTCCACTATCTCTTCGATATCACGAGCATGCGGCCACATATCGCAAACCATCTTGAGGTGATCTTCCGCACGCAATCCGGGATACAGCAGCGTCCCCTCAC
The DNA here is from genome assembly GCA_902496115.1 of uncultured Collinsella sp. Taxonomy (GTDB): domain Bacteria; phylum Actinomycetota; class Coriobacteriia; order Coriobacteriales; family Coriobacteriaceae; genus Collinsella. Next base: position 11,083 of record CABUZK010000027.1, on the reverse strand, counting down.
CAGGTGCATAGAAGATCATAGAACGGACCTCTCTCGTACCCGTTCCCTGCACCTCATCCAGAACGATGCTCCCGTCCACGCGAGGACCCGGCAAACCTGCCATCGCTCGCAGCAACGTCGTCTTTCCATGCCCGTTTGGAGCGACGAGACCGTAGACCGTACCCGGGGCAAACTCAGCGTCCACCGAATCTACGAGCACCTTCTTTCCATAAGAGATCGTCAGCGTTTGAAGGCCAATCATCGAGATCATCCCCTTTCGATCTTCGGAACGCTCAGGCGCACCGTCAACGGAGATACGGCGCCCAAGACCACCAGCAGAGCGCCCGATGCGCCGACGACCTCTCCAAAAGGCATCGCGTTCGTCCCTCGCCCAAGGAACCCAATCGTCCCCACCTGGGAAGCGGGATCAAACGAGGCGAATGGAGCCAGCAGCGCGGCGCCCATGCCCGCGCTTTCAACATGAGCGCTCAACGAACCCAACACCAGGAGAACCGCGCAAACCACTCCGGTGACAACGGGGTTGCGGCTAATCGCTGCTGTCAACGCAGCGACGACGGAAATCACGCCGTATGCCATGACCAGCAACGGAATACTGCACAACACCGCCTCCCCCACCATGGACGTTGTCGAAGCTCCCGCCCGAATGAGAGCGACGGGATACTCCGAACCACCCGCACCGTTCTTAATCAAGGACACAACCGCAGCGGGAACCATCGACACCAAAAGCAGCGCCAAGCCAAGCAGGAGAGACAGCGCAACAGCCGTCAGAAAACGCACATGCGCTGTTGCGGGGACTTGGAAAACCAGAAGGGAACGGCACCGCAGGTGGGTGCACGCAAGCGATGTGACAACCACGGGCAACAGCCAAAACAAGGAAGGAAGCGCTGCCTGGAGATAGGAAAGGAGGATTAATGGGGGCATCTTCGTACTTAACTCGTAAACCTTGGGGTCCGGCAAGCTCGCGATCGACTCGAGCAGAAGGGCGCGCGCCTCCACACGAGAAGGAGTCTCCGGCTCGATTCCGATCGATTGCAGGAGGGTCGCATCTGCCGCGCCCAGCTCGCCTCGAGCGCGCTCGTACGTCGCAAGGCTTCGAAACCCCTCCGCAGGCGTGGGCGCGTACACGAAACCCGAAAGAGCATCTCGCATGCCTTCCAGGGCCGCTTTGCCCTCGACGTCCATATTCGCAGCGTCCTGCTCTAGATACCGATCTATTGAACGGAGCTCCCCATCCCTATACCGAACAGCGGAAACGTCACCAGCGTCAGGAAACACCTCGACCAGAGCCGGGGCCAGCATCGCCGTCGACATTGCAATCGCGCATACGGCGAGGGCAGGAGAATGCAGGAGCAGCTTCCCCATCGTTCTTACGTATGCAACGGCGGAGGCACAAGCGCTCGAACGGGCTGTCGTTCTCGATGCGGTGAAGGAACCTCTCTCAAGACAAATCGGGGGCATCGGGCGCGCGCAGCCGCTCTTTCCAGCAACGCAAAGCAGGCTAATTGCCAGCACCTCGATCCCGATTGCGCATACGAGGGTAATCGCGCCACGCTCGAAGCAAAGTCCAGGCAGATTCACTATCTGCGTTGTCGGGTACGGGCTATAGGCACCGACGGTCAACTCAGTGTTCGCATACGTAAGGGGATTCAACAGGGCGAACTCACGTAAAGCGATGGATCTTCCGTAATACCCAGGAACCATCGTCGCCCCCATCAGGGCACATACGAACACGATTCCAAGCGTAGGGTTATTGGCAATCTTCACGGCAAGGTGAACGACGAGCGAGATGAACGCCGCCACCAAGAATTGCAAGATGGCCGTCTGTGCGAACACCAGCCAAGCCGGTTTGATAACCGGAGTCGCATATTGAACGTAGCCTATCGGATAGAACAGCGAGCCCGGGCCATTCTTCACAAGTGCGGCGATTATCCCTGGAAGATTGACGGCGAAGACGGCAAGCATCGCAAAAACACTCGCCCATACGCTCGATGCAACAAGCCTGCCCAGCTCACTCATCGGTGCCTGGATGATGAGTTTTTCACGTTTGTTAAGACGCGCGGCAAGGAACGAGACGGCAACGGCCGTTGCGGCCCATAGCAAGTACTCCTTCGATCCGTCATAAAAGGAGCACGCTCCATCCGATACCTGCAGAAACGGAAGCAGAGGAGAGAGCGGCGCCAAGACAAGACGCCCCGCGGCAAGAGGGTACAGAAGCGCGGGCATGCTTGATGAAGAGGTATAGACGCCCTCCTCCCCCGCATTCACAAGCGCATCCGCATAGGATGCTGACAATTCCTGCTCAACACGGGTTATTCCCGACTCGAGGTATTCAACCCGTCCGTCGATGCCAGCCGCGCTCCTGAAGACGGGCAAAGCACAAAGAACCATCAACGCAACAACGGCAACACAGAGCGACCTGGAGGAGAGGAGCGACCTAAAGATTGCCTTCGAGATTTTGAGCATATTCATCGCCAACCTTAACCTCATCCAGTCGGAACAGAGGGGCCGAACAAAATGCTCGGCCCCTCCTCGCATCTAGTAGGTGCTATAGACAAATTGCCATTTATCTGTTGTGCCAAGAACACCACAGGAACACATTGCAGCGAGGCGGGATTCCCTATGATGCGCGGATCGGCGATAGCCATTTCGGTAGGAGATCGTCTTGTAAGAGATGTTGAACATCGAGATGCTGTGCCCGCTTACGCCGCGAGGACAGCTGTAGCTCCAGTAGGTATCGACGACGTCGTCCGTATACCCGAGGGGCTCAACGAGGGCACACTGGCTGCTCTCCTGGGAAGGAGGCATCGGGGTATCCGCAAAAGCGGGGGCTCCCGGCAGCAACAGACAAAGAGCGAGGCCGAGGAAAACCAGGAGCTTACACGACTTAACAGTACTGAACATAATCCTCTCCAATCTAGAGGGGTTTCGGTTGCAGCATGCTGTGATTACTTGCCGGCAAAGTCAATTTAACATAAACTGTTAAAAAGTATCCTGAGTTTTTTAAATTCTTCGGAGGTTATTATGAGTTCCGACAATCGCACTCCCCGGCTTCATTCCTTCCGCATCGCATGTGCGATAGCCTCTGCGGCCCTTTGCGTCACCGCCATCGCACAAGTGGCGTTTTCCTTAAAGCCAGCAATCGAAGTGCTCGACAACCCTGTAATTGCAGACTCCCCCGCGTATCCAGCCCTTGCGATTTCGACATTGGCCCCTGCCGTCATCGGTATCGCTACGACCATCCTCAGCGCCGTTCTCGTGTGGACGATCAAGAGCGCAGACCCCTTCAAGAAAGGGTCTGCGACGTGCTTGAAGGTGCTCGGCATTCTCTTCATTGTTCAAGCTGCCACCAGTCTCTACGCCGGCTCGCTCGAAGCCTCCGTCTCGATGTTTGGCGGCGAGGGGACCGTCGGCGCCCAAGAGATCGCTTCATCATTCGACTGGACCTCTCTGGTTCTCGGCATCGTCTTGTTCATGCTTTCCCAGCTCTTCCTGTACGCTCGAGAGCTGTACCTCGACTCCGACGAGATTGCGTAAGGAAACGCCATGCCCGTAATTGTTCGCCTCGACAAGATCATGGCCGAGCGAAAGATTTCCTCGAACGAACTTGCCGAAAGGATTGGAACCACGCCCGTGAACCTGTCCCGTATTAAAAAAGGGCATATTCGCGGCATTCGCTTCAACACGCTCGAGCAGCTATGCCTCGCCCTTCGTTGTCAACCCGGAGACCTTCTCGAAGTCATGAGCGAAGAGGATGCCCGAAAGGAGTTCGGACTCGATTGGTCCGCCGAGGATTAGAGGGCGCGACGAGACTCGTCCCCTCGTTCAAGAGTCCATCGAGACGCTCCAGGCGTTCGGCTACGGCATCACGGAGCCGGACGACCGAAATATCGTCATACGCGACGTGAAGACGATCAGCTGGCTCTACCCCACCGAGTACGCGGCAGTGCTGGGTCCATCCCGACTGAGGTCACGGTGATCCGATAGGGGCGCCGCCCGCTTCCAGTTCGGAATCAGCCGTCGGAGGCGTTCGGCTGACTGCGGGAACGGCCTGTCCGCTCAATGTGTTCGGCTGAGATCGGAAATCAACCCAACACGAGCCGGGCACGCGCCAGACGGCTCTTTCCCGTGTGGCCTGCCCCCTCACGCTCATGTTGCAGACATGTAACGCTGCAGCGAGCGCGCCCTTTTTTGCGCCAGACAGGTACAATTATGAACACTGTACCGTAGCGGAGCGTCCACGCGCCGCCAACACGCGAAAGGGTTTCCCATGGCCGAGATCTCGTCCTCCCGCATCGTCATCACCGTCCTTGGCAAGAACCGCCCCGGTATCGTCGCCGGCGTCACCCGTGTTCTGGGCGAGGCCAACGTCGACATCCGCGACATTACGCAGTCCATTATCGAGGACATCTTCACCATGACCATGCTGGCCGACACCGCCGAGTCCAAGCTCGACTTCGCCGAGCTGCAGAAGGCCCTGGCCGAGGCAGGCGAGCTTTCGGGCGTCAACGTGTCCATCCAGCGCGAGGACGTTTTTAACTTTATGTACCGCCTGTAGCGAACAAGCCGCTTGGGGGCAGCTTGACGTCATATCGTCCAAGCGCGCGGCCCCCAAGCGGACCGGAGAGGAGCGCGCATGGCCTACGACGCCAAGAAAATCTACTACCGCTTCGACGATCACCTGAGCCGCCTGGTTCTGGATTACGAGGCGAGCCGTCAGATTTCGCCCGAAAGCGAAAACCTCTACCACGGCCTGCCGACCGACCCTTATGACGAGGGCCTGTTCGTAGAGCACAACGTCAAGCGCGGCCTGCGCAATGCCGACGGCTCGGGCGTGGTCGCGGGCCTTACCCGCATCTCGGACGTGCACGGCTACAACAAGGTCGACGGAAAGGTCGTGCCCGACCAGGGCAAGCTTACGCTGCGCGGCTACAGCATCGAGGACCTGGTCAACAACGCCCAGGCCGAGGATCGCTATGGCTACGAAGAGGTCGCCTACCTGCTCATCACGGGCTCACTGCCCACCAAAGAGGAACTCGACGGTTTTTGCGGACGCCTGGGTGCTTTTAGGCATCTGAGCGACGAATACGTCCGCGAGTTCCCCATGACCACGGTGTCGTCGAGCATCATGAACGTGCTTCAGCGCGCCGTGCTGCTGCTCTACGCCTTCGACGCCGAGCCCGACGCCATTACACCCGAGCACGAAATCGACGTCGCCATCTCCATGCTCGCCCGTCTCCCCCGCATCGCCGCCTTCGCGCATATGGCGTCGGTCGCCAAGCGCCGCGGCTCCGAGGTTCATGTACCGCACCCCACACCCGGCCTCTCCACCGCTGAGACCATCCTGCAGGTGTTGCGCGGCGGTATGGCATTCACCCGCGACGAAGCCATGCTGCTCGACGTGATGCTCATGCTGCATGCCGAGCATGGCGGCGGCAACAACTCCACGTTTGCCTGCCGCGTGCTGTCCTCCTCGGCTACCGACCCGTATTCCGCCTACGCCGCGGCCATCGGCTCGCTCAAGGGCCCGCGCCACGGCGGCGCCAACGCCAAGGTCGTGTCCATGCACGAGGACATCCGTGCGCATGTTTCCAATTGGGAGGACGAGGACGAGGTCGCAGCCTACCTGGGCAAGATCCTCGACAAGCAGGCCTTCGACGGCACGGGCCTCATCTACGGTATGGGCCACGCCGTCTACACGCTGAGCGACCCGCGCGCCGAGGTGTGCCGCCGTTACGCGCGCACGCTTGCCGCCAAGAAGGACCTGGGCGAGGAGTTCGCGCTCATCGAGCGCATCGAGCGTCTGGCCCCGCAGGTGATGCGCGATCACGGCATGACCAAGCCCATCTGCGCCAACATCGACCTATACACGGGCTTTATCTACAAGATGCTCGGCGTGCCCGAGACGCTCTTTACGCCGCTGTTCGCCGTCGCCCGCATGGCCGGCTGGTCGGCGCACCGCATGGAAGAGCTCTTCTGCGCGCATCGCATCATCCGCCCGGCATACCGTCCGGTGATCGATCCGCTGGAGTACAAGTCGCTCGCCGATCGCTAGGACGCGGACCGTTATAGAAACCGAACGTGGCCAGGGCATCACCGCCCTCGGCCACGCTTTTTATGCCAGTAGAAAGGATCGCAACGAATGATTGTGTTTTCCGATATGGATGGAACGCTGCTGACGAGTGATAAGCAGATGAGCGACGCCACCTGGGCGATGCTCGACGAGCTTGCGCGCCGCGGTGTTGAGTTTGTGCCCTGCACGGGGCGCCCGCTGTCGGGCATCTTTGAGCCCATCCTCGCCCATCCCGCCGTACACTACGCGGTCTGCGCCAATGGTGCCAGCGTTTGGCAGCTCGACGACGGTACGCCCACCGATACCTCACGTGCTACGCGCATTTTGAGCCGACCGCTCGACCGCGCCATCGCCCACCGCGTCCATAGCATTGCCGCCGGCCATGACGTCACCTTCGATATCTTCGCGGACGGGCGGTGCTTCCTCCCCCGCTCGCTCTACACGCGCCTGGACGAATTCTGCGGCGGCGACCCCCACATCGCGGCTTCGCTCAAGCGTACTCGAACGCCGATCGACATGGATATCGACAGCAAGATCGACAAGGTCGAGACGCTCGAACGCATCGCCATGTACTGGCACGACCCTGCCGATCGCGACGCCATCGCGGCGGAGCTCGACACGCTCGGAGGCATTGAGGTCACGCGTTCGTACGCCATGAATATCGAGGTTATGGGCGAGGGCGCCACCAAGGGAACGGCCCTCACGTGGCTATGCGAGCACCTGGGCAAGCCCCTTACCGACGCCTGGGCGTTCGGCGACAACATCAACGACATCCCCATGCTGCGGGCAGCAGGCCACGGCATGGCCATGATCAACGCCGAGCCCGAGGACCGCGACGCCGCCGACGCCATCACCGAGTTCGACAACGACCACGACGGCGTCGCCCGCACCATCATGGCCGCCCTTGCCTAGCAGCAGCAACCCGGCAGTCATTGGGGACAGACTTAAATGGCTAGTCGCTGGCGGCACTCATTTAAGTCTGTCCCCAATGAGTGGTTGTTAGGGACACTCTTCGCGAAAAAGCTGCAAGGACTGCCCCCCCCCCCCCACTAGCGGCAGAAAAGGAACGTCCCCATCTGTCGGATTAAGCGAGGCTCTCCAGCACACGGCGGAGTTCTTGCTGGACAGCGTGGTCGCGGTTGCGCCCCACCACGCGATCGGCCACCGCTTTGAGCGCCGGACGCGCGTTTTCCATCGCACAGCCCGTGCCGACAAAGCGAATGATCTCGTAGTCGTTCATCGAGTCGCCAAACGCCATGACCTCGTCGCGTTCGACGCCATAGTGCTCCATGAGCTGCTCGATTCCCGAGGCTTTCGACACACCGGGCTGCATGGCATCGATCCATGCGTTTCCAGAAGGCGCAAAGGTAAAGAGCTGGCCGAGCTCACGCTGCAGTACGTAGGCACTGTCCATAACGGCACAGTCATCGCAAAAGATACTCGCTTTGATGATATTTACGCTGGGGTCGGGCAGCTCCCAAATACGCTCGGCATTGGGAAGGTCCTTATCGACCTCACGCACGAACTTGCACTCGTCATCGAGCAAAAAGGACTTGGTTCGGTCAAAGAGTGCAAGATGCAGATTGGGAAACGTCCTGACGGCTTGGGCGAGCCTTCGAATCGCCAGGTGCGAATACACCTCACGGTCCACCATCTTGCCGTCGGCATAGACCTGGGCGCCATTAGCGGCGACAAAGTCCATCTTGTCGCGAACAGGTGCAAAGAACTCGCACAGGCGATCGTAGCGACGACCTGACGATGCGGCGAAATGTACGCCATGCTCGTGTAGCGCCAGAATCAGTTCGTAGGTCTCGGGAGGCACCTGGCCATTTTCGTCAAGCAGTGTGCCGTCCATATCGGATGCAATCAGTTTAAACATAGAAAAGCTCCCTTCGGGGTTGTTGGAATCGAACGTGTATCCGATTCCAACGTACCCAAAGGGAGCTCAAATAAGACTCCGCGGTCATAAACGTTACATGGACCTAGCAAATAGCTCACGCGTGCCAGAGGTCCCACGGTCGCGGCGTCAGGCGGCACGCCAAAGAGTGCCCCCGACGACTAGTCGTTTAAGAACGTCCCCGATGACTAGTCGGCGTAGGTGAAGGTGGCGACGTCGAACATGCCCTCAGGACGGATGCGGAGCGTCGGGATCACCGGCAGGGGCAGGAAAATGATGCCCATGATGGGGTCGAGCGGCGGCTCGATGCCCATGGCGCGCGCCTTGACCATAAAGTCGTCGTGCTGCGCGGCGACGTCCTCGGCCGTGCCCTCGCTCATCAGGCCACCGAGCGCCAGCGGAATGCGCGCCACGACCTCGCCGTTGCGCACCAGCACGTGGCCGCCCTGGCCCACGGCTTCAACAGCAGCCATCATATCGGCGGCATTGTCGCCCACCACGCACACGTTGTGCGAGTCGTGGCCGATCGTGGAGGCAATGGCACCACCGGTGATAGTGAAACCGCGCACCCAGCCGCGACCGATATGCTTGCCGACCAGGCTCAGGCCAGCGGGGCCATCGCCATCGACGCCCTCGGCCTGCAGCGACACGCCGCGGCCATGGCGCTCAATCAGCATAATGCGACGCAAGTCCTCGTCAGTCTCGGGACGGACCATACCCGTGATGGCCTTACCCGGCACCACGTCAATCACAGCCTCGCCCGGCTTAAAGGCATAGTCGAACACGTCGAGCGATAGCTTCGGAAGTTTAACGGAAGCACGCAGCTCATCGGCAAGGGCCGCAACCTCGGCCATCTCGGGTGCAATCTCGCCCACAAAGGTGCCGTCCTGCGCCACCAGAGCACCGGCGGCATACACGCGATGCGGAGCCGTGGCAAACGTCAGGTCGTTGAGCACCAGCAGGTCGGCACGCTTGCCCGGGGCGATGGCGCCACGCAGCTCGTGCGGGTCGCGGCAACCGTGGTCCAGGCCAAACGCCTCGGCCGTGGACAGGGACGCCATAGAGATGGCAACCACGGGGTCAATACCGGCCTCGATAGCCACGCGGCAGGCATTGTCGATCATACCGGTCGAAAGCGCATCTGAGGGAGCGCGGTCATCGGTCGCGAAGCAGCAGCGACGGGCGCGGGCGGGGTTCTCCAGCAGCATCGGCGACAAGTTGGCCAGGTCGTGGCTACACGTACCCACGCGCAGCATCACATACATGCCGCGGGACAGTTTATCGAGCGCCTCCTCGGGAATCGTCGACTCGTGGTCGGCGATAATGCCCGCTGCAGCATAGGCGTTGAGGTCCTTGCCGGCAACGAGCGGCGCATGGCCGTCAACCTGCTTGGACGGCGTCTGGTTGGCGGCGTCGATGCGAGCGCAAGTCTCGGGATCGCCCATAAAGACGCCCGGCAGGTTCATCATCTCGCCCAGGCCAAAGACATCGCCCGGATGCTCGGCAAAAAACGCCTGCATATCCTCGGCGGTAATGACGGCGCCGGCCTGCTCATCAGGCAGCGCGGGCACGCACGAGGGCATCATGTACTTGATGGAGATGGGTGCGCGGCGACCGTCCTCGATCATAAAGCGCAGTCCATCCAGGCCGGAAACATTGGCGATCTCGTGGCTGTCGGCGATGGCGGTGGTGGTGCCGCGCGTCGCCGCCATGCGCGCATACTCGGCGGGGCGGATGTTCGAAGACTCGATATGCAGGTGTCCGTCGATAAAGCCGGGGGCGATGTAGCGGCCCTGGCAGTCGATGACCTCGGTCGCCTCATAGGTGCCGGCGGCATCGTCGCGACCGTCGTAGAGCACACCAACGATCACACCGTCCTTAACGGCAACGCTACCGGGCGCCACGCGCTGGCCATACACGTCGACAATCTGCGCATTGGTAAACAGCGTGTCGACGGGCACGCGGCCCTCGGCGGCCTCGATCACAGACCTCATGACCTCAACGGACATACATACTCCTTTAACGTTTGAAATAACCGCGGAGCGAACAGACCTTCACCGCAGCAAGCCAATAGCCATTGTATGCCCAAAAGAAGGCCCCGCTAACACCCCTTCCGCTTAACGGCGCCGCCAACTTGGTGCAAAGTAACCTGACCCCATTGCACTAAAAAGAAAGGCTCTGTTAGACCAGGATTGACATACATGTGTCCCCACGGTGCCATATCTTTGACCCCGTAGACCGCGATGATGGGGGCAGCATGAACGCCGAAGACCTGGTCCTCAACTTCAAGAAGGGCATGGCGAACCTCAGCAAGACCGAGCGCCGCCGCGCTATCGAGTCCGTCAGGGACGTGATCCGCGCGGCGGCGTTCGACGACGCGGCCGGCTCCGCCTGCGAAATCGAACGCTGCCCGCGCTGCGGGTCCGTCGCGGTCGTGAAGAAGGGCAAATCGAAGAACGGCGAGCAGCGCTACCTCTGCCGGGGCTGCGGCAGGACCTTCGGCATGGGCAGCGAGCGCATCCTGGGGACGAGCAGGCTCCCGAAGGAGACCTGGATGGCCTACGCCGAGTGCTTCGTGCTCATGCTGCCCCTGCGCGAGTGCGCGAGGCGCTGTCGCGTCTGCCTCAAGACCGCCTACACCATGCGCCACAGGCTGATTGAGTGCCTCTCGGCCTACTCCCCCTCGTTCAGGGTCGAGCGGGGCTGCGGCTGCGAGCTCGACGAGACCTACTTCCCCGAGTCGTTCAAGGGCAACCACGCGAAGGGGTCGTTCACGATGCCGCGCCCCTCCCGGCACCGCGGCAAGCAGGTGCACAGGCGCGGGCTGTCGCGCGAGCGGATCTGCGTCATGACCGGCGTGAACGACTCGAACGAGACGTTCCTCGAGGTCACGGGGCGGGGCGCCCTTTCGAGGGAGCGCGCCATGGACGCGCTGAGGGGCCGCATCGCGGCCGGCTCGGTCGTCGCGACCGACAGGGCGGCCGTCTACGTCAATGTTGTTAGCGCTACTGTAAAAACAACCAATTTCGCCATCGCACTTTAGCCGATTCCGCCAACGCAATTTCCCCGATCACGCCAACGCATTTTCACCATTTCCACCAACGCCGGGGCTTACG
>CABUZK010000026.1 GCA_902496115.1 uncultured Collinsella sp. | reverse complement strand
CTTCCGGTAAGGGCCCAGGTAGACTACCTGGTCGATAGACGGCAGGTGCAAGGACGGCGACGTCCTCAGCCGAGCCGCACTAATCGCCCGAGCTCTTCCGGAACCGCACCTCGCGGCCCGCGGGACATGCGCTCTGAAGCGCGGTCCGGGCACGAGGATGCCCCCGAGTCATCTTTCCTATGCGCCATGCGGCCCCCAGGGCACGCGAGAGAGACACCCGGACACCGAGAACGGTGGGCGCCGCCCACCGGTCAGCGGCCAGAGCATGGGGGGCACGCCCGGTCCCGTTCCGAACCCGGAAGCTAAGCCCCATCGCGCCGAGAGTACTGCGGGGTCAGACCGTGGGAGGCCAGGGCGCCGCTGACCGGTGGACGGCACCGAGCCGCCATACGGAATGAAGAAGGGGGAGGCCTCGCGGCCTCCCCCTTTTTTGCGTTTGGTCGATATGGGCTAAACGCCTCTATGGCTTAATAGCTTTCTCTATTTGAAGAAAATAAAATGAATGACCAGCGCGATTGCCATGACGGCAATGATCAAGAGCGCGATTTGGAGGTGGTGCTGTTTGCGCCGTCTGTTTGACGATGTAAATATCGATTTCCCCTGCTTCGGCGTCTCAAGATAGCGTGCGGAATGCGTTAGAGTTTGCTTAGGACGGGGTCCTCTACGATGCTGCTTGGTGAGTGTTTGTGATTGCTCCTGGCTGCATACGCTGTTTTTGGATAAAGGGGCATCTTTTAGATACACCGGATCGCTCGAGGCGACACCCATGTGTCTACGAGTTGACTGAGATTCTTCAAGGGTTTGATAACGATTGCGAGTTACATACTCAGGCTCTGCATCGTTAATGGGTTCTTGGGAAATATGGAGACGATGGTAGCGTATGGGCTGTGAATAGGCGGAACTATCGTTCTGCAGCGGCTCATACGAATTGTCTGAGGTCTGATCGTCCATGATGCCCTTAGGTTGTCATTAACAACATGTATGCGCCCATTGTAAGCCCCCCGCTTCGTTTTGACAGGCGCGTATATGGTATTTAAGGCACGGTTCAAAGAACCTTAACTTCGTTAAAACCTTAGTCGACAAGACTTAGATATACTTATAGAAAGAGACTTAAAAAACTTTATATTAAATTGTATATATAAGTAATCGATGGGCATATATTAAAGCGTCAAACGAAGTCCCTGCCACCTGGAAGATGGCTCGGCAGTCCCTTAAAGGAGTGGTAGTCATGGCAAGCATGGTTCCTTATCGTTCGGTTTTTGGTGTTCGTCCCTCTGCTAGCTCGTTGTTTGATCTCTTTGATGATATGACCGATCTGGCAAATAACTCTATCGCCTCTAAGGCGTTTCCCGTCGATGTTGAGGACAAGGGCGACGGTTACGAGGTCAAGGCTTATTTGACTGGCGTCGCCAAGGATGACATCGACGTTGAGCTCAATGAGGGTCGTCTTTCCATTAGCGTGAATGTCGAGGAGAGCGAAGAGAACGAGGGCAAGAACTTCCTGCAGAAGGAGTTTAGCTCGTACAGTGCGACGCGCGGTGTGTACCTGAAGGATGCTTCGAGCGAGGGCCTTTCTGCAAAGTACGCTGACGGCATCCTTACCGTTACGGTTCCTAAGATTGTCGAGAAGAAGAACGTTACGAAGATTTCCATCGACTAAGGCTATCGGCTATTAACATCGGTGCCTGCGTTAAGGGGGCTGGGAAGTGATTCCCGGCCCCCTTTTCTTTTTGAGACGGCCTACTGAATGGTCATGGGCCGAAATTGCCCTGCTGGACGTATCGTGAGTTTATGCGGGCCCTCAACGCGGGTGGCGGTGCTGCCAAGCTCGTTGTCAAGTGTTGCGCCGAGGGAGCTTGCGTAGCTTTTGACGGTAAGGCTTGGGCGATTGTTGTCTTGGCTAATGTGCATCGCGATAAGCTGTTCGGTGCGATCGGTTACCAGCGCGCGTGCGGCATCGGCGGCCTGATCGTTGGAGAGATGTCCTTTTGCAGACAGGATGCGTTCCTGAAGAAAGCGAGGATAGTCTCCTTGACGCAACATTGCTACATCGTGATTGCTTTCGAGCGCGAGAATGCGACAGTCCTTGAGCGTATCGATGGCATGCTTCGACAACTTGCCTGTGTCGGTGGCAAAGCCAATCGAATCACCCTGAGCATCAAACCGGTAGCCGACGGGGTTGACGACGTCGTGGGATGTCGAATACGTTTGAATGCGGACTCCGGCAATAGAGAGGGTGTCACCTGGGTCGAATTCCTCAACAGGCAGATGTGTGAGGCTTTCTTTTGATGTGAGCGTGCCTATGCTGGAAAAGACCGGTCCATTCCAATGCTTACACCACACCTCAAGCCCCTTAATGTGGTCGCTGTGCTCATGGGTGACAACAAGGGCGGACACGCCGTCTGCCGAAAGGCCGTGTTCCGCCATGCGTTTGAGCGTCTCGCGGCGAGACAGTCCGCCATCGACCATAATGAGCCCTTGCGGGCCCTCGATGAGTGCGCAGTTGCCTTTAGAGCCACTGCCGAGGATATGAAGGTGCAGGCGAGACATAAGATTCCAAAGGATACAATGGGTGCGGACGAATAGAGGAGGAAGCGAATGCCAACGGTATCACAGCATTACGGACACCATGCCGCGCCTGGGGCAGTCGATGAGACCCGGACGAGGCAGCAGGCTGCTCCTGTGGTACTCATGGTATCAGGCGGTGCGGACTCGACGGCACTGCTTCTTATGGCGTGTACATCAAAGTTGGATATCCAAGATGGACGCGGCGTTGCCCCCATTGCTCGCGAGCGCCTGCATGTGCTTCATGTAAATCACCATCTGCGAGGCGAGGCGTCCGACGGCGATGAGGCCTTTGTGCGCGGGCTTTGCGCGCAATATGGTTTACCGCTGTGTGTGGAGCACGCTTATTTTGATGGGGAGTCGGGAAATATCGAGGCAGCGGCGCGCGAGGTGCGCTATGCCGCGGCGCGAAGGTATGTACGCGAGCTTTGCGCCAAGACGGGGGCGCCGAGAACGGCGGCGCGCATCTGCACTGCCCATACCTCTTCGGACCGCGCGGAAACATTTTTGATGAACGCCATTAAGGGGTCGGGTCCAGCTGGGCTTTCGAGCATTCCCCGCCGAAGGAATATCGTGGTGCGTCCCTTGCTCGACTTAACTCATGGCGAGCTAGTGGGCTATCTACAGGTACATGGACAGCCGTGGCGCGAAGATGAGAGCAATGAGGATGTCTCGTATCTGCGAAACTACGTGCGTCATCGGGTGATGCCGGTGGTGGCGCAGCGTAATGCGAGCGTGTGCAAGACGATTGGCGCCGCCTGTGAGATCCTTGGTGACGAAGATGCGTTTCTATCCCAGCTGTCGGCACAGGCGTTTCGAAGCTGTTTGCGCAAAGAGGCGGCGGGCGCGCTGGTGCTCGATGCCAGGCGCCTTGCTGCGGCCGAGGTGGTAATCGCGCGGCGCATCGTGCGGCTGGCGATTAAGCGCATCGATCCGGACGCTCGTCCAGAGATGCGACATGTGGAGCGAGTTCTTTCCTGCGTTGCCGAGGGCGCCGGCTCGGTCACGCTTCCGGCGGGGATTGACGCACGCGTAGAGTTTGGCATGCTGGCGTTTAAGGCACCGGCGGCTCGTGAGGGCCTGGTCGCGGATTGGATTACCATACCCGGGCGTTTGCCGTTGGGCGGGGGACGTGTGCTGGTCGCAGAGCCGATGGCCGTTGAGCCGGGATGCGACATCGTGCGCCGCGCCCGTGAGCTTGCGGCTGCCGGAGAAGTGACGGCTTTGGTGGACGCGGCTGCCCTGGGTTTTGCCGACAGCGATAGCGAGCGAATCTTGGCGGGCTCGCGTGGCGAGATCCCTGCCGAGGCGCGATTGGCGCGCCTGTGGGTAGACGGTCCCGCACCGGGAGACGTGATGTGCCCGTTAGGGATGAGTGGCCGAAGCAAGAAGGTGTCCGACTTGCTAGGTGAGGCTCGCATTCCCGTTTCTGAGCGCGCCGGCGTGCCCATGGTGAGGACGGCGCCGGGAGGTGCCGTGGTGTGGGTCGTCGGAGTTCGCGCGGACGAACGCTTTAAGTGCACGGCGGCGACGCGTGTGGCCTATCTGCTTCGCGTGGTTGACGCGGATTAGCTTCTCGCACCAGCTTTTCTGTGCGGCGTTGACGGTATTCCCGCGCTGATGGTGCGCGGGCTGGAAAATATACCCCGTGCGCTGCTAGAATGTGTAGTTCGCGTCCATACGGCGGTGTGTGGGCGATTAAGCACAAGAAAGGGTTGTCATGGCTTCTCAACATCCGGATATCGAGAAGGTTCTGTTTACGCAGGAGGATATCGACGGTATCGTTTCTCGCCTGGGCGAGGAGATTACGCGCGACTACGCGGGTAAGGATCTGGTGCTGATCGCGGTCCTGCGCGGCGCTGTTGTCTTTATGGGCGACCTGATGCGCAAGATCGAGCTGCCGACCAACATCGATTTCATGGCTGTTTCGAGCTATGGCGACGGTGTGAAGTCTTCGGGCATCGTGCGTATCATTAAGGACTTGGATATCGACATCCGTGGTCGCGACGTGCTGATCGTCGAGGACATTCTGGACTCGGGCCTGACTCTCAAGTACCTGATGAAGAACCTCGAGAGCCGCAAGCCCGCCTCGCTGGAAGTCGCTGCCTTCCTGTGGAAGGACGTTGAGAACCGTACCTCGGCCATCACGCCCAAGTATGTTGGAACCCATTGCCCTGATGCCTTTGTGGTGGGCTACGGCCTCGATTATGCTGAGCGCTATCGTAACCTTCCGTATCTGGGCATTTTGAAACCGGAGGTTTATTCGTAAGATGCCCGACGACCGTAACGATAACAATTCCCAGACTCCCCGGGAGCCTAAGATCCCGGGGATGCCCGGAGGCAAGAAGCCCACGCGTACGGGCTGGCTGTATTTTCTTTTGGCTTGCGCGCTTCTGGGCTATGCCTTCTTTAATATGGGCTCCGGCTTTGCCAGCTCCAGCAATACCGTTAAGCTCGCGACGAGCGAGATGGTCAGCGCCATCAAGCAGGATCGCGTCGAAGATTTGACCTATACGGTTCAAGACGGAAGCGTGGCGGGTCATTACTGGAAGACGAAAAAGGACAAGGGCGATACGAGCGAGCTCAAGAGCTTCTCCTCGACCTATGTCGGCTCCGATTCGCTTGCCGAGCTTATGGCAGAGCACCCCGACACCAAGTATATCGTCAACACCAACGACCCCGATTTTTGGGGCGACTTGGCGATGAGCGTGCTGCCGACGATCGCCCTGATCGCCATCATGTTCTACTTTATGCGCCAGATGATGGGCGCCAATAATAGGAACATGCAGTTTGGCAAGACCAATGCCAAGACCAACGAGGCTACGCGTCCCAAGGTCAAGTTCGAGGACGTTGCCGGCGTGGACGAGGCCGTCGAGGAGCTCGAGGAGATTCGCGACTTCCTGAGCGATCCGGACCGCTATCGCAAACTGGGTGCCAAGATTCCGCGCGGCGTTTTGCTGGTGGGCCCTCCGGGTACCGGTAAGACGCTGCTGGCCAAGGCTGTTGCCGGCGAGGCGGGCGTGCCGTTCTTTGGCATCTCGGGTTCTGACTTTGTCGAGATGTTCGTGGGCGTTGGCGCCAGCCGCGTGCGCGACCTCTTTAAGGAGGCCAAGTCTCAGGCTCCGTCGATCATCTTTATTGATGAGATCGATGCCGTGGGACGTCAGCGCGGAGCCGGCTTGGGCGGCGGTCACGACGAGCGCGAGCAGACGCTCAACCAGCTGCTGGTTGAGATGGACGGTTTTGAGGAGAGCGAGTCGGTCATCCTGATCGCTGCGACCAACCGTCCTGACATCCTGGATCCGGCATTGTTGCGCCCCGGTCGCTTTGACCGCCAGGTCACGGTCGACCGTCCGGACGTAAAGGGCCGCGAGCAGATCTTGCGCGTGCACGCCGAGAATAAGCCGATGGACGAGGACGTTAAGTTTGAGAAGCTCGCCCAGATGACCGTTGGCTTTACCGGTGCCGATTTGGCGAACCTGCTCAACGAGTCTGCGCTGCTGGCCGCTCGCCGTCATCGTTCTGTGATCTCGATGGACGAGGTCGAGGAGTCGATGGAGCGCGTGATTGCCGGACCGCAACGCAAGGGTCGTGTGATGACCGAAGCCGAGCGCACCACGATTGCCTACCATGAGAGCGGCCATGCCCTGGTGGGTCACATCTTGGAGCACTCCGATCCGGTTCATAAGATTTCGATTGTCAGCCGCGGCCAGGCTCTGGGCTACACGTTGCAGCTTCCGCAGGAGGATCACTTCCTCAAGACCAAGAACGAGATGCTCGACGAGCTCGCCGTGTTCTTGGGCGGCCGCGTTGCCGAGGAGCTCATGTGCGATGACATCACGTCGGGCGCGAGCAACGACCTGGAGCGCGCGACCAAGATGGCGCGCGAGATGGTTACGCGTCTGGGCATGAGCGAGGAGCTGGGCACGCAAGTGTTTGGCGAGGCGCAGCATCAGGTATTCCTGGGCCGCGATTACGCCGATCACCAGGATTACTCCGAGGAGACGGCGCGTCGCATCGACATCGAGGTCCAGCGCATTATGCGTGAGGCCCATCGCCGTGCGGTCGAGATTTTGGATGCCCGTCGCGATCAGCTCGATCTGATGGCCAAGGTGCTGCTTGAGCGCGAGACCGTTGAAGGCGACGCCGTGAACGCCCTGCTCGACAACGAGTGGGATGCCTACCTTGAGCGCGAGGGCGATATCCTGGCGGCCAAGGAGGAGCGCAATGCCAAGGCGGCTGGCATGCCGACCAAGAAGCGCGCGCCTCGTATGAGCGAGGAGGAGCTGGCGGCCGATGCCGCGGCATTTGCGCAGGCGGCTATGCAGGAGGATGCCGAAGTCGCATCCGATGATGCCGGCGATGACCGTGCCGCCAATGCCGGTGCCGACACCGACGCCGATAAATAGCCTTTGTGGCGAAAGCCTCTGCGGGGAAACCTGCGGAGGCTTTTTCTTTTGAGCGATATGGGGCCATCTGTTGATTGGGGACAGACTTAAATGAGCGTTTTCACGCATTTAAGTCTGTCCCCAATCAACGCCCAATTAACATTGCTGCGGCACTTTGCTCGACTAAAGCGTACAATAGCGCCTATGCGAAAGGGGAACAGATGATCAACGAAACTATGTATGCTCGCGGTGCGGAAAGCTCCATCATCCGTGAGATCTTTAGCTATGGTCTTGAGCGCAAGGCACAGATCGGTGCGGAAAACGTATTCGATTTTTCGCTGGGCAACCCGAGTGTTCCGGCGCCCGCTGCTGTGGCTGAGTCCATTAAGAAGGCCTTGGAGCTGCCGAGCGACCAGCTGCACGGCTACACCCCCGCACCGGGCCTGCCGCAATGTCGAGCGGCCGTCGCCGAATCGCTCAACCGTCGCTTTGGCACGAGCTATGAGGGCAAGGACGTCTTTATGACGGTGGGTGCCGCGGCTTCGCTCACCTGCACGCTCAACGCCGTTACGAACCCGGGCGATGAGGTTGTTGTTATCGCCCCGTACTTCCCGGAGTATCGCGTGTGGATTGAGAAGGCCGGCTGCACGTGTGTCGAGGCGCTCGCCGATGAAGACACGTTTCAGCTGAGCGTGGACAACGTGCTCAAGGCGATCAGCGAAAAGACGGCGGCCGTCATCATCGACTCGCCCAACAACCCGACCGGTGCCGTATATACGCGCGACACGCTGACGCGACTGGCCAATGTTCTGCGCGAGGCCAACGCTCGGCGTGATCCCGAGAATCCGATTATGCTCATCTCGGATGAGCCGTACCGCGAGATCGTGTACGGTGCCGAGGTGCCTTGGGTGCCCTCGATCTACGAGAACACCGTGGTGTGCTACTCGTATTCTAAGTCGCTGTCGCTGCCGGGTGAGCGCGTTGGCTGGATCTTGGTTCCCAACACCAATCCGCAGGCTGCGCGTCTGATGCCGGCTGTTGCGGGTGCTGCCCGTACGCTGGGTTTTGTATGTGCACCGGCGCTCTTCCAGCGCGTGATTATCGATTGCATCGATGAGCCGAGCGATATCGAGGCCTATGCTCGCAACCGCACGGCGCTTACCGACGCCTTGGCGGACTACGGCTATACCTATGTTGAGCCGGACGGTGCTTTCTACCTGTGGGTGAAGGCACTCGAGCCCGATGCGAATGCGTTTTGCGAGCGCGCAAAGAAGTATGAGTTGCTTGCGGTTCCCTCGGACAGCTTTGGTATGCCGGGCTGGTTCCGCCTGGGCTATTGCGTGAGTTACGAAACGATCATCAATTCGCTACCCGCTTGGAAACAGTTGGCGGACGAGTATCGTTAAAAGTAAAGCGCTCTGCCTACAATGTTTTACGTGAAACGGGGTTTGGTGTTAAGCCGGACCCCGTTGTCATGGACGTTGTGTCGTTGGGATGGAGTGGTTTTACGACTATCGAAGGCTATGCGTACAATGAATATAAGCGACGGCCATGCCAGATAAGGAGACCCGATGCCCTACCTGCTTTCTTGTGACATTCACACCCATACGATGTTCTCTGCGCATGCATATTCGACCATTGAGGAGAATGTGTACTGGGCGGCAGAGCGTGGTCTGCAGGTGCTCGGATCTGCCGACCATCTGAGCTCTATGGTTACGGCTTGCCCTAATGACCTGCGCAGTTATCAGTTCTTTATCAACCAGAATATCTGGCCGCGCATTTGGAGCGGCGTGCTGGTGCTGCGTGGTGCCGAGGCCGATATCGTTTCACTGGACGGAAGCCTGTTTGGCGAGGACACTCCTGTCACGCTCAATATCGCCGGCGATTCGTACAGCCGCCCGCATTCGCTGTTCGATTTGGTTACGCGCAATTTGGATTATTTGGTGGCAAGCGTGCATAATCCGCAGCTCGCTGAAGGCGCGACGCTGGCCCAGACGACCGAGATGTATATCAATGCCCTGGAGCACCCCAAGGTGTTCATGCTGGGCCACGCGGGTCGCGCCGGTGTTCCCTTTGATATCGATGAGGTGCTGTTGGCGGCCAAGGCCAAGCACAAGATCATCGAGATCAACAACCACAGTCTTGAGCATGGCACGGATGCCGAGCATTGGAACGTATGCCGCAAGATCGCCGAGCGCTGCGCCGAGCTGGGCGTGGGCATTGGCGTGTCGACCGATGCCCACATTGGCATGGCCATTGGCAAGCTCGATCACGCGCGTAAGATGCTCGACGAGATTCACTTCCCGCTGGACCTGATCGTGACGCGCGACCGCGAGACGCTGCTGCGCGAGATGGCTGCAGCCGGCGTGTGCGACCTGCGCAAGGGGATGTAGCTGAGTTTATAAACCAAGCGAAGGGGGCGGTCCAGGCGGGCCGCCCCCTTTCTTGTGCCGGACAATTAGCGGCGTTCAAGGACCGCTACGGTTTCGGTGTGGTCGGTGTGGGGGAACATGTCGACGGGCGTGATCTTGAGCAGGCGATAGCCTCCGTCGAGGAGCTGGTGCAGGTCGCGCTCTTGAGTCACGGGGTTGCAGCTGATATAGGTGATGCGGCGCGGCTTAAGTGCGCAGGCAGCTTCGAGGAACTCGGGGGTGGAGCCGGCGCGCGGCGGGTCGATGGAAAGGACGTCGACGCGCTCGTTGTTGTCGGCGGCATCTAGGATGTAATCGGTGGCATCGTCGGCCATAAACCAGGCGCTGCGGGTAAGACCGTTGAGCTCGGCATTGCGGCGCGCGTCGGCAATGCCCGCCGGGTTGCGCTCCACGCCGAGCAGCATGATGCCGATGCCCTTGCTCTGGGCATCTTTAGCTGCGCAAAGACCGATGGTGCCGCTGCCGCAGTAGGCATCCATAAGCACATCGCCCTGGCGCAGGTCCATGCCGTCGATAGCGAGCT
This sequence comes from uncultured Collinsella sp., assembly GCA_902496115.1. Classification (GTDB taxonomy): domain Bacteria; phylum Actinomycetota; class Coriobacteriia; order Coriobacteriales; family Coriobacteriaceae; genus Collinsella. The sequence goes on along the minus strand of CABUZK010000026.1, from coordinate 14,989 downwards.
GATAGAGCAATTCGGTCTGCTGCGGGTTGGTCTGGTAGAACGCGGTAGGGGAGATGTCGAACTCGCAGCCGAGTAGCTGGTCGCGCATGCATTCGGCGCCATAAACGATACGGGTTTCCTCACCGAGGATGGCGTTGCCAGGGCGCCCGTTGATGTTTTGGGCGACGGTGACGATGCGCGGATCGAGTGCAGCGACGGCCTCAAAGAATTCCTGTGCATGCGGTAGGTCGCGCTGGGCGGTCACGAGGGTGACCATGATCTGGTCGGTGCGCCAGCCGCAGCGAACGACGGCATAGCGAAGCAGTCCGAGATGCTTGTCCTCGTTAAAGGCGGGAATGTGCAGGCGCTCGGCCTCACGCGCGATGCCGTTGAGGATCTGTCGGGCGCCCGGTGCCTCGACGGGGCATTCAGGAACAGCAACGATTCTGTGCGTGCCACGTTCAAAAAAGCCGCAGCGGACAGCGCCCTCCTTGCCGGGAGCAAAGGGAGTGGCAGCCTTATGACGAAAGCCACGTGGCGCAGGATATTTGCCCGGGTCGCCCAGGGTGACACCCATACCGCGAATAGGGTCAACGGCGATACCCTCACGCTCACAAAGCGAAGCAAAAAGCTCCTCCATAGCAGCTTGCTTGGCCGCCAACTGCTTTTTATAAGGACGATTGAGCGCCGTGCACCCACCACAAGATTTCATGATCGAACAGGGAGATTTGGGGTCTACGGCCTTACGTGCAGACGAAACCGGATCTTTATGTGGGCGCTTGGTGCGAGTCTGAGATGCCTTGTCCTCACCCCGACGAGAGCCGGGACGCTTGGCCTTGCCCTTGACCGACTTACCCTTCGCATCCTGAGACGACTTTGATTTCTTGGAAGATTTCTCCTCCTTCAACCCCTCAGCCGCCTCCACCAAAGCACGACGAGCCCTACGCTCCGCACGAGATTCTGCCATCAATAACTCCACTAATTCATGAATTAAAGCTGCAAGTATTGTACCGTGCCAAGCTAGCAGACGATATACAAGCGGTTTATTCGTGTCAGTGATAAGCCCAACGACGGTTGCCCGCCGCGTGAGGGGTGTGGGGGTTAAGTTTATCGCGAGTTCCGCACGAACAGGAGGCCACTTAATGTGGCCTCCGTCGTGAGCAGGACTGTAGAGCAGGAAACTTAGCCCCCACACCCCTCACGCGGCGGGCAAACTCGCCTTGTGCTCTATCACGCTAAAGTGTATGATTTTGAGCGTTACATGACTCACTTTAGCTAACTAAAGTGCCACCAAGGGGGAATACCATGAATACCGATATGTCTCGTCGTCAGTTTGTTGGTCTAGCCGGCTCGCTTGCCACGGTGCTTGGCCTCGGCCTGGTAGGCTGCGGTGGTGGCGCCGATAAGGGCTCCGCTGCCGGTTCTGCCGCAGCCAAGGACGTGAAGGGCGCTGCGGAGTCCAAGAAGCTCGTCGTGGGCTTTGACAAGTCCTATCCTCCGTATGGCTTTGTAGGCGACGATGGCGAGTACACCGGCTTTGACCTCGACCTTGCCAAGGCCGTTGCCGACAAGCAGGGCTGGGAAGTCGATTACGAGGCCATCGACTGGGACGCCAAGGACACGCTGCTCAACTCGGGTGCCATCAACTGCATCTGGAACGGCTTTACCATGGAGGGCCGCGAGGACGACTACACGTTCTCCGAGCCTTACATGCTTAACGAGCAGGTGCTCGTGGTCAAGAAGGACGCGGGTATCAAGAGCTGGGACGATCTTGCCGGCAAGACCGTGATTACCCAGACTGATTCCGCCGCACAGGATGTACTCGAGGGCGACCAGAAGGATCTGGCCGCGACGTTCGCCACGCTCGATACCATCGGTGAGTACAACACGGCGTTTATGCAGCTCGAGAGTGGCGCGGTCGATGCCGTTGCCTGTGACCTCTCGATCGCTCAGTATCAGCTTGCCGCCAAGCCCGATGCCTATACGCAGCTCGACAAGCCGCTGTCCAGCGAGCACTACGCCGTCGGCTTTAAGAAGGGCGACACCAAGTCCGCCGATGCCGTGACTGAGTCGCTCAAGGCGCTCTACGAGGACGGCACGGTTAAGGACCTCTGCGACAAGTATTCAAGCTATGGTCTATCTTTCGATAATTGGGTTTTGAAATAGCCACAGCACCCAACCTTGCGGCTCCAACCCTCCTCGCGTACCAAAGTACGCTTCGTCGGGCTTGTCGCTCGCAATCTTGGGCACTGTGCCTATTTCAATTAACGCCCGCTGTTCTGTTGCTGTGAAAGAGAGGGTAGGTTGTCTATCCAAGTCATGATGCAGATGCTTGGCCAGGGATTCTTGGTCAGTTTGCAGCTGTTTGTACTGACGCTGCTCGGGTCGATTCCCCTGGGAATCCCCGTGGCGTTTATGCGCATGAGCAAAATTGCGCCGCTCCGCTGGATTGCGCGCATCTACATTTCGGTCATGCGCGGTACGCCGCTCATGCTGCAGATGTTTGCCATCTACTTTGCCCCGTACTACGTGTTCGGCATTTCGCTCACGCCCGATTCCAAATGGACGGCGTGCGTCGTGGCGTTCATCATCAACTACGCCGGTTATTTTGCTGAGATCTATCGCTCGGGCTTGCAGTCCATTCCGCGCGGTCAATACGAGGCTGCCGAGGTACTTGGCTACTCGCGCATGCAGACGTTTCTGTATATCGTGATGCCGCAGGTCGCCAAGCGTATCTTGCCGGCGATGGGCAACGAGATCATCACGCTGGTCAAGGACACGTCGCTGGCGTTCGCCATCGGCGTGGGTGAGATGTTCTCGACGGCCAAGGCGCTGGTTGCCTCGCAGGTGAGCATGGTGCCGTTTGCGATCGCGGCACTGATCTACTGGGTCTTTAACTTCGTGGTCGAGATGCTGCTGGGCGCTGCCGAGAAAAAATTGGATTACTACCATGACTAGATCGTTCCGCCGTTCTAGCGAACGGCGGACTGCTCGACGCTGCGCGCGTGCCTGACGGCCAATCTGCTCCTCAAGCCGTCGCTTGCGTACAGAAGTACGCGGCGCTCCTCTTTCGGAGCACATTGTCTCGCCAGTCACACGCTCGCTGACTTTTTAAACACATGGAGGTTCCCGTGTCCGGAACGGTAATGAAAATATTGAACGCACGCAAGGCGTTTGGCGGCAATGAGGTGCTCAAGGATATCTCGCTCGAGGTCAAGCGTGGCGAGGTCGTGGCGATTATCGGGCCTTCGGGCGGCGGTAAGTCCACGCTGCTGCGCTGTGCCACGCTACTCGAGACACTCGACGGTGGCTCGCTCTCGTTTGGCGACCTTGCCGTCGCGACGGATGCGGGCTCGGGCGCGGTGTATGCAAAGGGCGATGTACCTAAACAGGCGCGCTCGCGGTTTGGTCTGGTGTTTCAGAACTACAACCTGTTCCCGCACTATACCGTGATGAAAAACATCATCGACGCGCCGATCCGCGTGCTTAAGCGCCCGCGCGAGCAGGCGGAGGCCCGTGCACACGAGCTTATTACACAGATGGGGCTGACGGGCAACGAGAACAAGGTACCGTGCGAGCTTTCGGGCGGTCAGCAGCAGCGCGTGAGTATCGCCCGCGCCTTGGCGCTCGATCCGGAGATCCTGTTCTTTGACGAGCCGACCTCGGCACTCGATCCCGAGCTGACGGCCGAGGTGCTGCGTGTCATTAAAGACCTTGCCGCGCAGAATATGACGATGGTGATTGTGACCCACGCAATGCAGTTTGCGCGCGATGTTGCCGACCGCGTGGTCTTTATGGATGGCGGCCGCATTGTCGAGGAGGGTCCTGCCGAGCAGGTCATCGACCATCCGCGTGAGCAGCGCACCCGTGAGTTCTTGAGCCGTATCGAGGGATAGGCTCAGGTATTTACTCAACTATTAATTGAGGCGAAGCCGCCGCAGGTCTTACGGTCTGTGGCGGCTTTTTGTTTGCGTCGACGGGGTTCAATAATCGCCTCACAAGCTTGTCTCTTCCTCTCGCCGCCTGTATTCATACGTGTGCCGAAAGGTGTGCATGGACGGTCGCCCGTGAGGGTAGGGTGGTGGCATAGGACATTTGGAGGGTGAGTCGGCTCGGCTGCCGACCATGCTGCTCCCGGGATGGCACCGACCGCGAACTCTCCCCGTTGGCGTCGCGCATCGCGCGCGGCCCTGCAAGGAGGTCATCATGGGTGCTCCCAAGACCGGTAACGTAAGGAACGTGGTGCTCGTAGGCCAAGGCGGGGTGGGCAAGACTTCACTCGCCGAAGCCATGCTCCACCTTTCCGGCAAGACCGCCCGCCTGGGCGGCCACGACGGCACCAAGCCTACGCTCGACTATGACCCCGAAGAGGTCAAGCGTGCATTTTCCATCTCGACGACCATTGCACCGATCGACTGGAAGGGCGCGCGCATCAATGTGCTCGATGCCCCGTGTTACCCCGATTTTATCGGCGACGCCTTTGCCGCGATGAGCGTCTGCGAGACGGCTCTGTTCGTGGTCGACGCCGAGGCCGGCCCACAGCCTACGACGGTTAAGCTCTGGTATGCCGCCGAGGACCTGCGTTTGGCGCGTGCGGTGTTCGTAAACCGCCTGTCGCGCTCCGAGGCCAGCTTTGCGACCACGATGGACCTGCTGCAGGAGCGCTTTGGCACGCGACTGGGCGCCGTGACCCTTCCCTGGGGCGAGGGCGAGGACTTTGACGGCATTATCGACCTGGTGCGCATGAAGGCGCGCCATTGCAACGGCACCGAAGCCGTTGAGTCGGAGATTCCCGAGGAGTATCGCGTCCAGGCCGAGGAGGCCCATGACCATCTGTGCGAGCTGGTGGCTGAGGCTGACGACGAGCTGATGATGAAGTACTTGGAAGGCGAGGAGACGCTGACGCAGGAGGAGCTTGAAGGCCTGCTGTCGAAGGCGATCGCCGAGCGCATCTTTGTGCCGGTCTTTGCGGGCGATTGCATTAAGGAGCAGGGCGTCAACTCGCTGATGGACGACATCGCGACGTACTTCCCGGCGCCGACCGACTACGGCGAGATGCCGCTCATCGACGGTGATTCGCTCAAGATTTCGAGCGACGATGACCGTCCGGTGGCGTTTGTGTTTAAGACGCTGGCCGATCCGCAGCAGGGTCGCATCAGCTTTATCAAGGTGCTGACGGGTACGCTTGAGCCGGGTCTTGAGCTGATCAACGCGCGTACCCGCAAGAGCGATCGTCTGGCCCACCTGTATGTGATGTGCGGCCGCGACATGACCGAGGTCGGTCACGCCTATGCCGGCGACATCATCGTGGCGCCCAAGCTGGCGGCCGAGACGGGCGATACGCTCTCCATTACCGGTAAGGTCGAGGCTGCGGCGTTTAAGTTCCCCAACTCGCAGTACCGCATTGCCATCGAGGCCGAGAATCGTGGCGACGAAGAGAAGCTCTATACGTTTATCGAGAAGGCCTGCAAGGCTGATCCAACCATGAGCATCGATCGTGACGAGGAGACGGGCCAGACTATCATCTCCGCCGTTGGTGAGGCGCAGGTTTCGGTGTTGCTCAATCGCCTTGAGGATCGTACCAAGGTCGTGGCCAAAAGCGTGCCGATCCGCATTCCGTATCGCGAGACCATTCGCCGTACGGCAAGCGCGCAGGGCCGCCACAAGAAACAGACTGGCGGTGCCGGTCAGTATGGCGACTGCTGGCTGCGCGTTGAGCCGCTCATTGGGCCCGACGGCACGAGCGATGGCTATGAGTTTGTAGACGAGGTCGTGGGTGGCCGCATCCCGCGCTCGCTCATCCCCGCCGTGGACAAGGGTGTCCAGGAGACCATGAAGGACGGCATCATTGCCGGCTACCCGCTCACGGGCATTCGCGTGGCTGTGTACGACGGCTCGTATCACAGCGTCGACTCCAACGAGATGGCGTTCCGCGCGGCGGCTCGCATCGGCCTGCGCAAGGCGTGCGCCGATGCCGACCCGGTGGTGCTGGAGCCCATCGAGGAAATCACGGTGACTATTCCCGAAAGCTACGCCGGCGCTGTGATGGGCGACATCTCGGCATCGCGCGGTCGCGTGACGGGCATGGAGACCGATGAGCGCGGCGACACCGTGGTCATTGCCCAGGCGCCGCTGGCAGAGCTGACGGATTATTCGACGCGCCTGCGCTCTATCACGCGCGGCACGGGTGACTTTACCATGAAGCCCGCAGGCTATGAGCAGGTGCCTTATGACGTTCAGGCCAAGCTGGTCGAGCGCTATGAGGAGGGCCGCGCCAAGTAACGCGTGGTTTTGCCTGCAACATGCATGCCGATGCAAGGGCCGCCCTGGGTAACCGGGGCGGCCCTTTTTGATCCCTTGGGGACGGAGGAAAACGGATCATTTTAGGTTTTGGGGCAGCTTGGTCGGCCCTAAACTCCCGAGGTCTGATTGCGGCCGGTGGCGTAGTCGATCTGCACGTGCGGCTGCAGGTTGTAGCAGTATACGTGGAAGCAGAGGGTCTTGCCGTGGTCCTCGACCGATTGCGCCTCAAGGCGCACGCCACGGCAGACAAGTTCCTCTTCGTTATACATGGGCGTGACACGGTAGAGCACATGGTTACCCGTATCGCGGATGTAGCCGAGAATCTGCTCTTCAAACGGCAGCATGCCCGTCTCGTTGAGATAACGCGTGCCGGTGAGGAGATTCTTGCGGTTGGCGTTTTCGCCGCAGAGCGACCAGGCGATAAGGTGGCAGCGGTTGTAGAGGCTCTGGCCCGGAATAAAGTCGTAGCGCTGCTGGCGCCATCCAGCGGGATGGATACGCGAGATATCGCCGCGCTCGCCTTGACCGAGTGATTCGGGGCCCACGCAGGCGAGCGCTTTGCGGGTGCGGCCCAGGCTGTCGAGCTTGGAGAACTTCTTAAAGCAGCCCTCTTCGGTGGCGCGCTCGTATTCATCGAGCGTGAATGACGGTGTGCCTAATGCGTGGGTGCTGTCGGCGCGCAGGGCAACGTAGGGGTTGCCGGCGTAGTCGGGAATGCTGCTGAGATATACGCCGCGGGCGCGGTTAAGGTCGGGGTTTTCGACCTCGTCGATGGGGGTGGCGGCGCTGTCTGTGGAAGTGTCGTCACCGGTGTCGGTTGCGGCGGATTCAGAGCTATCGCCAGAGTCTTGGCCATTTTGAGAGTCCGAAGAGCTCGCTGTTCCCGATTCGAGCCGGGCAACCAGGTCTGCTTCGTCGTCGGTGCGGCTGGGACTCTCGTTTTGTTTTTCGGCCAGAGCCGCCGCCTGCTCATCGCTTTGCGGCGACAGCAACTTGGGCGCTCCGTCTAGCGATCCCGTAAACAGCGCAAACCCGAGCACCACGGCGGTGCCGATGGAAAGTGCTTGCTTGTAGGCGGGCTTGCGCGACATTGAGGCTCCTGGATGGACGGTTGGGAATCTACCAGTCTAGCAGGAGCCGACAGGGGCCGCTCCACCGAACAAATACTCAAGATTTGGGACAAACGCTACGGATTCATTTGCCTCATATGGAGCTGCGGCGGTTGTGAATGTGGGGCCATTCGGCGTTTCCCCAGATAAAACCCGCCAAAATAAACCTGTCCCTTATTGGCGGGTCAGTTAACGCAGTGCAGGTTGAGCATATGCGAGCGAGCGGTCTCCGGGTGCGGTAAGGTGACGTGAAACAAGCGGGCGCTGACCTTTTGGTCGCGCCCGTGAAGTTGAACGTCAGATTGCCGTGTCCGGAGCCCGCGCAGCGCCGAGCAGTTACGCCGTTTGTAAAACGGCGTAACCTAAAGGTTCATGTTGCCGTGAATGTAGGGGGTGACCTCGGGGGAGATATGGCCGCAGCCCAGCTCGCGCAGCGCGGACTCGATAACGGCGGGCAGCGGGGTCTTGCCCTTGTCGCCGACGGCGGCACCGCCGAGGGTGGCAATCTTGGCGACATCTGCGGGTGCGGCCTCGATATACATGCAGCCGCCGACCAAGCGCGCGCGTACCTGTGCCAGATCAAGATCGTGAAGGTAATCCTCGCAGGCGCGAATCAGGGAGACCTTCTCGCGCGTAAGCTCCTCGCCCGTGGGGACGCGCGTGGCAAGACATGCTCCCGCCGGCAGGTTCCAAACGGGATAGCCCCATGCGCGCAGTAGCTCGCGCTCTTCGTCCTTGGTAAAGCCGACCTCCATAAGGGGCGAGCGTACGCCGAGCTCTTCTGCCGCACGCATGCCGGGGCGGTAGTCACCGCGATCGCTTGCATTGCTGCCATCGATGACGGTGGGAAAGCCGAGCGACTTGGCGTGGTTGACGATGGCGGTAAAGCCGGCGTGCTTGCAGTGGTAGCAGCGATTAGCATCGTTGCAGGCTACTTGGGGGAGCTGCAGCTGATCCACCGAAAGATTGAGTACGGGGAGCTTAAAATGCGGCCCCTCATTGGCCTGCCCATCAACGGACTGCTCAAACGAAGCCTGCTCGGGCGTGCCGATGAGCGGCGTGGTGAGATGGACGAGAAGAGTATTGGTAGGCATGACGCGGGCGCATACGGCGGCCAAAAAGCTGCTGTCAACGCCGCCGGAAAACCCGATAGCCACGCGCCCGTATGCCAAAAGCAGCTGCTCGAGCGCCGATAGCTTGTCTTGAAGCTCCTCTGCGGGTGCCGTGGTGTCTAAAATCATGAAACGTTCCTTATCGTTGAGTACTCGATCGAAAACTATAATCCTAATGCGTTACTTGCCATAAGACTTCTATCTGTGTAACGAAAGTGCAATATGGTATATACGTTATATACAAGTTGCCAAATGCGGTAGAGTTGCAGCAACGCGACAGCGAGAGTCGATGGGGGACCGATATGATCAAGGCTGTTATTTTTGACATGGATGGAACGCTGGTCGATACCGAGCGTTTGGGGATTAAGGCCTGGAAGGCAGGCGCCGCTGAGCTGGGGCTCGCGATTGATGAAGCGCTGATCCATCAGTTTATCGGCCGCACGCTGCCCGATGTTATGGACATCCTCGATAAGCATTATGGCAGCCACGAAACCACCGAGGCGATCTATCGTCGCCACAAGGAGATTCGCGACGAGATGGTCAAGACCGAACTGGAACTTAAGGCCGGCGCCGCCGAGTGCCTAGACGAGCTGCTAGCTGCGGGCTATCACGTGGGCCTAGCGACGTCGTCGCGCCTCGTTACGGCCGAGCGCAACCTTAAGATGGTCGGTCTTTTTGACAAGTTTGAAACGGTAACGTGTGGCGAGGACGTCGTGCACGGCAAGCCCGACCCCGAGATGTATCTGCTCGCCTGCGAGCGTGCGGGCTTTGCCCCCGAGGAGTGCGCCGTGGTCGAGGATTCGCGCAATGGTTGCGTCTCGGGCATCACGGCCGGCTGCCACGTCTTTGCCGTCCCCGATATTGTGCCGCTGCCGCAGGACGTGGTGGATGGCTGCGAGGCCGTGCTCGATACGTTGTTCGACCTGGCGGCGGCAATCAAGACTGTGCGCTAGAAAATTGCGGCGTTGAAACGAGCGATTGCTCACGTTTGCGCTTAAGCAAAAGGGGTCCGGCAATGGTCGGGCCCCTTTTGCTTAAGCGGCGACTTAGCATACTCGCGGGCGTGCTATAGATACGCACCGAGGTTGATGGCCGTGGCGTCGGTCTGGCTGCTTGCCTGGGTGCTGGCGCGTTCCAGTAGGAACGGACGTACCAGTTCTTGGCGGTTGATATCCTCGGCGGCGACTGCGGTGACGGTACGCACTGCGGAGCCGACACGGATATGCTTGATCTTTGCCGGGGCCTTGTTCTCGATTTGCTCCATCAGCAGTTGGACACCCTTGCGGCCAATCTCGTAGCCCGGGGGCGCTACCGTAGTGAGCGGGACCGATCCGCTCCAAGCGAGCGGGTTGCCGTCGCATCCGGCCACGCGTACTTGCCCGGGGACAGAGATGCCCTTGTCGACCAGTGCCGAAACGACGCCCGAGGCCAACACATCGGTCAGGCCGACGACAAAATCGGGACGTTCGTCCGCGGGGCGCTCGGCGATTTGGGCACCGATGCCGTAGCCGTCGGCAGCGGTATTCCATTCGCCGGCGTCGATGACTTCGATCTTGATATCGGGGTGCAGGGCGAGCGCCTTATGAATGCCAAGGACGCGCAGGGTGAGTTGCATAAATGCTGCTCGGCCGACGACGACAATATGGTGCGCGCCGCGGGCGATGGCAAGTTCGGCAATGATGCGACCCTGGGCCTCATTGTCGGCCGCTACGTAGTAGCCGGGCTCGGAGCAATGGATGTCCAGATGGACGATCGGCACGGGCATCTTGGTCATGGCGGGGTGCCAGTCGGGGGATGCCATGGGCTGAACCATGACGCCGGACATCTGGGTGCCCATAAAGTAGCGCAGGTAATGGTCCTCGAGAATATCGTCGTTATCGGCGTTGGCGATGAGCAAGTCGTAGCCGTGCTTGCGGGCCTCGTTGTGGGCGCCGCTGGCGATTTGGAGCGAAAAGCCGTGATCGAGACGGGGGAGCACCAGGCCAAAGGACTTGGTGGCGCCGCCCGCGAGCTGACGAGCGCTTTGGTTGGGCAGGTAGCCAAGGCGACTGATGGTCTCGTTGATGAGCTTGAGGGTCTCGGGGCGCAGCTTTTCGGGATGGTTGAGCGCGTTGGAAACCGTGCCCAGCGAAACCCCGGCCTCGCGCGCGACGTCGCTGATTTTTACCTTTGCCATAGCGGCCCCTTTGATGCGTTTCAAGTACAAGCCAGATTGTAGCATCCCAAACCTACCAAAAAGGGACAGGTTTATTTTGGCAGGTTTATCTGGGGAAACGCCGTTGCCAGCGCGACCACCACGAAGGGGGCAGGTACCTTTGTGGTGGTTTGGACCGGCTGGACGTGTGTGCATCGAGTGGTATCTAAGTTGAGATACCACTTCTGGTATATCAGCTTGCGTTTGCGTGAGTACAATACTCGAACGTTATGCGTCTCAGCGCCCCCTGTGCGTGGACGTTTTGCAGTCAAGCGGACGAAGGGATTTATCCTATGTGCGGAATTGTCGGCTACACCGGCTCTGATATTGCAAAGAACATCCTGGTCACGGGCCTCAAGCGTATGGAGTATCGCGGCTATGACTCCTCGGGTGTCGCGCTCGAGGTGGGCGAGGGCGCCGCGGCGCACCTCGATGTCATCCGCCGCGTGGGTAAGGTCGCGGGCTTGGAGAGCGAGCTTTCCAATATCGACAGCGACGCTACCTGCGGTATCGGCCACACCCGTTGGGCCACCCACGGCAAGCCCTCCGTCGTTAACGCTCACCCCCACACCAGCTGCGACGGTCGTATCGCCATCGTCCACAACGGCATCATCGAGAACTTCGCCGAGTTGCGCGAAGAGCTGGAGGGCCGCGGCCACCACTTTAAGAGCGAGACCGATACCGAGGTCTTCGCGCATCTGATCGAAGAGGCTTATGCCGAGACGCACGACCTGATGGCCTCCGTGCGCGAGGCTTGCACCCACGTGGTCGGTGCCTATGGTCTGGCCGCCGTGTGCGCTGACGAGCCCGGCGTGATCGCCGTGGCCCGCAAGGATTCCCCGATCGTGGTCGGCGCGGGCGAGACCGGCGCCTATGTCGCCTCCGACGTCATCGCGCTCATCGACGCAACCCGCGACGTCGTGGTGCTCGAGGACGGTCAGTTTGCCAAGCTCACGCCCGCAGGCGTCGAGTACACCGACGAGGCCGGCAACGTTATCGAGCCCAAGGTCACCCACATCGACTGGGACCTGGACATGGCAGAAAAGGGCGGTTATCCCGACTTTATGCTCAAAGAGATTCACGAGCAGCCGCGCGTCGTGCGCGATACGCTGGTCGGTCGTATGACGCCGGCCGGCGAGCTCGACATCGACGAGCTGGGCCTTTCGCTCGAGGAGCTCAACGACATCGACCGCGTCTACGTGATCGCTTGCGGCACCAGCTATCACGCTGGCCTCATTGCTAAGAATCTCATCGAGGGCTGGGCTCGCATCCCCACCGAGGTGGAGGCGGCCAGCGAGTTCCGTTATCGCAATCCCATCATTACGCCGACGACGCTTGTCGTTGCCGTATCCCAGTCGGGCGAGACGGCCGATACCCTTGCCGCCATTCGAGACGCGCGCATTAAGGGTGCCAAGGTCTTCGGCATCACCAACGTGGTGGGCAGCCCCGTGGCGCGTGAGAGTGACGGCGTCATCTACACCAAGGCCAACAAGGAGATCGCGGTCGCCTCGACCAAGAGCTTCATCGGCCAGGTCGTGAGCCTCACGCTGCTGGCTTTGCTGTTGGCGCAGGTCAAGTACCGTCTGACCACCAAGCAGGCGCGCATGCTGTTCCGTGAGCTTTCCGATACGGCCGAGCAGATCCAGTGGATTTTGGATACCCAAACCGAGGCCGTGCATGAGGCCGCCCTGCTGTGCAAGGACGCGCAGTCCGCACTGTTCGTGGGTCGCGGCATGGGCGCCGCTATTTCCTACGAAGGTGCGCTCAAGCTCAAGGAGGTCAGCTACCTGCACGCCGAGGCCTACGCTGCCGGTGAGATGAAGCACGGCCCCATTGCCCTGATCGACCCGGGCTTCCCTGTCATCGCTGTGGCCACCAAGAGTGCCACCTACGACAAGACCGTGTCGAACCTCATGGAGTGCAAGGCGCGCGGCGCCAAGGTCATCGTCGTTGCCACCGAGGGCGACGAGGAGATCAACAAGATCGCCGACTGCATCATCCGCGTGCCAGCAGTCCGCGACGTGTTCAGCCCCATCACGGCGAGCGTCCCGCTGCAGCTGCTCGCCCGCGAGGTCGCCATCCTGCGCGGCTGCGATGTCGACCAGCCCCGCAACCTGGCCAAGAGCGTCACGGTAGAGTAGTTGGTTCCGCCGTTCTAGCGACTAAGGCTCGGCTCCGCATCAAGACGGAGCCGAGCCTTTTTTGCATTTGACCAGATAAAACCTGCCAAAATGAACCTGTCCCTTTTTGGCAGGTTAGCGGAGCTTGCTGGTCTCGAAGTACTCGGGGAACTGGTCCAGAACCTCGGTCTGGTTGCGGAACATCATATGCAGGTGCTTGCTGACCAAAAAGCTCGCTTCGATGGGGTCGCGACCGGCGATAGCGCGGCGAATCTGCTTGTGCTCGTTCACGATGTCCTGATTGTCGAGAACCTGCGTGGCAGCGCGCAGCCAGCGGAAGCGCTCCAGGTCGGCATTGGTCTCTTCGAGCCACGACCACACGGTGCTGCGACATGCGATGCTAAAAATCATGTGATGCATGAGGTTGTCGCTCAAAAAGAAGCCGATGCGATCCTCTTCGGCCATGGCCTTTTCCTGCAGCGCGATGGCGCGGTCGAGCTGCTCGATGCCAGCCGACGTGGCGCGCGCACAGCACTCCACAATCACCTGCTTTTCCAGATGCTCGCGGATGTAACAGGCACTTTCGGCAAGGGTGAGGTTGATGGGTGAGACGTAGGTGCCGCTCTGGGGCACGGTGCGCACCAGGCCTTCCTGCGCCAAGCGAACCAAAGCCTCGCGCACGGGCGTGCGACCCATATCCAGGTCGTCGCAAAGTTGCTTGACGCCCAGCTTTTCGCCCGGCTTGTAGTCCAGGTAGACGATTTTGCGTCGAATGGTGTGGTAGGACTGGTCCTGTAGGCTCGTTTCCTGCTCGCCGACGTGCATCGATTCTTCCATAGCGCCTCGCAACTGTTCTATCAAACTCATATGTCAGTTGTTAATTATGCCGCGAATCAGCTCTCCGCGGTGGGTAATTCGGCTGTTGCCTGAGAACTATTGCGGCATCTTAGTCTGTGTTTGCGCAAGGCTGCGCTCAATGTTGCCGTATCATAAGCCGTCGCAAACGTGAAATAGAAAGAAGGAATCCCATATGCAACTGGCAAATATCGTACGCGAGCGCTGGAAAGGCGTCTTGTTCTGCCTAATCATCGCCATTCCCGCGACGTTGCTCGGCAAACAAATTGAGGTGGTCGGCGGTCCGGTATTTGCCATCCTCTTTGGCATGGTCCTGGCGCTCGTCTTTCCCAAGAATCGTCGCGAACAGCTCGCCGCTGGCGTCACCTATACGTCCAAAAAAGTCTTGCAGTACGCGGTTATCCTGCTTGGCTTTGGCATGAACCTCTCCCAGATTCTGTCCAAGGGCGCCCAGTCGCTGCCGATTATCGTGGCGACAATCTCGACCTCGCTTGTCATCGCCTTTGTACTCTGCCACGTTATGAACGTGCCGGGTAAGATCGCGACGCTTGTGGGCGTGGGTTCGTCGATTTGCGGCGGTTCTGCCATCGCCGCGACCGCACCTGTCATCGATGCCGACGATCGCGAGATTGCCCAGGCTATTTCGGTCATCTTCCTGTTTAACGTTATCGCGGCGCTCGTGTTTCCAACGCTCGGCGGCATGCTCGGGCTGACCAACGAGGGCTTTGGCCTGTTTGCCGGCACCGCCATCAACGACACCTCGTCCGTAACGGCCGCGGCGAGCGCTTGGGACAGCATGCATCCCGGCGCCAATGTGCTCGAGAGCGCCACAGTGGTCAAGCTCACCAGGACGCTTGCCATTATTCCCATCACGCTGGTCCTCGCATGTTGGCAGATGCATCTGGCGCGCAAGGCCGGCGGCGACGCCAAAAGCACGTTCTCCCTTAAACGCGCGTTTCCCATGTTTGTGCTGTTCTTTGTGCTGGCGAGCGTGATCACCACGGTGCTTCAGCTTCCCGCGTCCATCACGGCGCCCATCAAGGAGCTGTCGAAGTTCTTTATCGTGATGGCCATGGCGGCAATTGGCTTTAATACCGATATCGTCGAGCTGGTCAAAAAGGGCGGCAAGCCCATCGCGCTGGGCTTTTGCTGCTGGATTGGCATTGCGTGCATGAGTTTGGGAATGCAACACGTGCTGGGAATCTGGTAGAGAAGTAGCTTATTTGCGTGCTGCGTGCTGGTGAGCGCATTCTCACGGTGGAGCGATAGGAGCTCTTGCGGGTATGGCTTGTCCGCAGGTTTATAAGTCCCGAAGAG
>CABUZK010000025.1 GCA_902496115.1 uncultured Collinsella sp. | reverse complement strand
GGCGAGGCGGCTGGCGAGGTTAGACATGGGCGACCTCCTTGGTGGTCGAGAGGATTTCGTGGGCAAAGCCGAGCTCGACGGCGCGCTCGGCCGAAAGGTAGGTGTCTTTTGCAGTGAGGGACTGGATGCGCTTGGGCGTGAGGCCGCTGCGGTCCGAGAGGATTTGCGTGAGGGTCTTGCGGGTCTGCATGAGACGCCGGCTGGTTTCCTGCAGCGCAAGTGCCGAGCCGCCTGCCCCCTGGGGGATCAGCGGGTCGTGAATCATGAGCTCTGCATGGGGCGCCATACGGCGATCGTCGCCGCCCATAAAGATCACGGCGCCCATGGACGCGGCGAATTCCAGGCAGACGGTGCGGATGGGGCACGATGCGAGACGCATGGCGTCATAGATCGCAAGACCCGATCGCACGCTTCCGCCGGCGCTGGCGACAAATATGGTGATGGGGCGGCTGGGGTCGGCGGCATCGAGCAGGCGGATCTGCTGGCATAGGTCGTGGGCCATCGGGGTTTCGATGTTTCCCATGACGGAGAGCTCGCGACGGGTGAGCATCTCATCGTAAATGCTGGTGAGCGTGATACCTCGGGCGGATTCACGCATGGTGAGGGGGCTGATGATGGGGGAATGATTGGTGTCCATGGGGACTCCTTTCTGTTGGTGGTGTTGTGGAATAGAGTCGCTGCCCGCGTAGGGGCTGGCGGGCTACAGGGTTCGTCCGAGCCTGAGATCGAGCTCGGTTGTGGGGCAGGCTGCCTGTTCGTGCGGCTCGCAAACGCCAAGGGCTCCAAAGCGATGGAGCGTTGCGACGGGCGTGGTGTAGGCGAGCCGCAGCTGATGCTCGATAGGGGCACATCCGTCATTTTTGTAATGAGCCGCGTAGTACTGCGCGATGCTGGCGTTCATCTCGCTGCCATTGCGATGACGCTCAAACTGGCGCCTGCAGGTCTCGATGATCTTTGCTACCGACTTGGGCGCCGTTGCGGGAACAAGGGCGAGATAGCCCTCAAATAGCTCGTTAATGCTCAGGAGGCACAGCAGGTCGATCAGTGTCCTTATGGCTGCTCCCTCGGCGGAAAAGTGCGCGGTCATGCGGTTATATCGGTTGCGGTCGACGATGGCCGCATGGGGTCTTGGAGTTTTCTGCCCCGTGGTCCCGGGCTTTTGCCGCGCCTGTGTATTGAGCTCGACGTTGCAGCGCTTGAGGCCGTCCAACGGAAGGAACAGTGCGGTGCGCAGGGTGTTCCGCTTGCTTTCGAGTTCATGACGCTCGTCGGGTTCCCATTTGAGCTTGAGTTTCGTGTCGAGTGCCGTAAGCATATGGGCTAGGCAGCCTACGGTAAGAACGTACGAATCGTTGTCGCGTTTTGGGGCATAGGGGTCTGTCAGCTTGCGAATGTCGGGGTCGCCCATGATCTTTGTGCAGCGCTTCAGCAGTTGAGGGTGGTCGGCCAAGATCGTCGCGAGCGGTAGCGACGCGTAGTTCTTGATGGTCGCGGCGGCAAAGGCGGCGTCATATTCGTTTGCATATGCTCGCTCAATGCGGGCATCCAGAATGCTTTTCTTATCGCCGTCTTCAGCGTGGTGGTTTGTCATAGCTTCTCCAATCGGTTGATGTTCGTGCTGTTTGTTGATGTGTTGGTTGTCGTAAGTTATGTGCTTGCCGTGGGTGATGTGCTGACGTTGGGGTGCTATGCGGTTTTCAATGAGCCCGTGAGGCGGTTGCTGCAGGGGCGGGATGGAACGGCCCATGCAAGGCGGAAGGCATCGTGCTCAAAATCGAGACAGCAATGCCCTGGGCGCCTCACATGTGGCAGTTACCTCATTAAGTTGTCATTGCGTTTGGGGTTGTACTTTGCCGATCTTCCTTCTCTTACACGCTGAAAACTGAAACTGAATATGCTCGATCAAACGATGACCACCGAAGCGGTCATCTTTAAAGTACGTTCGTTTTGCTGATTTGACAAGACTAATTTTGAAATTTTTTCTACGGGGTGAAACGAGGTTCGTGGAACGGTCGCGCTTGGTGTCGCCAGCTATGTATGTGGTGGCTCAGCGTTTGGCTGGAACGGTTGAGCCCCGAGATGGTGTCCCGTTCATATTCGGGACAATATGACTTTTTACCCGTTGCAGACAGAGCCGCCGTGGGTGTTCTGTATGATGGCTCAGACAAGGTTGTTCAATGACAGGGAGGCATATATGGCAATCAAAGCCATCGCAATGGATATCGACGGTACGCTCACCAACGACCAAAAGGTCATCAGCCCGCGTACGCGCGAGAAGCTGCTCGCGGCGCAGGAGTCGGGCATTAAGCTCATCTTGGCTTCGGGCCGTCCCGCATGGGGGCTGCACGCCTTGGCGCAGGAGCTCGACCTTCAAAACCATGACGGTCTGTTAGTCGCTTTCAATGGCGCGCATGTGGTCGACGCTCAGACCGATGAGGTCCTTTTTGATCAGGCCATGCCGGCTGACGAGCTGCACCGTCTGATTGATCATCTGCGTAATTTTGACGTGATCCCTATGATTTCGCTCGGTCGCGATTTGCACGTCGAGGATTCGTACCATTGCATGATTACGCTGCCTGACGGCTCGCAGAAGAATATCGTCAAGTATGAGCGCGATGCGTGCGATCTTAAGATTCGCGAGGTCGAGAGCTTGCATGAGGTTGTGGACGCTTATCCCGTGGACAAGCTGCTGACGGCGGGCGATCCGGCCTACCTGCAGGCGCATTACGAGGAGATGTATGCGCCCTTTAAGCAGACGCTTTCGGGCATGTTTACGGCCGACTGGTACTTTGAGTACACGGCGCCCGGTATCGACAAGGCCCGTGCGCTCGAGGGTGCCCTGCCCAAGCTCGGCATCGATGCCAGCGATGTCGTATCGTTTGGCGACGGCCAAAACGACAAGTCCATGATTGAGTGGGCTGGCACGGGTGTAGCCATGGGAAACGCCGTCGATGAGGTTAAGGCTGTGGCCCAGATGGTGACCGCCAATAACAACGAAGATGGTATTGCGGTGGCGCTGGATAAGCTGCTGGGCTAGAATCGCCGATTAATGCATGATTCGGGCGCCTGCTCGCGGGCGTCCTTTTGTTAGGGAGGGTGCCGTGTCCGCATTTCCGTTCGACGCCGTTATCTTTGACATGGACGGCGTCATTGTCGATACCGAGTATTACTACTTGGGCGAGACTGCCGCGTTTGCCAAGGAGCTGGGGCTTAATCTGACTCAAGAGGAGTTGAATGGGCAGGTCGGTACCTCCCATCAGTTCTTCCTGCATATGCTGGTCGATTGGTTTGAGCGCGCCGGTAAGGGGCATTTCACTGGCGAGGAAGCGTTGGCCCGTTGGGACGAGTGGGCGCATAAACGTCCGCGCGACTATCAGGCTTTGATTAACCCAGGCGCCGTGGATACGATTCGAGAGCTGCCGCGCCGTGGCGTTCGCGTGGCGCTTGCCAGCTCGTCTCCCATGGTTAGCATCGAGGAGGTGCTCAACGCATGCGGGCTGTCGGATGCCTTTGAGTATGTGGTGAGCGGCGAGCAGTTTAAGGAGAGCAAGCCCGAGCCCGACATCTACCTGCATGCGCTGGATCTGCTGGGGCTGCCCGCGAATCGCTGCTGCTGCGTTGAGGACTCGGTGCCTGGCATCACTGCCGGCAAGCGAGCCGGTCTGACAGTCATTGCCAAGCGCGAGGAACGCTTTGGCTTTAGCCAGGATGCCGCGGACAAGATTATCGACCAGCTGCCGGAGCTGCTCACGCTTTCTTAGGAGCGCGGTAGTTGCGCGTTTTTCGGGTCAGATGAGTAAATACCCGACATTTTGGTGCGGCAGCAAGCATACTTAATGCTAATGCGGGCTTAAGGGCTTGCTGAATGCCCTTGGGCCCGCTTTAGACTTAATTGTGCTGGGAGAGGGTATATGCCACCGACTGAAGGGCTAACTGACGGTAAAGCAGCGATACCGCTGTACCAACAGGTTATCGATATCATTAAAAACGAAATTAACTCCGGTGCCTACAAGGCGGGCGCGCGGATACCCAACGAATTCGAATTGGCTGAGAGCTATAAAGTTGGCCGCGTTACCGTGCGACGCGCTATTGAGGAGCTCGTCCAGCAGGGCTATCTAACGAAGCGGCAGGGGAAAGGCACGTTTGTCAATGCCCCCAAGCTTAAGCGCAAGATTCGCCAGAAGGATGACGTCCAGAGTTTTTCGGACGCATGCCGCGTTAACGGAATGGAGCCGGGGGCGTGCGTCATTTCGAGAAAGAAACTGCCGGCGGATTCCACCGAAGCGCAGTTCTTTGGTGTTCCCGTTGGAACTGATTTGATTTGCGTTGAGCGTGTGCGTACTGCCGATGGAGTCCCCGTCATGCTCGAGAACAACATATACGTTTACGAGGACAACGCTTATCTATCAACGGCACCTCTATCTAACCAATCCATTTTTGAGTTCGTGCGCAACCGGACGGGCCGTACGCCCGCGTTTACCGACCCGTGCACACTCGAGATCGCGTGCGCGTCGCCCGAGGTCGCTCGGCTGTTGGCAGTTCCCGTTGGCGAACCCTTGTTTTATATGGAAGCCTTCTTTTTCGATGAGCAGCGGCGGCCGTTTATCATCGGTCGTCAGCGAATCGTTGGGTCTCGCTACGTTTTTGACATCTAGGACATTGCGAATGGAAGCGCCCGGTGGATCATCTCACCGGGTGTTTCCATACCGTTCACGGCACAAACGCAACCGTTCAACCGCGTTGCGGCAATCAGTTTGAAATAATCTTGATGAAGGAAAAAGCTGCTGGTAATCTATGGGACGTCATAGAACGTTTGCATTGTGCAAACGTTAAAGCGAGATGCGATGCAGTCTCGAGTTCTTTGGAGGTATCTATGTCAGATACGAAGGCGAAGAAGACAAACAGACGTTTTAAGTTCAAATTACCGCATGTCTATACGATCATGTTCTTGCTGATCGTTGTCTTTGCGGTCCTGACTTGGATCGTTCCCTCTGGTCAGTATCAGCGCAAGACGATTTCGACAGCGGCGGGCGAGCGTGAAGTCGCCGTTGCTGGAACCTATGAACAGGTCGATAAGAACTACACCGATTCCGAGACCGGCGAGACCATCAATCTGGGCCAGGATATCTTCGCGGTCCTGCAAGCGCCCACCAAGGGTATCCAAGAAGCTGCCGACGTCGTTGCGTTCGTCTTATTGATTGGCGGATCGTTCGCAATCATCACCAAGACCAACGCTTTGAATGCCGGCATGAGCCGTGTGATTAAAAAGCTCAAGAACAAGGACATCCTCATCATTCCCATCACGATGACGTTGCTGTCCATTTGCGGCACTACGTTTGGTATGTCTGAGGAAGCCCTGCCGTTCTATGCCATCTTCATTCCCATCATGATGGGTATCGGGTATGACTCGATGACGGCGTTTATCATCTGCTTCCTTGGTCCCAACCTGGGATATTGTGCCTCGACCATCGATCCGTTTAACGTCTTGATCGCCCAAGGCATCATTGGCATCGAGGGCAATCCTCAGCTGTGGCTGCGCGCCGTTTCTTGGGTCATCTTTACCGCCGTCGGTATCGCATGGGCCATGCGCTATGCCATGCGCGTCAAGAAAAACCCCGAGTCGTCCATTGTGTACGAGGACGACAAGCTCAAGCGTGTTGAGTTTTCCGTGACCGATGCCTCCATCGAGGAAGAGTTCACTACCCGTCAGAAGCTCGTGCTTATCGATTTTGCTTGCGGTATGGGCATTATCGTCTGGGGTCTTGTTACCCAGGGCTGGTACATGAATGAGATTTCCGCCGTGTTCCTTGGCATGGGCTTGCTTGCCGGTATCCTGGGCGGTCTTGACCAGCAGACGATCGCAGAGGAGTTCGTTAAGGGTCTTGCCGACTTTGCGTACGCTGCCATCGTTATCGGTATCGCTCGCGGTATTCTGGTCATCGCCGAGGGCGGCATGATCATCGACACCATCCTCCAGGCGCTCGCTACCGCGCTCGCCGGTGCACCCGCCGCCGTCTACACCACGTTTATGTATGTCGTCCTTGGCCTGCTCTCTTTGCTGGTTCCCTCGAGTTCTGGCCTGGCGGCGCTCACCATGCCCGTTATGGGCCCCCTGACCGAGCTCATGGGCCTCAATCCCGAGGCGGCCGTCACCGCGCTCCAGTTTGCCAACCAGACCATCAACACCATCAGCCCCGTGGCGGGTATGACGGTCGCCGGCCTTGCCGTGGCTAAGATTTCGTTTGGCCAATGGTGGAAGACCATTTGGAAGTTCTTCATCTTCATGGTCGTGTTTGGCCTGATCGTAACGGCAATCTCTGGCATGCTTCCGGTGTAGGTGGTTGTGATGTCTGATCGTTTGACGGTCCTGACGTCTAAGAGCGTCTTTACCGGTACGGGGGACCTGCCGTTTGAAGGTTTCGTAGCGGTCCGTGGCAATCGAATTGAGGCTGTTGGCACCAAGTGCGAGGTAGCTTCGTATTTGACCCAAGCGGACGAGGTAGTTGACCTGGGCGACCGCACCGTCATGCCCGGCCTGATCGATGTGCATACCTTCTATACGGGCTGGGCACTGCGGACGTTGGGGTCTGATCTGTCCGGCGTCGCCGATGCCAAAGAGGCCGTGTCGCTCTTGCGTGCATGGAAAGAAGATCATCCGGATTGCGCGGCGGCTTTTGGCCATAACCTACCCGAAACGTTGGCATCGGATGCCGAGAACGCAAATACAGCAGCTGTGTTTGACGAGTGTTTTGGCGATATCCCTGTCGTCTGCTTTACACCGGGCGCGGATACCTGTGTTCTCAATGCTGCCGCCAGTGCGCGATACGGTTTTACACCGCAGGCGTGCTATGCCGAGAAGATCTGGCGCATGATGAGCGATTTCCTCGCGCTGCCTGAGGTACGTGCCGGGTATTCGGACTACATGAGCATGCTTAACGAACGCGGCGTTACCGCCATCAAGGAGATGGCGTTTGATGACTACTACGGCTTTGCCGACGAAATGGCTCGCCGTGAGGAATCTGGTGAGCTGACGGTTCGCGTCTCTATGATGTCGCAGCCGGTGGGTGCCGGTGCAAATCTGGCTTATGCCCGCGAGGCGCGAGAGCGCTTCCGGGGACCGTTCGTTCGTTTTTCTGGCTTCAACCGTATGACCGATCGCGGCGTATGGGCGGGGCTTGCCGAGATGATTGAACCCTATGAGGACACGGCCGATGCGGGCGCTGCCGGCAAGACGGTCGTCGAGGAGCCAGAGTGGGATCTGATTGAGAACGAGCTGCGTGCAATTGATGCTGACGGCTTCCGATATTCCTTGCATTGCCAGGGCGATGGCGCCGTTCGTCGCACCGTGGCGCTCTATGCCTCGCTGCCTCGAGACGAGCATGGGCGGTTGCTTCGCCGCCATGCGATTACCGATCTCGAGAACTCTGACCCGACCGATCTTGTCGAGTTTGGCAAGTTAGGTGGAATTTGCGAGGTCTATCCGCAGATTCTGACGCTGGACCGGCGCGAGGATTGCCTGTCGATGATGCGTCGACAAATTGGCGAGACGCGACTTTTGCACAGCTGGAATCGCCGCGGCATGGAAGATTCCGGATGTACGGTGTGCTGTGGTACGGATTTGCCGCTGCTGGTTCCGAGCCTGGGCGAGTCAATCTACAGCGCGTGCGGCGGATTCTTCGCCGACGGACTGCCCGTGAATGAGGCCAACGTGCTGACGCTTGTCGAGCTCTTGCGCGCTTGGACTGCCGGGGGCGCGTACGATCTGATGCGCGAAGACGAGCTGGGTACGCTCGAGGTCGGCAAGCTTGCCGATATCTGCGTGCTCGATCGGGATGTGTTCGACCTCGATTATCGCGACGCACGCGATCTTTCGGTTGATATGACGATGTCGGACGGACAAATCGTGTTCGATCGAAATAAGGAGGCATAGGATGTCTGAATCCAAACCGACGCTGCGCCGCGAACAGATTGCGGGCATGAATATCCACTACATCATGTGGTCGCTCGATTACTTCCTTGATGTGCAGCAGCGTTTGGGCTTTGAGTCCATTGAGCTGTGGTGTGCGGAGCCACATGTGACGCTCGACCACACGGGCTACTTTGAGGCTGAGGTCCTGGCGAAAAAGGCTGCAGACCGTGGGCTTAGGTATCGTACTCTGTGCCCCGAGAATGTTGTCTATCCTTGGCAGTACTGCGCACGCAAACCGCTGCATGAACAGCGCAGCCTGGCGTACTTTAAGCACGGCATTGAGCTTGCCGAGGTGCTTGGGTGCGACCGTATGTCCGTCAACTCGGGCTGGGGCGACTGGGACGAGGACCGCGAGGAAGCCTGGAAGCGCAGCCGCGAGCACTTGTCCATTCTGGCGGAGTATGCCGGCGAGCACGGTCTGGTGCTTACGATGGAAAGCCTGCGTCCCGAGGAGAGCAACCTTGTGACGACGGTTTCCGATGCGAAGCGCATGATTGACGAGGTCGCGAGCCCGTACTTACAGCCCATGGTTGATACAACCGCGATGGGCGTTGCAGGCGAGACGCTCGAGGACTGGTTTGCCGCCTTTGGTGATGGGGCAATTCACGAGATGCACTTTATCGACGGTGACCCGTATGGCCATCTGGTGTGGGGCGATGGCAAGCACGATATGGATGCCTTCGTCGCCACACTCAACGCCCATGGTTTCGACGGCATGCTGGGCCAGGAAATCACGGACGGTCGTTACTACGATGACCCGGCGGCGGCAGATGGCAAGAACATGGCCGCATTCGAGAAATATCTGATTGACTAAAACAACCATCGGCCACGCAACCAACGTCATTGATTGCGGGCCAAATAAGAAAGGAACTGGATATGAACGCACACGATTTGATTAAAGAGGCAATTGCCGAGAAGGGCAAGTTCGACAGCGTCTACTGGATTGCTTGCGGTGGCTCCATGATCGATTTGATCCCGGCTCACGAGCTTCTGCAGCGCGAGGCAACCACCTTCACTTCGTATATCTATACCGGGCGTGAATTCGACATTATGCGTCCGCGTCGTCTGGGCGAGAAGTCCCTGGTCATCGCTTGTAGCCATAGTGGCAACACCCCGGAGGTCGTCGAGGGCTGCGAGATTGCCCTTGCCGCCGGCGCTACGGTGATCGCCCAGACCGACAACGCTGGATCCAAGATCGACTCCGGCAAGTGGACCACGTGGGTCTACCCATGGGGCGAGGGCGTGCCGCAGGCCGAGGTCCCCGCTGGCATTTCGCTGTCGCTTGCGGCCGAGCTGCTCGATCAGCAGGAGGGCTACGCCGATCTTGCCGATATGTATGCCGGTATCGCCGAGATGGATAAGATTCTTCCCCCGGCACGTGAGAAGGTAAATGCCGAGCTGGGCGATCGTTTTGCCAAGCTTTGCCAGGAGCACGAGTTCTTCTACATTCTGGGCAGCGGTCCCAACTTTAGCCAGACCTACGGTTTCGCTATCTGCTCTCTTATGGAGATGCAGTGGCAGCACTGCAGCTACATCCACTCTGCCGAGTACTTCCACGGCCCCTTCGAGGCTACTCAGGATGGCGTTTTTTACTTCCTGCAGATGGGCTCCAGCGAGTGCCGTGCTATGGACGAGCGCGCCCTGGCGTTCCTTAAGACGCATACCGATACGCTGATGGTGCTCGATGCCAAGGAGTACGGTATGGAAGCCGTGCCGGCGAGCGTCCGTGCCTATCTGGACCCGGTGCTGTTCTACGCCATGAACTGCGAGCTGCGTGCTGCACGCGGCAAGGTGTTTGATCACGATCCCGATTTCCGCCGCTATATGGGTGTTGTCGAGTACTAGAAGGGACAAAGGCCATGGCATTTAACGTTAACGCGCTCGGATTTGGCGACAACGTCGTCGATCGCTACGAGCATATCCACACCATGTATCCTGGCGGTAACGCGGTGAACTTCGCCGTTTATGCCAAGAAATGCGGTGCCGCACGCTCCGCATACATGGGCATTTTTGGCAATGACGCCGCTGCCGAGCATGTCATTGCAAGCCTCGAGGATGAGGGTATCGAGCTTGACAAGTGCGAGCAGATGATTGGCGAGAACGGAGCGGCTCGTGTGACCGTCGTCGACGGTGACCGTGTCTTCCTTGGCTCCAACGAGGGCGGTATCCGTGGCGATGCGCGCTATGTCCTCGATCGTTTTGACCTTGCGTACATGAAGCAGTTCGATGTGGTTCATTCGGGCAACTATTGCTTTACCGAGCGCGAGCTGCCCAAGCTGAAGGCTGCGGGCGTCACGGTCTCTTTTGACTTTTCGGATGACTCCACCGACGAGTACTACGAGCAGATTGCGCCCTACGTCGATTTCGCTTTCTTTAGTGCGGCGGATGCCGCGAGTGAGGACGAGATTCGCGAGCGTCTGGCATGGGTGAAGGGCCTGGGTCCGCGTTTTGTGTCGGCTACGGCGGGCGCCGAGGGCTGCATTGCTTACGACGGCGAGCGTTATTACCGCCAGCTGGCTAAACCGGTAACGGACATGAAGGACACCATGGGGGCGGGCGACTCGTTCCTCACCTCGTTTTTGATGTGCTATCTCGATTCCGCCAAGCGTGGTGAGGATGGCGCCGAGGCCATCGAGCGCGCGCTTGACTTTGCTGCCGGGTTTGCTTCGACCGTGTGCGGCATGGAAGGTTCTTGGGGCCACGGAGCGCCAATCGTCGAATAGCCGAGCGGTCCCGGGGAGGTGCAGGATCCTCCCCGGGACCTCGTGTGCAAAACATGCCAAATATGAGTAATGTATCCATTCCGGTAACAGTACTCATATTTAGCATTTTTGCCCACTAGGGGTTAGCGAAGGCAGCGAAGGTCAAAAACATAGTGCGCATTTGCTAAAACTGCCGACTCGATGCGCTTTGCGTCACAGTTTTTGAGTGAGGCAATGCGCATCGAGGTCCTTGTGAGCGATTTGATGAGCGACTGCGCGCTTGTCTCTATGTTTGGTTCGGCTGGCGCATCGGTCTCGAGCAGTAGACGGTCGAGTGGAATCTGTCGGGCATATTCGCGACCGCGCTTGGTGGCGAGCATGCGTTCGTTGACGGAAAAATAGCAGCCCGCATTACGCGCGCGGACGAGTTCGTCCGAAGTGCCGCTAAACCAGTGGAAGATGATAACGGGGGAGTCGGAGTTTAGGATGAGTAGTCCATGCGATTCGAGGACGTCCAGTACGGCTCCTGCTGAACGAACGGCGTGAATTGATATCACGCGCCCGGCAAGAGGGCACTGCACGAGTGTATCGCAGAGCCGGTCAAATGCCTGTATTTGTAGCGGCTCACTTCCGGCAAAACGAGCGGAAAAGTCGAGCCCGACCTCGCCAACAAAACGTTCTTGCGCGGCAATTTGGCAGAGTAGGTCAATTTCTGCGTTGCCGCATCGCTCGTCGGCGAGCCACCAGGGATGGAGGCCGATGCCCTTGATGACGGTAGGAGGGCGACGGGTTCGTCCATGTGCGTTAGCGAAGTCGCGTGGATCGACGCCGCAATCAAATAGACCCAAGCCCAGCGCCGTTGCCTCATCGGCAACAGCGTCCGGGTGAGCCATTAAATCAAGATGGCAATGTGCATCAAATAATCGGGGCTCCATCTCGGCGCGCTCCGCTAGTCCAAGCGCTGGCCATCGGCGCGCACGCGCTCGGTACCGCGGCCACTGATCTGGCGGATAACCTCGCCGGCGATCATCTGACCCA
The DNA here is from genome assembly GCA_902496115.1 of uncultured Collinsella sp. Classification (GTDB taxonomy): domain Bacteria; phylum Actinomycetota; class Coriobacteriia; order Coriobacteriales; family Coriobacteriaceae; genus Collinsella. Next base: position 13,883 of record CABUZK010000025.1, on the reverse strand, counting down.
TGATGGGCGGCATAAAGCTGGCGGTTCCCAGCTCGGTGCGCTCGTGGATGTTGGAAGGATCGCGGGGCTGTGTCTTAACCGATTCCTCGCAGCTAAACAGTACATGCAGGCTCTTGATTCCGCGCTTCTTGCATTCTTTGCGCATAATGCGGCTCATGGGGTCACGCACCGTATCGAAGATGTCGGCAAAGCGGAGGCACTCGGGATGGAGCTTGTTGGCCCCGCCCATGGAGCTAACCAAACGAATGCCGTGGTCCTGAGCGTATTTGGCAATGGTGAGCTTGGCCGAGATGGTGTCGATGGCGTCGACGACGTAGTCGAGCTTGCCGTCCGTCTGCTCCAAAACGCTCGCGAAGAAATCATCGATGTTGTCGCTCAGCAAGTATTCGGTGCGCTTGATGACGGTGGCGGCGGGATTGATGTCGTGGATCATGGCCTCCATCACGTCAACCTTGCGCTTGCCGACGGTGCTGTGAAAGGCGATGGCCTGGCGATTGATATTGCTGGGCGCGATGATGTCCTTATCCAGAATGACGAAATGACCAATGCCGCCGCGGGCGAGTGCCTCGCAGCAGTTGGAGCCCACGCCTCCGCAGCCGAGCACTAGCACCGTAGCATCGGCGAGCTTATCGAGTGCCTCGCGGCCCATGATAATCTCGAGCTTGGTGTCGCGTGTCTCGATGGCGGCTGCGGCTGTGGTCTCGGTCATAGATATCCTCCGATGGGGAGTCGGTCGTGTTTTAGCTATCGCCATTATAGGTATTATTGCGATTCCATTTGAGCCCTTGGGCTTGTTGAAATGGGATCGGGATTCGCATAAGATTGAAGCAGATGGCACCCGTTGCAGCGGGTTGGCCAACTCCGAAACACGTTTATGGCGTGAGAAGTGGCCGTCTTCGCATTACGCGGGGGCGGCTATTTCATTCGACCTCCAATGTGGATGCCGAGCTCCACAGCCGCGATTACAAGCAATAACAACGTCAGGACATCGTCAATACTCATAGTCCATCTCCTTCTCGGGTAGAGGGAGCTGGCCCATCTGCTTCAACTTCCATTGTAGCTAAATACGAACGAATGTTCTATAGATGTTCCTGTATTAGATAATTAGACAAACATCTAAATATCGAGTATAGTGTGCGCGTCATGAGAGATGATGAGAGGAGGTCTTATGCCGGGAGAGGGCTTTAAGGCGCTTGCCGATCCAACGCGACGGCGCATTTTGGAGTTGCTGCGCGAGGGCAATTGCACGGCGGGGGAGCTTGCCGAGCATTTCGATATCAGTAAGCCGTCGCTGAGCCATCACTTGGCGACGCTCAAAAACGCCGGGTTGGTGACCGACGAACGTCATGGCCAAAACATCGTTTACAGCTTAAACACCACCGTCATGCAGGACTTGATCGGTTGGTTTATGGGCTTTACAAACACGGAAGGTGATAAGGATGAATAACGAAAACAAGGGCATTCACGCCACGGGGGTATCGCGGCGTGTGTGGATTGCGCTGATCGCTCTGTGCGTCGCCAATGTCGTAGCGCACCTCATGGTGATGCCGAGCTTGCCTGGGCAGATTCCCACGCACTGGGGCGCGAACGGAGCCGTCGACGGTTGGGGTCCCAGCTGGATGGCCTCCGCGCTCGGCGTGCTGCCTCTGGTGCTTCTCGCAATGTTCTGCGTGGTGCCGCGCATCGATCCCAAAGGTGAGGCATATCGAACCTCGGGCAAGTTCTATCAGGGCTTCGTAATCGCCTTCACCTTGTTCATGTGCGCCATAAGCTGGCTGGGAGAGCTTACGGTCTGGGGCGTGGTGCCGGCGGTCGGTTCGGTTAACGTGCTGATTTCCGGTGTTGTCGGTTTGCTGTTCATCGGCGTAGGCAACTACTTGCCGCGTGTGAAGCAGAACTATACGCTCGGTATCAAGACGCCTTGGGCGCTTGCCAATCCCGAGAACTGGCGCCGTACGCAGCGCTTTGGCGGTGCCTGCTTTATGGTGCTGGGCTTTGGCCTGATTGTGATGGGCGTGGCGGGTAGCGTGCTTTCGAGTGAAGTCGTCGCCGCGGTGATTGCGGTTCTGGCGTTTGGTTCGGTTGGAGCCGTCTACGTCTACTCGTATCTGCTGTGGCGCAAATCGCAGCGAGCCGCTCGCTAAGGTTGCGGAAAACTAGCGTACGCAGTTCATAGTATGTTCCGGGGGAACTTTTCCCAGGTAGTATTAGGGGGTATGGGCAACCATGCCCCTATTTCGTTACGTTTCAGAGCTGATTTCCTTATTTCGTTTCCACTAAAGCGAAACAAGAATAGGAAAACAGCAGGTAGAAAGGATAAAACAGGCATATGGCGGAGTTTATCTACCAGATGTATCAGGCTCGCAAGGCCCATGGCGACAAGGTGATCCTTGACGACGTGACCCTGAGCTTCTACCCCGGTGCCAAGATCGGCGTTGTGGGTCCCAACGGCATGGGCAAGTCGACCCTGCTCAAGATCATGGCCGGCATCGAGGAGGTCTCCAACGGCGATGCCAGGCTCACCCCCGGCTACACTGTGGGCATCCTGCAGCAGGAGCCGCCGCTCGATGACGACAAGACCGTCATCGAGAACGTGCGCATGGCGTTTGGTGATATGATCGCCAAGGTCGATCGCTTCAATAAGATCGGCGAGGAGATGTGCGACCCGGATTGCGACATGGACGCCCTCATGGCCGAGATGGGCAAGCTCCAGGACGAGATCGACGCCGCCGACGGCTGGGATATCGATTCCAAGCTCGGCCAGGCCATGGACGCCCTGCAGCTGCCCGATTCCGACATGCCGGTCAACGTGCTTTCCGGCGGCGAGCGTCGTCGCGTGGCCCTGTGCAAGCTGCTGCTCGAGGCTCCCGACCTGCTGCTGCTCGACGAGCCCACGAACCACCTGGACGCCGAGTCGATCCTGTGGCTCGAGCACTTCCTGCACAACTACCAGGGCGCGGTGCTTGCCGTCACACACGATCGCTACTTTCTGGATAACGTTGCCGAGTGGATCTGCGAGGTTGACCGCGGTCACCTTTATCCCTACAAGGGCAACTACTCAACGTATCTGGAGACCAAGGCCGCGCGTATCGAGGCTCAGGGCAACCGTGACGCCAAGCTCGCCAAGCGGATGGAGGCCGAGCTCGAGTGGGTACGCAGCTCGCCCAAGGCTCGCCAGGCAAAGAACAAGGCCCGTCTTGCTCGCTACGAGGAGATGGAGGCCGAGGCCCGCGCAAGCCAGAAGCTCGACTGGACCGACATCCGCATCCCTGTGGGCCCGCGTTTGGGCAACAAGGTGCTCGAGGCCCATCATCTGCACAAGGAGTTCGATGGCCGCGTGCTCATCGATGACCTTTCGTTCACCCTGCCGCGCAACGGCATCGTGGGCGTGATCGGTCCCAACGGCGTGGGCAAGACCACACTGTTCAAGACGATTGTGGGTCTGGAGCCGCTGACTTCGGGCGAGCTCGAGGTGGGCGAGACCGTCAAGATCTCTTACGTCGACCAGAACCGTTCCGGCATCGACCCCGACAAGAACCTATGGGAGGTCGTCTCGGACGGCCTGGACCACATGATGGTCGGCGAGACCGAGGTTCCGAGCCGCGCTTATGTGGCGAGCTTTGGCTTTAAGGGCCAGGACCAGCAGAAGCGCGCTGGCGTGCTCTCCGGCGGCGAGCGCAACCGTCTGAACCTGGCGCTCACGCTCAAGCAGGGCGGCAACCTGTTGCTCCTCGACGAGCCCACGAACGACCTCGACGTCGAGACGCTGTCCTCGCTCGAGGCGGCGCTGCTCGAGTTCCCGGGCTGCTCGGTGGTCATTAGCCACGACCGTATGTTCCTGGACCGCGTCGCCACGCACATTCTGGCGTGGGAGGGCACCGACGAAAATCCGGGCAACTGGTATTGGTTCGAGGGCAACTTCGAGGCCTATCAGGCCAACCGCATCGAGCGCCTGGGCGAGGACGCAGCCCAGCCGCATCGTATCCACCGCAAGCTCACGCGTGACTAGGTTTATTGCTGGTTTGGTTACGTAACATCAACAAATAAAAACGGCTCAAATCCTGATTTGGATTTGAGCCGTTTGTCGTTACTGCTCGGGTTCTTCGACTTTATCGATGGTCCAGGCGGCTCCGAGACCGCCGGTGGTGTTGCGGCGGATGCGCACGGTGACTTCGTGGCGCTCGCCGGCCTGCGTGTAGTGCAGGGGGAAGCTTGCACGGTTTCGCGCGACCTCGATGGTACCGCGCTCGCGGGCGATCCAGTAGTACTCGCCGACGATGCCGAGGGTGTCGGCGCCGTAGGGGAGATAGGTTGACAGCTGGTGCAGAAGCGGGCCGGGGCAGAAGATCTCGGTTGTGAAATCGACGGGGAAGTCCTTGGGGATGGCGGGCGCTGCAGGTGCGGGGGTTGGGGCTGCTGCGGGTGCCGAAGCTGGTGCCGGTGCGGGAATTTGGTCGCAAGCAGAGGTGGGCACGGACTCGATGACGGGTGCGGACTCCGGCGTCGTTTTCGGCTTGATCGTGGAATCTGCGGGCTCCACGGTGACGGGCGCGTCTGCAGCTGCAGTTTCAACCTCAACCTGCGTCGCGTTCTCGTTCTCGACGCTCGGCTTTGCCTCGATGGGCGTGGATGCCATGGTGGTGATGCCGGCGTTGGCGTTCTCGGGGTCATAGACGACCGTGAGCGAGATGGCAGGCTGCGGTACCTCGGGCTCCGATGCCGCCTCGGCAGCGTCCTGTTCTGTGGTCTCTTCGGGCTGATCGTCCTTAGCCTCGTCGCCAAAGACATCGCTGTTTTGGAACGCAGGCGTCTCAGGCTGGTCAGCGGCTTCTTCGGTTGTCGACTTGGGAGCCTCGTCGAGCTCCGCAGTGGCTTCCTGCTCGGATATGACTTTGGAATCGGTCGTGGCGGCGATTTCGGTTTCGGCTTCTGCTGTTACCTCAATAGCGACTTCGATCTCTGCCTCGGGCTCGGGTTCCGGCGCGGCTTCAACCATGGCTTCGGGCTCGGGACGCTTAACGTGCTTAGGGCGCACGGCCTTGAGGTCCTTCTCGCCGCGCTTTTTCTTTTTGTAGGACTGCTTGGCTCCCTTGGCTGCCTTGGGCTTGTCCTCGCCCTTGGCAAGGGCGGCATCCCAGGTATCGTTGGCGATGACGGTGGCATACAGGCGACCGCCCTTAAAGACGGTCAGTCTAATGCAGTCGTCGAGCTCCTCGAGCAGCTCGCGCGTGGACTCGAAGCCCAGGTCATAAGCGGTCATGTCGCCGGCGGCGAGCGCCTCCTCGACCTGCGTCATAAACGTTTGCTTGCCGCACCCAATCGCGTCGCGCAGCAGACGATACAGATAGATGTGGTTGCCCAGCGATAGCGTGGGCGTAACTATTGTCTTGCTCATGGCAAATCTCCTCTTTACACACCAAAGCATCTTACCATCGCACGGGCCTTGCCATCTCGTCGCCCAAGGTAAACGGGCGCGACCGTTGCCGGTTCGCGCCCGTTATGCAGGTCGGTTATCTATGAGAGACAAACGTGCTTAGTTGCCCGATGCCGTGTCTTGGCTCGAGCTGTCTGATGCCGTGCCGGAAGCGGTTCCGCTCGAGCTGTTGGTGTTGCTATTGTCGGTAGATCCCGTGCCCGATGCATTGCCGCTCGTCTGGTCGCCTGTGCTCGGTTGAGAGCCGTCAGTCGTTTGGCTTGAGTCAGTCGTGCTGGATTGCGTGCCACTGTTGGCCGTAGAGGAATCGGCGCCCTGCGATTGATCGGGAGTGTTCGATGACGAGTCGGTGGATGCGGAGTTGCCCTGCGGGTCGTCCTGCTGGCTTTGCGATTGACCGGAGCTATCCGCGTCGTGCTCGGTCGTATGCGACGAAAGGATCGGCTCGGGGCGCTCGCCCAGGCCCTCACCGGCAGTGGTGATAAGGATGGCGCCGGCGCAGGCGATGACCGCGACGATGGCGATGGCGATCGAGAAGATGATGACCTTCTTTTGCGTCTGGCTGCGCTCTGCCGCCGCCTTGGCGCGCAGGCTGTCGGGGGCGACGCGCGCCGTGGTCGCGCGCCCTGCAATCTGGCGCATCTCCTGGGTAGTTGCGGCGCCGCCTAAGTGCTCCTCGGCATTAAACTCAACGGGTTCATAGGCGCCGGCGGGGTAGTCGACGTCGGCGTGCGTACCTTTGAGGGCTTTGGCGCTGGCAGAGATAAAGTGGCGGTAGACCTGCGAGGACACAACGGTGATGACCGAGCTCACGGCGGCGCCAATTACTGAACCGGCAATACCAATCTTGGAAGCAAGCGCGACGCTCGTGGCGGCGGCTGCGGCGCCGGCGATGATCTGGGGAATGGAAATGTCATCGAACAGGCCCTTTTTGGGCGCGATGGCCATGGTCTGTCCGATGGAATGGTTTTCGTGAACGCCGTTGTTGAGCGCGGCTGGTGTCATGACGCGCGTGCGCGGTGCGTCGGTGTACTTGGTTGTCATACGGGGCCCTCCCGGTGTAAATCTGCTTCGTTTCATGTAGCCATCAGGGTACCCACCAGATGTGAATCGTACGTGACATTTAACAGATATCATCAACTCATCAATTGCTCACCAAGTTGGTGGGATGCGGTTACACCCGGCGGTTGAACTACAATAGGGCTTGCTAATTGTTGTGAATGGCGTCTACGCACGGGAGCATTCTTATGAATCTTCACCTTTCTCAGTCTGATGGCTTTTTGCGTGTGGCGGCGGCGTCGCCGCGGATTCGCGTGGCCGATGTCGAGGGCAATGCCGAGGTTGCGCTGGCGGCTGTTCGCGAGGCTACCGAGCGCGGCGTCCGCGCGCTGGTGCTGCCCGAGCTTAACCTGACCGGCTATACCGCGGCTGATCTGTTCCATAACCGTACATTGCTGCATGCCTGCGAGACCGCACTGGCACATATTCTCGATGAAACCCGCGAGCTGCCGATTGTCTTTACCATCGGTCTTCCCGTTGCAGTTGCCGAGAATATCTACAACTGCGCCGCCGTGTGCTGCGCGGGCGAGCTTTTGGGTCTTACGGCCAAGAAGTATCTGCCCAACTATGGCGAGTTCTACGAGCGCCGCTGGTTTGCTCCGGCGCCCGCAGATCCTGTGTGGGTCGAGTTTGCCGGTCAGGGTCCGGTTCCGCTGGGTTCGGGGCTTGTCTACCGCTGCTGTGATGAAGGTGCCGAGGACATGGTGCTGGGCGTTGAGGTCTGCGAGGACCTATGGGTGCCGGCGCCCCCTTCGACCGAGATGGCGCTTGCCGGTGCGACGGTGATCCTCAACCCGTCGGCTTCGGACGAGATTATCGGTAAGGCAGATTACCGACGCAGCCTCATATCCAACCAGAGCGCGCGCCTGTACTGTGCCTATGCCTATGCAGATGCGAGCGAGGGCGAGTCCACGACCGACATGGTCTTTGCGGGCGAGAACCTCGTCTACGAAAACGGATCTAAGCTCTCCGCCACGAAGCTCCTCACCTGCGATATGGCCGTCGCCGACGTTGACCTTGACCGCCTGGTTGCCGAGCGCCGTCGCTCGACGACGTGGACGCGCGCGGACGATGCACCGGAGGCCACGACCGTTGAATTTTCGTTTGAGGGCGTGCTGGCAGACGAACCTGTCCTGCACGATGCACTCGGCATCGACCGTGTCTTCCCTCGCGCGCCCTTTGTGCCGGCCGACCATGGCGACCTGGCCGAGCGTTGCGAGACTATCCTCGACCTGCAGACCGCCGGCCTCAAGACCCGCCTTGCCCATACGGGTACCAAGGCTGCAGTCATCGGTCTTTCGGGCGGCCTGGACTCCACGCTGGCACTGCTCGTGACAGTTCGCGCCTTCGATGCGCTGGGGCTGCCGCGCACCGGTATCACAGCCGTGTCCATGCCCGGCTTTGGCACGACGCATCGCACCAAGTCGAATGCCGAGTCGCTCGCCCGCGACCTGGGCGTGAGCTTCCGCGAGGTTTCGATCCACGCGGCTGTGGAGCAGCACTTCAAGGACATTGAGCACGATCCGGCCGTGCAGGACGTGACCTACGAGAACAGCCAGGCCCGCGAGCGTACGCAGATTCTGATGGATCTGGCCAATCAGGCTGGCGGTTTTGTCATCGGCACGGGCGACTTGTCGGAGCTGGCACTCGGTTGGGCTACCTATAACGGCGACCACATGAGCATGTATGCCGTCAACGCGAGCGTGCCCAAGACGCTTGTGCGCCATCTGGTGCGTTATGCTGCCGATGTCTTTGGCGGGCGTATTGCCGAGACGCTGCTCGACATCCTCGATACGCCGGTATCTCCCGAGCTTCTGCCGCCCACGGGCGACGGCGAGATTGCGCAGAAGACTGAGGATTTGGTGGGCCCGTACGAGCTGCACGACTACTACCTCTACTACCTGCTGCGTTTTGGCTTTGAGCCGGGCAAGATCTACCGCATGGCGCTCAAGAGCTTCGAGGGCGTCTACGATGCCAAGACCGTCTACACGTGGCTGCGCACGTTCTATCGTCGCTTCTTTGCCCAGCAGTTTAAGCGCAGCTGCCTGCCCGATGGTCCCAAGGTGGGCTCGGTGACGCTCAGCCCGCGCGGCGATTGGCGTATGCCGAGTGACGCTAGCTCGCGTCTGTGGCTTGCGCAGATCGACGCGCTCAATCAAGTTGACTAAGGTTGGCTAAATTGAACCAATACGGGGGTTGCAAGCGTTACACTTTTGCAATCTGATGGCCCGTATCGCGCGGCGCTCTTGTCGGAGCGCCGCGTTTTTCATATCGAAAGGTGGCACCATGCAGGCATCGCAGCGTCTCGACCGCTTTGGCGCGGAGGTCTTCGCCTCGCTCAACAACAAGCTTCTCGCGCTGGAGGCTCAGGGCAAGACCATTTACAACATGAGCGTGGGCACGCCCGACTTTAAGCCGTACGACCACGTGGTCGAGGCGCTCACGCAGGCAGCCCAAGATCCCGAGATGTGGAAGTATGCCCTGCGCGACCTGCCCGAGCTCAAGCAAGCCGTGTGCGATTACTATGAGCGTCGCTTTGGCGTTTCGGGCATTACGCCGTCTATGGTGCAGTCGTGCAACGGCACGCAGGAGGGCGTGGGCCATTTGGGCCTGGCCCTGCTCGATCCGGGTGACACCATCCTGGTGCCCGATCCGTGCTATCCGGTCTTCGAGGCGGGTGCCAAAATCGCCGATGCCAAACTCGAGTACTATCCGCTGGTTGCCGAGCACAATTACCTGCCCTACGTGGCAGGCATCGATCCCGAGGTGGCCGATCGTGCCAAGTACATGATCGTGTCGCTGCCCGCGAACCCGGTGGGCTCGGTGGGCACGCCCGAGATCTACGAGGAGATCATCGCTTTTGCCCGCGAGCACGACCTGCTCATCGTCCATGACAACGCATACTCCGACATCGTGTTCGACGGTGAGCCGGGCGGAAGCTTTTTGCAGTATCCCGGTGCGCTCGAGGTGGGCGTCGAGTTCTTCTCGCTTTCCAAGTCGTTTAACGTCACTGGTGCCCGCATTGGCTTTTTGGTCGGTCGCGAGGACGTGGTCTCGGCCTTTGCCAAGCTGCGCAGCCAGATCGACTTTGGCATGTTCTTCCCGATCCAGAAAGCTGCTATCGCCTGCCTGAACGGTCCGCGAGATGAGGTCGAGGCGCAGCGCCTGAAGTACCAGGAGCGCCGCGATGCCCTGTGCGACGGTCTTGAGGACCTGGGCTGGGAGCGTCCCAACGCGCATGGCTCTATGTTTGTGTGGGCCAAGCTTCCCGGTGGTCGCACCGATTCCATGGCGTTTTGCGAGGAGCTTATGGAGAAGGCCGGCGTTGTGGTGACGCCAGGCGCGAGCTTTGGCCCTTCGGGTGAGGGGCATGTGCGCATGGCGCTGGTCCTGCCGCCCGACCAGATCGCTTTGGCTGTCGAGGCCATTCGCGAGGCGGGCCTGTATTAGAAACTTATTTCGGCTCGTCAATAGCTCGAAACCGATTTCGTACAGTTATTTTACGAATCCTGCAAATAATTTCGGTAAACGGTCGATATTTGGCTGCGAATAGGAGCATAATCAAAGTCCCGATTGGATGTATTGGGATTACGGCAAGCCGCTCGGGTCGTTCCCGGGCGGCTTGTTTGTGGAGAGAGATGGGAGTTTCTAATGGTTAACGAGAAGAAGGTCGCTATTGTCGGCTGCGGTTTCGTCGGTTCGTCTTCGGCGTTCGCGCTGATGCAGAGCGGTCTGTTCTCCGAGATGGTCCTTATCGACGTGGACAAGAACCGCGCCGAGGGTGAGGCTCTGGATATCGCGCACGGCATGACGTTTGCCGAGCCGATGAAGATCTACGCCGGCGATTATTCCGATGTCGCCGACGCCGCCATGATCGTCGTCACCGCTGGCGCTGCCCAGAAGCCCGGTGAGACCCGCCTGGACCTGGTCAACAAGAACGTCAGCATCTTTAAGTCCATTATTCCCGAGATTAAGAAGTCTGGCTTCGACGGCATTCTACTCATCGTCTCCAACCCGGTCGACGTTCTGACCTACGCCGCCATCAAGATGTCCGGCCTGCCCGAGGGCCATGTCATCGGCTCCGGCACCGTGCTCGACACCGGCCGTCTGCAGCAGATGCTCGGCGCTCACGTCGAGGTTGACCCGCGCGATGTCCAGGCCTACGTCATGGGCGAGCACGGTGACTCCGAGTTCGTCGCTTGGTCCAGCGCTCAGGTTGCCGGCGTGCCGCTGAACACCTTCTGCGAGCTTCACGGTCACCTGGAGCATGAGGCTGCTGAGAAGCGTATCGCCGAGGACGTCAAGAACTCCGCCTACACCATCATCGAGAAGAAGCACGCCACCTACTATGGCGTCGCCATGGCCGTCAAGCGCATCTGCACCGCCGTCATGCGTGATGAGCAGACCGTTCTGCCTGTCTCCTCGCTCATGGTGGGCGAGTACGGCCTGTCCGATCTTGCCATCTCCATGCCGACGGTCGTTGGCCGCGACGGCGTCGTTTGCCGCGTTCCCGTGCCGCTGAACGATGACGAGCAGCATGAGCTCACCGTCTCTGCAAAGGCCCTTAAGGACATCATCGACAGCGTCGACTTCTCCTGCTAAATCAAGCTCGCTAGAGCGAAAAGCTACAATGAAGGCGTCCGGGTCCACACGGCCCGGGCGCCTTTTTGGTGCATTGGGGACAGGTTTGTTTGCATCAAATGAGGTGCAATCGGTGCAAAACCAGCCTGTCCCCCTTGCACCATTGTTGATGGGAGGGTCATGTCTGATTCGCCTAATTTTTTGACCTATGCCCAGACGACGTTTGATCCGTTTGAGGAGCGGCCGTTCTGCGCGGTGGATAGCCTGGTCTTTGCGTGGTTGTCCTATTTGCGTTTGCCGGGTGATATGGCAGAGCTGACGAACTGGCAGGGCCTAGACGTACGCGAGCTGCTGCGTGCCGAGTGCTACCGGGACATGATTGACGACTTGTGGGATCCAGAGGGGAGCAGGGCCTTGTTGGAGGCCGTGGCAGCAAGCCCTCGCTACCGTGGCGTGCACGTTTGCGGCTATCGTGCCGTGAGCGATGTGGTGGCGACAGAGCAGTTTGCAGCCATGGCGTTCCGGTTTCCGGCGGGGTTTAGCTATCTTTCCTTCCGAGGGACCGACAGCACGATTGTGGGCTGGAAAGAGGACTTTAACATGGCGTTCCGGTGTCCTGTGCCGGCCCAGGAATCCGCGGCGCGTTATGTGGACGAGGCGGCGGATGCGATTGACGGGCCGCTCTTGTGCGGAGGCCATTCCAAGGGCGGAAATCTGGCTGTGTATGGTGCAGCGATGTGCTCAAGCGGTGCTCGCAACCGGATTGAGCGGGTCTTCTCCCACGATGGCCCTGGCTTTGTCGAGGAGTTTCTGAACGGAGACGCCTTTGCGAGCCTTTCTGGTCGTATTGATAAAACCCTGCCCCAGTCTTCGATCTTCGGCATGATGTTCGAGACGCAAGAGGACTACGCTATCGTCGAAAGCACCGAGTTTAGCCTGCTGCAACACAATCCCTTTAGCTGGGTGGTCGACGGCTGCGATTTTGTGTATTGCGAACGCCTGTCTGCTGGCGCGCGATATGTTGATGGCTCTATTCGCGAGATGCTGCTTGCAGTGTCACCTGGCGAGCGCGAGCGTTTTGTAGATGCGTTGTTCTCCGTGTTTGAGGCTACGGGCGCCGAACGTTTTGCGGATATCGCCGGGAACATGCGCGAGAACCTGCCTGTGATGCTCCGGGCCGCCCAAGGCTTTGACAAGGATACGCGCCATTTTGTTTCGCAGACCATCGCGGCAATCCTTAGATGTGCATTGCTGCCCAAACGCCCTCAGATCGACATGTCCGCTGCCGGTAAGAGTCTGGCAGAACAACTCGAGGCCTGGCAGTCCGAGCTCCTGCGTTAACCATTGGTGCAGAGAAACCTGGCCCCAATGCAGCAATCTCCGATGCGCTTGGGGCGGGCTCGACCGCTATACTGGTTCGTGCCGAAATCGATCTAGAACGGAATGCCGTATATGAAAATCAATCACGCGATTCTGCATATCCTGGACTTTGACTCTGCCGTTAACGTTATGAGCCAGCGCGAGCTCGATATCGAAAGCCGTACCGTGCGCAACTTCGTGACCACGCATCTGCGCCGCGCACGAACCTCGGCCGACAATAAACGTGCCACGTTTGCCGAGAACTCTGCGTTTGGCGGCGAACTCAAGGGCTATTTCTTTGGCGAGCGCGAGTTCGTGGACCTGTCGCAGCAGATTGCGGAGTTCATCTCTTCCGAGCTCACCAAAGCCGAGAAAGCCGAGTCCACCGACGTGCTCGTGGCCGATTTTGACGACGATGAGGATGCCCGCTGGTTTGCCGTGATGCTGCTGGGCTCCAAGCAGGCTTTTATGCACGAAGTGGGCCGCGAGGAGGGGGAGGTACGCAACGACATCGCGCGCCACTACGCTATTCTGCCAAACCCCTCGCAAAAGGTGCCGAGCTATGCCATCGTGCGCGCGAGTACCATGGAGATCGGCTACGTGGACAAGAAGCGCAAGATTGCCGGCGAGGACCGTATGCTTATCCCCGATGGCCTGCTGCAGTGCGACACGGGTGTATCGGGCAAGGAGGTCATCGACACCGTGACGCGTGTGGTCGAGGAAGTCGCCGAGGAGCATGGTGCCAATACGGCCGTGGCACTCGCCAAGGTTAAGGCTGCCGTTGCCGAGAAGGTTGAGGATGACGAGGAGCTGCCGCCTTGGGATATCGTCGATGAGGTCTTTGAGGACGAACCGGTCATCAAGGAAAGCGTGCGCGCGGCACTGACCGAGGAGAAGGTTCCCGAGCGCGTTCCCGTGGAGCGCAAGCAGGTCGAGCGCGCTGCCGTGCGCAATCACAAGATCCGTACCGACACGGGTATCGAAATCAGCTTCCCGGCCGAGATGGGTTCGAACTCCGAGTATATCGAGTTCGTCAACGAGCCCAACGGCCTCATCTCCATCGAGCTCAAAAACATCGGGTCAATTGAGAATCGATAAACTGCGCTTGGGCGCTGCTGAAAAACAAAGGCCGAAGCCTCGGATGAGGGCTTCGGCCTTTTTACTTGGGGCTTAATTACGCCACTGGTTGAACATACGTCAGCGAAAACGCCCCAGAGCGAGCAAGGTGACGTGAAAGAGGAGGGCATTGACCTTTTGGTCATGCCCGACGATTGAACGTCAGATTGCCGCTCTGGGCCGTTTGCAGCGTCGACTAGTTGCGCGGTTTGGTAAAACTGCGCAGCCCTAGAGTTGACGTAAGCCCTCTTCGAGGCCGGTCTTGCTGTCGGTCTTCTCGTCGCGCATCTTGATGACGCGGGCGGGGACACCGGCCACGACGGCACCGGCGGGG
>CABUZK010000024.1 GCA_902496115.1 uncultured Collinsella sp. | reverse complement strand
TACCTCGTGTACTATCGTGAGGAGCGGATCAAGAAGTCCCTCGGGTGGCTGAGCCCGATGGAGTACCGCAGGAAGCTTGGATACGCCTAGGCGCGGTCCAAGAAATCGTCCGCACCCCCCTTCGGGTGATAAATACTATTTATCGGATCATGCAATCAGATACGCAAAACTTGGAACTAAAAAACTCGACTTCGGGCATGTATATGAAAATATGGTCGCTTTAGAGCTCCTAAGACGCGGTTGGGAAATCTATATCGGGGTGCTTTATAAGAAGGAAATCGACTTCGTGGCAATTCGTCGCGATGAGCGAGTGTATATCCAAGTTAGCGATGACATTTCGCGTCAGGAAACCTTTGAGCGCGAAGTGGCACCTCTGCTTGCGATACGTGATGCGTATCCCAAGATGGTCATTGCGCGAACAAAGCACGAGGCTGTTGATTATGAGGGGATTAAGGTGGTCGACCTCGCCCGATGGCTGATGGGGGAGGGGTCGGATGTCGAATAGCGGGCGGTGGACGCCTATCTAAATCATTGCGCTGCTCGGGCGCCTTGAGCGTCTTCTTAATAATGCGGGTGAGCCACGCTCCTTACCGATGAATTCCACTTACTCGTTTCTGCCCGAGTAAGTTTGAAGACGGATGAGCCCGCTTCATTTTGTTTGCGGCTGGATACGTTTGTCGAAAAGTGCCGCGTGGATGGCTCAAATCGAACATTGGGACAGGCGTCTCATTTTATGGGCCGAGGGCGTGCGTATATGAGTCTTTTTGGTCCATAGGGGATGCTGGGCGGTTGCTAGTTGGGCCGCGGGTCACTTCGCCGGCGCCGTGTTTCGTCATACGCTCATAGTGGAAGCCGATGCCACGGGACGACGAAGGCCTTGGGCAACGGATGATCTGCAAGCCGAAAGGAGCGATGAGGATGATGACGCCCATGACGAAAAAGCTGCTGTTAGGAATTCCCACCGTGACGCTTTCGGCTGTGCTGGCGTGTACGCTTGCCGGCTGCGGCGGTAATGCGCCGAGTGGCTCGGGCGGGAGCGCGCCCGTGCAGGAGAAGACCGAGAAGCCCAAGGCCTATGAGTCGCAGACGGTCGAGGTGGCAGGCATTACCTATGAGTCGACAGCCCACGGTACGTTCTATCGCGGTGATGCCAAGAAGCAGGATGGCTTTTACCTGCACATCAAGATTACCAACAACAACACAAAGAACAGGACGTTCAGTTCCTTTAACGTGCATGCTGCCCAGGGCGATCTTGAGGCAGGCGACCCGTTGTTTACTTCCGGCAAGGCGGCCGTGCTCGACTACGTTGCAAGCGAGGCTCCCGATGAGCTTCACGAGGGCATCGATCTTTCCAAGAGGCCAGATATCGGCCCGGGCGAGACCGTTGAGTACGTGTATTTCTGGGCGCCCAAGACGGCGTACTACGGGCCCATCACTGTCGAGTTCGTAGACGCTTACGCTCCCGCCAAGAATCATGAGGCCATGCACTTTGACACCACGGGATGCGAGACCAAGGAGTTCAAGGCGGCCGGCGGCGTGGCCGATTCTGGTGACGCGGCCAGTATAACCGGCATCGATTGCGCATCGTACAGCATCAAGGCCGCCGATGGGTACACGCTGGATTCGTCCAACGAAGAGCATGAAAAGGCAAACTTCTTCCACGACGAGACTGGAGGACGCCTGAACATCAGCATCTTCCCGCGCTCGCCGGAGGAAGAGGTTGCGAGCCTGGAGCAGGTCTACGAAGGCAAGGAGACGACAACAGACCAGGTCGAGTACAACGGCATAACGTGGCTGCGCTTTACCGGTCCCGACAACGGTCATACGCTGTTTGCGACGGCTCCCGCGACGGGCGAGACCGTTCGTGTGTCGATTGGCTGGAAGATCGACTGGGACGCCGCCGTGCCCATGATGGAGGCACTGAAGCTCAAATAACGCCGCGATTCCCACGTCAGGCGACTCAGGGCTGGCTCCGAGTTATCGGGGCCAGCCCTTTTTGGTGCTCGATGAGCCGAGTCGGCGTCTCTCACAAAAGTAACTAGGAGCTAGCGAGGCCTATCCGAATTGTCCTCATTGGCGGTGTCGGTTTCGAGCGCCGTGCGGCGGGCGCTGTAGGCGATAAGGCCGGCGCCTGCCGCGGCGAGTGCTGCGGCGGCTGCCGTAAGGGGAGCGTTGACATCGCCCGTGCCCGCAAGCGCGCCCGCTTTTCCAGAGCGCTTGTTATTGCCGTGGTCCTTGCCACTGCCGGAGCTGCTTCCGCCGGAGCCACCGTCCTTGTCAGTACCGCTGCCGCTCGAGCCACCATCGCCGCCCGCCGTCATCGGGGCGTCGTGAAGTCCTGTCGTATCCGCGCTGCCGCATACGCCGACCTGAACTTCTGAGCGCTCGCATGCCGCGTCGGGCACATGAAGCTCGTGCAGTACGGCACCCAGCGCCGAGTTTGCGCCCGGTCGAATTTCCTCGAGCGTTACGGGATCGAGCGCCACCAGATTACGCGCCTTCGCATACAGCGTTACGCGTTTGCCCACTTCGTCGCTCCAACTCTCGGGGATGGCGAAGCTCATGCGGAACCGTGCCGTGCAACCCGGTGCCAGCACGGCGTTGCCGTTGTCGGCTACCAGCGGGTGCGTTGCAAAAAGTGCGCCCAGCGTCTCGAGCGCGTACTTTACGTGTGCCATATCGTTAGCCGAAGCGTCCTCGGCAAGCTCTGGATCGTAGATCGAAGCCATGCGTGCGTTCACGCCGAACCCGATGGATGCGCTGGAGAACGGCTGGTTGGAGCCCTCTCGGTACAGATCGATCGTGCCGGCGGTCAGCAAGGTGTTGCCGTCGTTTCGCACCGTGACCATGAAGGATTCGCCTGCTGCTCCGGGCACCACCGCGCCCGAGGTAGCGACCGCGCCCATCGGAGTGGCACACGCCACCAAGGGAACTTCGATGCCGTGCAGATCTGCCTCGCTTTTCTCCGCGCTCACAATGTGCGTGGCGAGCGCGGAGAGCATGCCTCCCGACGTCAAAAATGTCGTTATCTGATCGACGGGATGGTCCAGCTCGCACATCACGAACGGCTCCGTGAACAGATCGCCTGCCAAGGTGCTGGCGAAGATGCGGAAGTGCTTGCCCATCACTGCTGCCGGGTTGCCTTCTTCGTCGTAGGTTTGTCCCACCTTGCCATCGGTGTTCTCTACATAGAGCACGCACCTGCCGTTGTTGCTTACGCTAAACGATGCCGGGCCACAGTCTGCGGCGCCCACGGGCTGCGTTGCAAATGCCGATGCGCCTCGCGTCCAAGTAATATGCTGCAGTTGCTCGTTGACGGTTGCCAAAAAGCCCGTGTGCTGCGGCCACGGCACCGCGTGGGGTACTGTGGCATCTGGCGACATAACGCCCCAACCCGCGATGGACTGGCCGATTACGGCGTACGATGCACAGCCACAACCGCCTGCAGTCTCGTATGCAACGGGCACCACCATTTTGCCGTTGATATTCTCGGGCGTGCCGAGCTCGATGCTCGACGGTGCCTGCGGAAAGCGGAGGACCTGACGGAACGTGAGACTGTCGCCCAAATCATCCGACCACAGGGTAAAGCATTCCAGTGCAACCTCGGCCTCGCTACCGAGCGCCTTCTCTGCGGTGGTTCCGCGGCGGTGGAGGTAAGCGCCCGACAGGCGCCCGTCGACCAGCGTCTTGCCCACCGTGATGCGTGGACACTGCAGGCAATGGTAGCCATCCTCCTGAAGGCGGCCGCGCGAGATGCTGCGCCACGACGTGTGCGATATCACGCGGGCTCCGTCGTTGCTTATGCGCAGGCGCACAACGGACAGTATGCCGGATGTGCTCGCCGTATCGAAATGGGTGTTGTCGCCGGCGGGGCGCTCGCCCGAGACCAGCAGCACGTAGGCGTCCTGGTTTCCTCTTCCGTCCGTATATTCCACCACGTCGAAGTCGTAATCGTATACGCTGTCGCGCTCCACGTCGTTCTCGCCAAACCCAAGGGGAAAGTCCACGGGCGTGGGAGCGGACCACGTGCCGTTTGCCTTTGTGTGCACCACCAGGCGCGAGCGACCATTGTCGCCGTAGCGCACCGAGGCGATACGGAACAGGCATTCTACGCCGGCAATCATTGCCAGCTTCATGTGAGCTTCGCTGAGCACGCCAGCAAACAGCACGTTGTCGCTCGAGGGTTTGATGCCGCCACGCTCGTCCTCCGACACGCCGGTAGAATTGGCGTTGGGGTCCGCAACGGCGTTCGTTGCCTGACCGATGTAGGTGTACTCATACATCGGCGCGGCGTTTTCGTCGTTCTCTATCAGTGCGTGGACGAAATGCTCGATCTGTCCCGTGTCGTCGCTTTCTGCATCCGCCTCGAGCTCAATGCGCGTGACCGACCGGTCCCAATCGCGTACGGTAGGCGCGACATTCCTTGCAGTGGCTTTAACCTCGGCGCGCGCGAGCAGCTCGGCGTTGGTGACAATGGTGGCCGATGCGATAAATTGCGGAACGCCGCCCGCCTCGGCGTTGCCGGCTGAGCCGAAGCAGGCATCTAGTGTATAGGGCGTATCTCCACCCAATGCGAGCTCAGAGCGCTGGAGTACATACTGGTCGCCGTTGTTCACCGACATATTCCACGAATCGAGGAGTGTGGGCCACGACCCCGACCAAGCCTTGGTGGTCCACTTGAACATCACGAACTGGAGTATCACATCGACATCGACGTCTGCACCTACGCGCAGTCGCGGAAGCTGGTGTCCATCAGCCTTCTCGTACCCAATGAACAGCGTGAGGGATGCGGCGCCGCGCACGGCGGACGAAGCGACGCCTGCAACGCCGGCGCCAAAGGTGACGGCAAGCCCGATCTGGATGGTGAACGAGCCCGAGGTGTTTGAATAGTCGAGCGATATGTTTTTGAAAAACGCCGCGCCGCTACCGTGCGTGTGGGCGCCCACGGCGAGCGCCAGTTTTGCCAGCACCCAGGGGTTGACGTTTAGGAAAAACGGCACCGGTCCTAGGGTAAACTGCTCGGTCCAATTGAGGTCGGTTCTTACCTGGAAGAGGGCCTTAATATTGCCGTATGCGGGGTCGTTGTTGTTACCCCAGGTTTTGCCCACCCAATCGTAGGCGAGCGAGCCGTACAGCTGTGTGGCGATATCCATCGTGAGCAGCGGCGTGCAATGGTGACGAAGGAGCTTGGTGTTTCTTGGATCGGTGCCCGAACCGGCACTCATACTTTTGTACTGATTCCACTTCCCCTCCATCTCGTCGAGGTAGCGGTTTGCCTGCTTGGCGCCCGACTCACGCGGCGATTTCTTCCAGTACTCCGGATCCGGATTGCCTGAATCGTTCATATAGCTGGCTGGTTTGTATCCTCCGCCAAACAGCACGTATCCGGCAAACGAGAAATCGAACAAAATGGGGAACGAGGGCATCCAACACGTGAACTTATTACCACCGATGCCGGGAAACGCCGCCGGAAAATCAAACGGAGTGATCTCTTGGTCCATGGTGGTGGGGACGATAGTGGTCGATCCGGATTCCGCCTTTGCGGCCGGCGCGGTGACAACGGCCATGGGGGAGGAGAGCGTGTAGGTTTTGTCCTGATAGTCGAGGACGAAGCGCAGCTTGCACCCTTCTTCCAGAAGGCCCGAAGCTGCATCGAGGAACTTGTCTTCGAGTGTGAACGTCGCCAGATTATCCACGCTCGATGCGCTGGCCTTGACTTGGCCAATCTGCGTGACGGTTTCGGGTGAGCTGCCCGCGGCGGGCGTCACTTTGTTGATGCGCAGCGTTGCCTGTCCACCCTGTGGCAGATGTGCCTGCACGGTAAAGGCGTGCGTATCGGGCTGCTCGTTTGCCGTGTCGTCCTTCGGCAATGCCATGAACGTAGCATCGGCGTACTGGATGTCCCATTCGTCGAACGTGAGCTGTCGAAAGTACGGCTCGCCGTCGGAAAGCGGACGCGTGGGCGCGGTTATGGCGGTGCCGCCCTGAATACGCGCAAGGGGAATCTCGACATCACGGTAGCCCGCCATGCTAATGGAGATGCCGCCGTTAAAGTCGTACGCGTCGAGAAGCGTTGCCTCGTCCACGTAGCCTTCCGAAAGAGGGGCGACCTCAAAGATAGCCGTACCCTCGTCGTCGGTAGTGGCGGAAAGCTGTTTGCCCGCGGCATAACGCGACGCGAGCGTGACCTGGGCTCCCTTGATGGGCGTATTCTTGTTGGCGACGTCGACCACGACCACACCGAACATGGTGCGCGAGAGAACGAGCACCCTGAAGGGGTCTTTTTCGTCGGCATGGGCTTCGGTGGGCGCGAACGGCAATATGAAGGCGTTTGCGCTTCCCGGCACGCGAGGCAACATAATGCTCGCTAGCGAGGACGCTCCGGCAACAAGTAACGAACGGCGATCAAGCATCTTTGGCTCCCATCCCGCAGGTATCGGTGGAAATAATCCAATTTTGCGAGAAGGCATCCTGTCACGGTAGTGCCGTTCGATGGCCAAAATGTCCAATTTGAGCGTGCGAAAGCGCCAGGCCCCCGGAGCGCTTTCGATACGACGGGCAGTCTGCCGCTAGCGCAACATGTGGGCAACCAGCTCGGCGCGAGTTCCGATACCAAGCTTGGCATACACTCCTGATAGGCGGTTTTTAACGGTACCCGGCGATACTTCCATGTGGCGTGCGATTTCGGCGTTGGTCCATCCGCGGCAGGCGAGCATGGCCATGGTGAACTCTGTGGTCGTTAAATCGTCGGCCACGTCCTCGCCCGAATCGGGGTTGTGGATGCGCCGCCAGCCGTAGCTGAATCGATACGTAATCTCGATGATGCGTGCGAAATCGTTAGGGTATTGCGATTTTAGACATGCCTCGATGAGTCCCTGCAAAAGGCCGTGGTACTCGCCAATGAGCTCGATAAGGCCGTCGGGGCGCGCAATGTCCCAAGCGGCTCCGAAGTGCGTTTTTGCGGCGTCGATGTCCTTGAGGCTCATGCATGCCATGGAAGCTGCCAGGTGCAGGAACAGTTCCGAGATCGGATAGCTCCCCTGTTTCATGATCAGGGCGTTTTCCGCCATGCCCAGGCTGCGTCCGTATTCGCCGCGCAGATACAAGGCGTGCGCCATCACGTAGCTGGCGAACAGGCGCAGGCCTTCGGGCAGATGCGCCGCAAGTGGATAAAACTCTTCGGCAGAATACGGGGAAGGCAAGTGCAGCAGGACGCTCGCGGCCGAGGCGAACAGGATATGCGTGGCGTGGACGGCGGGCGACTCCTCGTCGGTTGGCGTATCGAGGATGCCAGCAAGGCACCGGCGGGCGTCGGCGATACGGTTGAGCGACAGGCTGGCGTATCCGCAGATAAAGCATGCGGAATAGCGCAGCGCGGGATCGGTGGCGTCAAGATAGGGGCGCGCCGTCTTGGCAGCGAGGGCGGCCTGTCCGCGAAAGTACAACGCTTCTGCCGTGGCGATGGTGCGCGAATCGGGGTCGGAAATGCCTGCAACCGCAGCGTCAATCTGCCCCGGCACAAAGGCAGTGCACATCAACGGCATGGGAATGCGCGGGTAGCCATCGCAGTCCATCTTCCATCTCCCAACAGCTGGCAACAATAGCAGCAATTGTACTCCTGTTGCTCGGGACCCCTTTCGTTTTACTGTTCGGTTAACGCTGCGGATCGTTTTGGAAGGCTTACGAGCATGGTGGTCCCGTTCTCGGAACTTGCTTCGACCTCTACCGTGCCACCGTGAAGCGCTGCAATCTCCCAAACAAGCGCTAGTCCGAGTCCTGCGCCGCCGTATGCCCTGCTGCGGGATTTGTCTAGACGAAAGAACGGCTGGAAGATGCTCTCTCGGTACTGCTTGGGTATTCCCGGGCCCTGGTTCTCGACTCGCAGGAACACGTGGCTGTCGTTGTCGCGGATGGAGACGTTGACAGTCGAGCCGGGGTGGCTGTAACGGATGGCATTTTCGACCAGGTTAAACACCAGCCGATAGAGGAGCGTGTCGCTCCCGATTACTAAAGCGTCTCCAGCACAATTGAGGGCTATGCCCTTATTTTCGGCAAGTGGCGCAAGGTCGGTGAGGACCTCTTCGGACAAGGGACCAAGTTCCACATCGTCCTCGCAAGGAACGCTGCGCAGCTCACTCATCTCGAGCAATACCTTGGCCATTCGAGACATGCGCTCGGTTTGTTCTTGTAGCAGGCCGAGCAGCTCGGCCGTTTCGGGTTGCAAACCGGGGTGCTCGGAGATGAAAAGTTCAATCTGTGCTTGCATAAGGGCGAGCGGGGTGCGCAGCTCGTGTGCGGCGTTGCCGGTAAACTGACGCTGTGCAGAGAACCCTTCGCCAAGACGGGCGATCATGTCGTTGAAAGAGGCACTGCATCGTTTTAGCTCGGTGGGCACATCTTCATTGAGTCTGATTTCGCTTAGGTTGTCAGGCTGCACACGCTCAACCTGGGCTGCAAAAGCCCGTAGCGGTTTGAGTGCACGGCCGCTCGCAAAGTATGCTAGCGCGCCGCCAAGGAGTGTGACTCCAGCCGTGATGTACCAGGTTGTCGTGCCAAAAGACTCCTGTGCGTCGTTTACGACGATCGTGACCTTGTCATCGGGGGCCGCTTTCGTTGGGTCAAACGCCTGAGGTGCATCTACGCCGGCTGCGCTAAGGGCCGAGATGTCACTGCCGATGGCATCCATGTAGCGCATGCCCGTATAGCCGACCAGGCAGTTTGTCAGCACGCATGCTGCACACGTGAGCAGTGCCGTCATAATCGTTATGCGCCATTGCAGCGAAAGCCTTTTCATTCGCTATCCTCCATAACGTAGCCCTCTCCAATCCGATTGCGAATCGGGTCGTACCCCAAAGCGATGCGTAGCTTTTTGCGGAGTGACGAGATGTGAACGCGGATTGCGTTGCTAAAGCTGTTCACGGTGCTATCCCAAACGTGCTCGATAAGCTCCTCTTGGCTTACCGGACGCCCCTGATTAAGCATCAGGTATTCCAAGATTCCTGTTTCCTTGCGCGTAAGAGATAAAGCCTCGCTGCCCACGGAAGCGATGCGCGCCTTGGTGTCAAAGCTGAGCTTTCCGCAGGTTAAAACTATGTCGCTTTGTGTAAAGCGTCTGAGGGTAAGGTTACGAATCCTTGCCGCAAGCTCGTCCAGATGAAACGGCTTGGTGAGGTAATCGTTGGCGCCGGCATCGAGTCCGGCGACTTTATCGGATACTTCGCCACGTGCGGACAGAATCAGTACCTTAGTCTCGCAGTCAGTTTTCCTAAGTTCCCTGAGTACGGTCATGCCGTCGATACGGGGAAGGTTGAGGTCGAGTACCACGAGGTCGAAGGCCTCGACGTCCAGTAGGTCGAGCGCCTCCTGTCCGTCGTGACAGCAGTCGACGCTGTACGCCAAGTTTCGCAAGCTGCGCGCGATTGCATCGCACAGTGCTCGCTCGTCTTCGACGATCAAAATACGCATAACAGTCTCCTTGCACATTCCAAATCGCGCTTAACACGGATTTTATAGTCGATATGGTCCAATGGTCGCGTAACGAAAGGAGTGGTTGGGTTGTTCAAAGCGGTAAAACCCGTGGTACAGGTCGCTTTGTTGATCGTCGGAATTACCATGGTGTGCTTTGGTGTTATGCGCGGCGAGGCAGATGCCGTGCTGGCCAAGGCGATTAGGCTGTGCTTGGAGTGTATCGGAATTGGATAAAAGAGAAAACACTGCGTCGCATGTTTTGGCCCGATTTCGCGGATTCATTCAGGCGGCGGCGACGCTGGTCACCAATATTCACCTGCCAAACTTTGCCAAAG
This sequence comes from uncultured Collinsella sp., assembly GCA_902496115.1. GTDB lineage: Bacteria > Actinomycetota > Coriobacteriia > Coriobacteriales > Coriobacteriaceae > Collinsella. Next base: position 16,038 of record CABUZK010000024.1, on the reverse strand, counting down.
GCGGCATCTATCAGGGCGCGGGAAAAACAGTCTGCGTACCTGGGCTTAATTGCTATTCGTGCCCCGCGGCATCGGGTGCGTGCCCCATCGGGTCGTTCCAGTCGGTGGTAGGTTCATCCAAGTTCAACTTTTCTTACTATGTTACCGGTACGCTCATTTTGCTCGGCGTGCTGCTGGGACGCTTTGTATGCGGCTTTCTGTGTCCGTTTGGCTGGCTGCAGGAGCTGCTTCATAAGATTCCCGGCAAAAAGTTCTCCACGAAAAAGCTCAAGCCGCTCACGTACATCAAGTACGTCGTGCTGCTGTTTGCCGTGGTGCTGCTGCCCGTCTTGGTGGTTAACGACGTGGGCATGGGCGACCCGTTCTTTTGTAAGTACATCTGTCCGCAGGGTGTGCTCGAGGGCGCCATTCCGCTGGCCATTGCCAATGCCGGCATTCGATCTGCGTTGGGGCAGCTCTTTACTTGGAAACTTGCCGTTCTCATTGCCGTGGTAGTGCTGAGCGTTTTGTTCTACCGCCCCTTCTGCAAATGGATTTGTCCACTCGGCGCATTCTATGCGCTCATGAATAGGGTGTCCCTGCTGGGGATTCAGGTTGACGCGTGCAAATGCGTCTCGTGCGGCAAGTGCTCAAAGGTTTGTCAGATGGACGTTGATGTGGTCCGCGCGCCCAATCATGCCGAATGCATCCGGTGCGGAAAGTGCATCGGGGCCTGTCCTGTCGATGCCATCAGCTATCGCTATGGCCTGGATGTGTCGGCGGAAAAGCTTCCCTTGACCGCCGATAAAAAGTAAACAAGCTTCGACAAAACGGAGGAATGACTATGAAGCTTTCTAAGATTGCGGCCCTGTTTATGGTGCCGGTATTGGCCTTGTGCCTTGTGGCATGTTCGGCGCCCGGTGGCAATGCGAGCGAATCTGCGAGCTCCGATCCTAAGATCGCAGAGCTCACTGCGCAGAAGCCGGCCAATGCCGACGAGGCCGCTGAGCTGTATGCGAAGCTCATGCAGAAGGAGAACGAGATCTTTTCGAGTGATAACGCGCTGTGGGAAAAGGTATTCAATGCGGCAAATAAAGACTCGGCAATGATTGAGGATGGCAGCAATTACGGCGATTTTCTGCTCAAGACCATCGACGGCGCCAAGGATGAGTTCACGGCGGATGAGCTTAAGACACTCAAGGCCGGTGCACAGCAGATCAAGGAGATCGAGGACAAGCTCGAGAGCCTGGAGAAGGAGTTCCCCGGCTGTGGAAGCACGCCGAGTGCAGGCGAGAGCGTCGACGCTTCGACCGCTGGCATGACGGCTGGTGCCAATGCTTCGAGCGAGGCGACGAAGTTCCCCAGCTTTACGGGCAAGGACCTGGATGGCAACGACGTGAACAGCGACGAGCTGTTCTCTAAGAACAAGGTCACCGTCATGAACTTCTGGTTCACCACTTGCAAGCCGTGCGTGGGCGAGCTGGGCGATCTTGAGAATTTGAATAAGGAGCTCGCCGAGAAGGGCGGCCAGGTCGTGGGCGTCAATTCCTTTACGCTCGATGGCAACAAGGGCGAGATTGCAGATGCCAAGGACGTGCTGAGCAAGAAGGGCGTGACATATAAGAACATCTGGTTCAAGTCGGATAGCGAGGCCGGTAAGTTTACGTCAAATCTGTTCTCGTTCCCGACAACGTATGTCATCGATCAGAATGGCAACATCGTAGGGGATCCAATCGTGGGAGCCATCAGCTCCGCCGAGCAGCGCGCAGCACTCGACAAGCTTATCGACCAGGCGATTGCGAATAGCGAGCAGTAGAAAACGCGTAAAGCATAGCGAGGATCGTGGGCCGCTGTGCGAAGTAGTCCGCTACCTTTCAAGATAAACTCCACCATATAGAGGTCCCGCTCGGGACCTCTTCTTTTGGGTGCCGTCCCGTTCGTTTTTTGGCGCGCTTCGTTACATTCCTCACTGGTTCCGGCAAAAAATGGGGATAGAGTAGGACAAACGCGTCGAATACGAACGGCGGAGGAGAGCGGGTGAACGTGCCCGCGTGGGAGAGGTTGCCGTCCATGTTGGAGCTCAAAAGTATTTGCAAAAGGTACGTCACGCAGTCGTTTACGCAGGTGGCGCTCGACAGCGTAAGCCTATCTTTTCGCGATAACGAGTTCGTGGCCATTCTGGGTCCCTCGGGCTCGGGTAAAACCACGATGCTCAACGTTATCGGTGGGCTCGATCATTTCGATTCCGGCGACCTGCTGATCGACGGCATCTCGACCAAGGACTTTCACGATCGCGATTGGGATGCCTATCGCAACAACCGCATCGGCTTTGTGTTCCAGAGCTATAACCTCATTCCGCATCAGACCATTTTGGAAAACGTGGAGCTGGCGCTCACGCTTACGGGCGTGGGGCATGCCGAGCGCCGCCAGCGTGCACGCGAGGCGTTGGAGAAAGTCGGCCTGGGCGAGCACGTTAACAAGCGCCCGAGCCAGCTTTCGGGCGGGCAGATGCAGCGCGTGGCCATTGCCCGCGCCCTGATTAATGATCCCGAGATTGTGCTGGCAGACGAGCCGACCGGCGCCCTGGACTCAACGACATCCGTACAGGTCATGGATCTGCTCAAGGATGTGGCGCGCGACCGTTTGGTTATTATGGTCACGCACAATCCCGAGCTGGCGTACCAATACGCCACGCGCATCGTTAACCTGGCGGACGGCAAGATCACCGACGATTCCGACCCTTTCGATGTCGCTGACGCCACGCGCCGCGAAGCCAAGCCTACGCGCAAAACCTCGATGAGCTTTGTGACGGCGCTGGGGCTTTCTGCCCGAAACCTCATGACCAAGAAGGGCCGCACGGCCATGACTGCCTTTGCGGGCTCGATTGGCATTATCGGTATCGCGGCGATTCTGGCGCTGTCCAATGGCGTAAACGGCTACATCAAAAAGGTCGAGGAGGATACGCTCTCGAGTTACCCGCTTACGATCTCCAAGCAGGACTACGACCTGTCATCCATGATGGGCGGACAGGGGGCTGCGGATGATGAGGCGTCCAACGGCGGGGATTTGTCCGACGGTACTGGTGGCAAAGCTAAGGGAACCGATAAGATCCCCGTGGTTACGGCCGTAAAGGACATGTTTGCAAGCGTTAAGTCCAACGACATGACGAGCTTTAAGGCATGGCTCGATGCCGGTGGCGACGGCATCGATAAAGAGGTCAACGCCATTCAGTACGGCTACGGTGTATCGCCGGTTGTCTATCGTGCCGGCAAGGGCGATGAGAAGCCTGTCCGGCTGGTGCCCAACGCCATGACCGAGGCCATGAGCGGAGGTGCGAGTTCGGCGGCAACGGTGAGCATGGAATCCATGGGAACCTCGGTCTTTAACGAGATGATTGACGACCAGAGTCTGCTCGACAGCCAGTACGATGTCGTCGCCGGTCACTGGCCCACGTCCGCCAACGAAGCCGTGATGGTGCTTTCGAGCCGCGGTACGGTGGGCGACTACACGCTCTACAGCATCGGTGCGCTGAATATCGATGAGCTCAACGACCTGGTTAACAGTGCTATGACGGCCGACGGTGGGGTCAAAGCACCCGAGACCGGTACCGACTTTACCTACGACGATGCGCTGTCCACGACGTTTAAGATGCTGTCGCCGGCCGATGCCTATCGCAAAAACGAAGAGACCGGCATGTGGACCGACATGTCTGGCGACGCCGACTTTATGGCCGCCAAGGTTGCCGACGGTATCGACGTGCACATTGTGGGCGTGGTGCGACCTAACGAGACGGCCAATGCGAGCGCATTGACCCCGGGCATTGCCTATACGCATGCACTAACTCGTCAGCTTATGGAGCGCGCCTCCGATTCGCAGATTGTGCAGGAGCAACTCGCCCGCCCCGAGACGGATGTCTTTACGGGCAAAACCTTCGACGAGCTGCAAGGCGAGGCCAAGCAAGGCGTGGATTTGGGCAGCATGTTCAGTGTGGACGAGGCGGCGCTCAAGAGCGCGTTCTCGTTCGATGCGTCTGCGCTCTCGGGTGCAGCCGGCGGTATGGACCTGTCAGGTCTTGATTTGTCCGGGCTGGATATTGACCTTTCGGGCGTTGGTAAGGACATCGACTTCAGCGACATCATGGCCAAAGCGCCGGCCCCAGATTTCTCGGGTATCTTTGACGGTCTGGAACTCACGCCCGAGCAAATGCAGCAGGTGGGAACGCTAGCCAACCAGCTGTTTGAGGGCTTTTTGCAGTCTGATCAGTTTAAGGCGCTGACACCCGATGATCTTAAGGACGCGTCAAAGCTCGCCGCCGCATTCTCGACGTATCTTGAGAATGATGCCGCAGCCCAGCAAATCCTGGCCCAGCTCAAAGCGCTCGGCGGCGATGCCTTGGCCGAGCGCCTGCAACAGGCGATGACCGACTATGTCCAAAAGCAGCTGACTCCGTATCTGCAGCAGGCAATGGATCAGGTGATGAAGTCGATCAGCGATCAGATTGCGGCGACGGTGTCAGCTCAGCTCAAGGCAGGCGCAGCAGGGCTCATGGGCCAGATGGCGACGCGGATGTCGTCGAGTTTTGCTAGCCTGGCGAGCGCCATGCGCGTGGATGCGAGTGCCTTTGCTCATGCCATTCACTTCAACATGGACGCCGAGGACCTGAGCTCGCTCATGATGAGCTATGCCAAGGCGTCGAAGCTCACCTACGATAACAATCTGACCACACTGGGCTATGCGGACGAGGCCGACCCCATCTCGGTCAAGATTTTCCCGCGCGACTTTGAGGCCAAGGAGCGCGTACTCGATCACATCGATGCGTACAACAAGCAGGTCAAAGCCGCTGGTCACGATGAGCAGGCAATCTCGTACACCGACTACATGGGTATCATCATGGGCTCGGTGACCGACATCGTGAACACCATCAGCTTGGTGCTCATCGCATTCGTGAGTATCAGCCTGGTGGTGAGCTCCATCATGATCGGCATCATCACCTACATCAGCGTGCTGGAACGCAAAAAGGAGATCGGCATCCTGCGTGCGATCGGCGCGTCGAAGCGCAACGTGGCCAACGTGTTCAATGCCGAAACCTTTATCGAGGGTCTCATTGCCGGCGTCTTTGCCGTTACCGTCGTGGTGCTCGTAAGCTTTCCTGTTAATGCTTGGGCGCTTGCTGCCAAGCAGGTCCCCAACCTGATGAGCCTGCCCGTGCGGGATGCGCTGGTGCTCATCGCGATTTCGGTGCTGTTGACGGTCGTTGCCGGCCTGCTGCCTGCCCGCAGCGCATCCAAGAAGGACCCCGTCGAAGCCCTGCGCTCCGAATAATGTGACAAAGGGACGGCCACTTTGTCATATTGAGACCCTTGCGAAAACGGGGTCTAATTACCGTTCGGCAGGTTAAGAACTCCCTCTCCCCGCTTAATGCTTGACGAAGAGTCCTCTGGTTTATATACCTATCGGTAGGCATATAGGATGTATTGCCGATAGAAATGGAGCAACCATGACTCTCACCACACCAGCCAAAAAAGATTGTCTCCGTGAAAGCGGCGCATTTGCTTGGGTCGTCGTTATTGCGCTCGGCTTAATGTCCGCCGGAACGACTGGCACATATAGCATTATTGCCGGCTCATTCGTTGCTCCAGTATGTGAAGACCTGGGCTTTGAGTACACCTCTTTCTCTTTCTATTTCACTGCGATTCTTCTTGGCCTTGCACTTGGACTTCCACTTTTGAGTCGTTTCATTCCAAAAGTAATAGGCAAACCGTGGCATATTTGTGTTGAACTCGTCCTTATTGCCGCCGGCGCCGCAATGGCGTTCTACACCGAAGTCTGGATGTTCATCGTCTCCGCTGCGGTGATCGGCATCTGCTTTTCGTTCACAACGGGCGTCTGCATGTCTGATGTTATTGACCAATGGTTCAGTAAATCGTCCGGTCTTGCCATCGGCCTTGCTTGGGGCGTTAATTCTCTCTGTACGCTGTTGTTGAGCCCTGTCATTACGCTGGTCATCGAGCAACAAGGCTGGCGTACGGGATACATCGTACTTGCGGCCGTTTCTGCAGCTATGATTTTACCTGCGAGTGCATTTATCATTCGCCTTAAACCCTCTGATCGCAACATGCTTCCGTACGGAGAGACCACCTCTGAAACCCATGAGAGCCACAGCGTCGATGAGCGGGAAGATGCCCTTTCGGGCATGGCACTCCGTGATGCCACGAAAACGCCGTCTTTTATTCTCTGTGTCCTCCTGCTTTGCGTGGCGCAGCTCACCTGCTGCATGAACCAGTTGTTTCCAACCTATGCAAGCGAGGTCGGTTTCAATCCCATCGTAGGAAGCTTAATGGTCTCGGCAGCTTCGTTTTCCGACATCTTCCTAAATCCCTTCGTAGGCAAAACATGTGACAAGCTCGGCGCTATTAAAGCAACGGTCGCGTGGACAGGTGTCAGCATTTTTTCATTCCTACTTCTCATCATTGGCGGAAGCAACGAGACCGTTTCCATCATTGCAGCTGGCGTAAACGATGCCATGTTCGCCATTGTTGGAACCGCAATGCCGATGCTTCTCCTCTCGCTCTTTGGATCACGCGATTTTGGAAGGATCTATTCAATCGTTTGCTCAGCGGGCTATGTCGTCGGTGCTTTTGGAATGCCGGTCATGATGAAGGTTTACGGCATGGCAGGGTCATTCCAGGGAGTATTTATCTTCTGCATTGCCTGCAACCTTATGATTGCTGCGTTTGCTATCGTTTCCGGCTTTCTCAGTAAGGCTGCTGAAAAGTAATAAGCGCCGATTGCACCGGTATAGATTGCCACGCAACAGGGGTCGACTCCAAGCCAGATTGGAGTCGACCCCTGTTTTCGTTTTAAAGGTTGCCCGCAGGCACCATGGGCGCCAACATGCGCTTCAGCTTGGCTGGTCTATTTGAACATAAGCTCGACTATTCCCGCCCAAACCGCTTTTTCATCAATATCCTCACCTTGAGCGACCGTATTGCTTGCTCCCTCCAGAACGGTATAAAGAATTTGTGCGTAGAGCATCACGTCGGCACTATCGGAAAACGCGCCAATCTCTACACCATGAAGAAGGATGTCTTTAAGCGCATCCATGGTTCGTTTGGTCGCCGTCGCTTGACGTTCCTGAACTGCAGGAATTCGATTTGCTTGGACGCTAACCTCGGCCAGCACGCGCCGGCGCTTTTCATCGCTTCGATAGCCACCTATAACTGAATTGCCGAGCTCGATAAGCGCGGCCTTGAACCCGTCCCTATCGACTATTAGCGAGTAGTCGCGCTGATAGTCAATGGTCGGAAACATGCTGTCCAAGAGCGTAGTGAAAATCTCCTCTTTTGAGGGAAAGTAGTAGTACACCGATGGCTTGGATATACCGACAAAGTCGCAAATCTTTCCGATAGACGCTTTGTCATAACCGACTTCTGCCACAAGATCGTACATTGCGTCCAATATTTTTTTTCTTGTGCTCACGCTGCATTTCTCCATTGCAAATCACTTCCGCACTACCAACATTATTAAGGATGGCAACGGAACATCAATTCGTGTCCAAACATGACCACTATATACGGCGAACGGTATGTATCAGTAGGCGAGCGGCAATTATTCAAAATTATCTACCGAACGGTAGGTATAGTAGTACTATAGCAGGTGAAACCCCGCTATTGTCGCGGCCGGACAGCATCGCGGGAAACCCGACGGAAGGACCAACCATGTACGAGAACTATCGTATGCCGGGCGAGTTCGAGAAGCGCTCCAACGTCTATGTGACATGGCTTCCCGATTACATCCGTGCAGAGGGCTACGATAACCGCCAGCCCTGCGTTGACGTGATCAAGGCTCTGCTCGAGTATGGCGACGTTACGGTCAACCTCAATTGCGGCACCCCCGGATCCTATGAGGAGGCTTGCTCGCGCCTGAAGGAGGAGGGGGTTGATCTCGATCGCATCGAGATCACGCGGTTCGAAGACTCCAACTTCTATGTCCGCGACAACGGTCCCAGCATCATGGTCGACGACAAGGGCCATTCTTATATGGTCAACCCCACTTGGACCTATTACGGCGTGTGGGACAAGAACTCCCCGGAGTGCCAGTCCGCACGTAAGGCAGCCGTTCACATGGCGGTTGCGCTCGGTTGCTTCGATATCGTCAATTCCGAAATGGTTTCGGAGGGCGGCGACCGCGAGTTTGACGGTCACGGCACTCTGATCTCCATCGAGGACACGGAATGCCGCAAGCGTAATCCCGAGTTCACGAAAGAGGAAGTAGAGGCCGAGTATAAGCGCATCTACAACCTCAACAAGGTTATCTGGCTTCCGCAGCCTATGCTCGAGGACGACGACTATCGACTGGGCATCCTCGACGAGAAGGAAGACGGAACTCCCGTCTTTGGCATGAGCTTTGCAGCTCACATTGATGAGATGTGTCGCTTTATCACTCCGAACAAGATTCTTCTTGCCGAGGTGTCCGATGAAGAGGCAGCCTCGAGCAAGGCTGGAGCAGAGTCTCGTCGCCGCATTGAGGCAGCCTACGAGATCCTGAGCAACGAAACGGACTGGGAGGGCAAGCCCTTCGAGATCGTTCGTATGCCCACCGCCGAGCCTATTGAAGTCGTTATCGCCCCTGGCGATGAAGATTACGAGCTCTATAAGGGCTTCATCGACGAAATGGGCGGCAAGTTTATGGATGGCACCCTCTGGCCCGAGGGCCCCGTCCACTTCTACGCCGCAGCGAGCTACTGCAACTTCCTGATTTGCAACGGCGTCGTTCTTGGCCAGCGTTATTACCACGAGGGCATGAGCGAGGTCGTGAAAGAGAAGGATGGGCAGGCCAAGGCAGTTCTTGAGAGCTGCTTCCCCGATCGCAAGGTCATCATGATTGATTCCCTCGCGCTTAACCTGTCCGGCGGCGGCGTGCACTGCTGGACTAAGGACGTGGCGGCCAGTCGTTAGTGAGCCTTAGAGCCTGCGCTCTTTGGCTTAGGCGCCACATGTACCGCTCCCCGAGGGATATCCGTGTTTTCCTCGGGGACACATTCAACAATAATTTTGATAATAATTCGAAAGGAAATAGGCATGAACAACAGCCTCCGCGGTCGCGACTACATCAACATCCATGATCTCTCCTCCGAGGATTTCCGCTATCTCATCGATCTTGCCTGGAACCTTAAGGCTCAGAAGAAGTCTGGTGTCGACCAGCGCTACTTCCCCGGCAAAAACGTCCTCGCCAACTTTGAGTGGGGCTCGACCCGTACTCGTTGCGCATTCGAGACCTCCTGCAATGATTTGGGCATGGGCTTTACTTATCTGACCAACTCCCACATGGGTGACTGCGAGACCGTCAAGGATGCCATGCGCGTCTTTAACGGCATGTACGATCTCATCGTCTACCGCGCACAGAAGGACGAGCAGTTCCTCTATGACGTCGCCGACCTGGTTGACATCCCGGTCATCAATGCCCTTACTCTCGGCGATCACCCGACTCAGATGCTCGCTGACGCTCTTACGATGGAAGAGCAATGGGGCGGTCTGCGTACGAGCCGCGGCAAGAAGATGGCTTTCGTTGGCAACTGCGCCGGCGCCCCGGTGTGGTATGGCCGTCTGTGCGCTATGCTCGACATGGACTTCCTCGCCATCGGCCCCGACGACCTCCGTCATCAGATGTGCAAGGAAATGATCGAAGAGGTGGAGGCCTGCTACGCCAAGTACGCTCCCAATAGGACCTTTACCATCACCTCTGACCTCGATGCCCTGGATGGCGTTGACGTTATCGTTACCGAGGAGTGGCGCTACATCAACCCCGAGTGCGGCGAAGAGGTTCTGGATCCCGACGACTACAACTCCTGGCTGGGCGATGCCGAGTCTCTGTACCCCTATCGCGTCACCAGCGAGCTGTGCAAGCGCACCAACAATCCCGACATCTTCTGCATGCATGAGCTTCCCTCTGTCCACAACGCGGATCACCGTGTTGGCAAGATGCTCCTCGACCAGTGCAAGAACGACCTTCATCGCGAGATCATCACCGAGGGTTTCGAGATTGCCGACGAGTGCTTTGAGGCCAACGCTTCGGTCATCTTCCGTGAGGCAGAGAACCGTCAGCACACCATCAAGGCCGTTATGTGTGCCCTTCTGGGTCTCTAGGAGCTGCATCAATGGAAAATGCAAAGTTAAAGAGCAGCAAGGTTTACGCATGGGTTCTCGTAATCGCGCTCGGCCTTATGTCTGCCGGCACGACCGGATCCTATAGCGTAATCGCGGGCTCCTTCGTCGCACCCGTGTGCGAGGAGTTCGGGTTTGACTATTCCATCTTCTCGTATTACTTCACCGCAACGCTCATTGGTCTTGCGGCAGCTCTTCCGTTTGTCGGAAAACTCATTCCCAAGGTCGTTGGCAAGGTTTGGCTCCCCGTTGTCGAGCTTATTTTGCTCGCTGCCGGCGCAGGCATGGCCTTCTACACCGAAGTCTGGATGTTCATCGCCGCTGGCGCCCTGATTGGCGTTTGCTTCGCCTTCACCACCGGCGTCGCTATGTCCGACGTTATTGACCAGTGGTTCAAAAAATCTGGTGGCCTGGCAATCGGTCTCGCTTGGGCAGTGAACTCGATTTACATGCTCATCATGAGTCCCGTCATCACCTCTGTCATCGAGGCCGCTGGCTGGAGAACTGGTTATCTGGTGCTCGCCGGTGTTTCCGCAGTGCTCATTCTCCCAGCTTCCATTCTGATCATCCGCTACAAGCCTCAGGACAAGGGCATGCTGCCCTATGGCTACGTCGAGGGCGAGACGGTCACCGAGACCGAGGAGACGACCGAGGATAGCACGCGTGGCGTTAGCTATGCGCGCGCCATTAAGTCTCCTGCCTTCTTCTTCTGCATCGGCTTCCTCTGTCTCGTTCAGCTCACTTGCTGCATGAACCAGCTCTTCCCGACGTATGCTTCCGAGGTTGGTTTTAGCCCCATGGTGGGCGGCTTCATGGTATCCGCTGCATCGCTCTTCGATCTGTTCCTCAATCCGATCGTCGGCACCACTTGCGATAGGTTCGGCAGCACGAAGGCCATTCTGGGCTGGCTCGCTGTCTCCATCCTCTCCTTTGTCATGCTCATGATGAGCAGCGGCAACTCGACGCTCAGCATCCTCGCAGCAGGCGTGAACGACGTAATGTACGTCATCGCTGGCACTGCCCTGACCGTTTTGGTTATGGATGTCTTTGGCTCCCGCGATTTCGGTCGCATCTTCGCGCTGATCTGCTCCGTGGGCTATATCGTCGGCGCCTTTGGCATGCCCGTTATGATGAAGGTCTATGAGCTTGTCGGCTCCTTCCAGGGCGTCTTCATCTTCTGCATCGCATGCAACGTTATTATCGGCCTGTTCTTGCTGCTGGCAAAAAAGACTGGTAAGAACCTCTCTTGGGACGAATAGTTCGATTCGTCTTAGACATACGCTGTAGGGCTTAACCTGCAGCCGCTTTGGGGCATCGACTAACATCGGTGCCCTTTTTCATCGAATGTGACAAAGGAGCAGCCACTTTGTCACATTGAGTGGCATGTAAATCGAGGTCTACTACTTTTCCGAGAAGTGAACGGCCATACTTGGGCCTCCGAAGCATCGACATTTTTAGACGTCAAACCCGCAGGATTTGGCTGGCAAAACCGCAGGAAATTGCATCTCGAAAGTGCCGATGCTTCGGGGGCCCGTTTTCACTCGCTCACTTCTCGGGAAAAGTATTAGACCTCGTTGTATGGGGTGCGGCTGGAGGGTGGTCATCGTTCAGTAGCTACCTCTTCCTTGTGAATCGCCTGAAGCGCAAGGCATAATGCATGTGACAAAGGGACGGCCCCTTTGTTGTGTTGATATGAGAGAAGAGTAGATGATCCTTTCGCTGGCCCCCATGGAGGGAATTACCGGGCATGTGTTCCGTCGCGTGCATGCGGAGTGCTTCGGTGCGCTCGATTGTTATTACACGCCGTTTTTGCCGCCGCCGCGGGTGGGAAACCGCTTTGGCGGCAAGGCGTTTAAGGAGATCGATCCTGCCAATAACCAGGGGCTCAACGTAGTGCCTCAGCTGATGTCCAAGAACGCGGACGAGTTTGTGTGGGCGGCGCAGGTGCTCGCCGACATGGGCTACCGCGAGGTCAATCTCAATCTTGGTTGCCCCTCGGGTACGGTTGTTGCCAAGGGCAAGGGCTCGGGTTTCTTGCGTAACTTGGACGAGCTCGAAGTGTTCTTGCGTGATGTGTGCGAGCGCTCGCCGTTGCCGGTGTCGGTAAAAACCAGGCTGGGGCTGGAGAGCGACAACGAATACGAGCGCGTACTCGATCTGTATTGCCGCATGCCGTTGGCAGAGCTCATTGTGCATCCGCGCGTGCAAAAGGACCGCTATACGGGTTCGCCGCGCAAAGAGTTTTATGGCGAGACGCTGGAGCGTGCGCCGTTCCCCGTGGCCTATAACGGCGACATTTTCGATCTTGAGGATATGGACGCACTGGTGGAGGCCTATCCCGGGACACGCCATGTGATGCTGGGGCGTGGCCTGCTCGCGAACCCCGCGCTGGCTCGCATGGTTAAGGGCGGTCCTGCTGCCACGGCAACCGAACTGCAGCGTTTCCACGACACTCTGTTTGCGGTCTATGCAGAAGAGATTGGCGGCAACGCGGTCTTTCGTATGAAGGAGTGGTGGTTCTACGCCAAGTGCGCTTTCGCCGACCCCGCTACCGTTCACAAGCTCGTGCGTAAGACCAAAAAGGCCGACGAATACCGCGCCGCCGTCGAGCGGGTCTTTCACGAGCAGCCACTCGCACCCATAGCTCGCTTCCGCGGCTAGTTAGACATCGGGGACGTTCTTTAGCGACTAGTCATTTAAGAACGTCCCCGATGACTACCCGCAAAAGCTGTACACCAGCATCCAAAGATGTCGAAAAATGTCGACTTTGGATGCTGGTGTACATGTTTAGGTCGACGGGGGAGTTGAGTTTAGGCAAGCATTGCATCGAGCGTGATGAGCTCCCTGAGTCGCTCCGTGCGTGTTTGCCCATGGCGCTTTGCTTTTGCGTCAAAGGCTTCAAGGACCGATTCGCCCACACGTGCCGATAAAACAACGCTTGGCTCATCGGAGATCGACGGCCTTCCCAGCTTGATGGTGCGACCCTTCGGCCACTCATCTTTTTCGTATGCCTCCGAGGCTTTCTCCAGCTCTCCGGGAGCAAACCCCATCATCTTTTCGAGCTGCTTAGCGTCCATAGCGCCTCCTATCGATCGGCATAATGTCGAGCACAGGTCAACGGATACTCTTTTTGTATATAGTTTTGTAGACAAAAATACAAACAGTTTATCAGGCTAATTAGCTTGTTTTGACCCGCGTGTTCGATAGGAAATGAGCATTGACGGCTTCGATGCCCCTTTGCTTTTCAGCCTGAAATTTGGATGCTCATTGAACTTCCGGAGGGGAGCGCTTTATTAAGCTATCGAGATTCTGGGCAGGAGCTCTCACTGGTCTTCGATAATGGGACCAGCTAAATTCGCGACACAGTGTGTCGCGAATGGGAGTAGTCGTTAGGTGTCCTTCAATGGCTAGTCATATAAGAACGTCCAAGTGCCGGATTTTGTCATTTAGTGTCGTCCTCAGCGGCTATTCTGGAGGGTCGTGGTCAAAAAAGGGCAAATATGAGTACTGTTGCCATTATAGTTGCATTTATTTTGCTATAAATGGTAGCTCCTGATGAGATTTGTTCCCATTCGGAGCTACTTTTATTGAACATATGAGGAGAAATAGCGTCGTCTGCGGACGTATGGAACGTTGAATAGTTCCTGAAGTGATCAAAATCGCTGCTACTAAACAGGTAGCAGTACTCATATTTGCCCTTTTTTGACCACAGCCCTCTCGGAAACCCTTTCCAGAGGCGTCAAACAGCCATAATCCAAAGGTCGCCTCAAACAATTAGCCGGTTAAGAGCGTCCATGACTACCAAAAAGCTGTACGCCAGCATCCAAAGATGTCGAAAAATGTCGACTTTGGATGCTGGTGTACATGTTTGGGTCGTATGGGTTGGGGCCCTGGACGGACAGAGCGTGCGTACTAGAGCAGGTTTTCCTGCACCCACGCGATGATGTCGCTCGATTCGTAGAGTGGTTTGCCGTCGATGAACAGGCAGGGAACCTGGCGTTTTCCGCCGACGGCGATGAGTGTCTGTTCGGCATCGGAATCGGTCGAGATATTGCGCTCGGGGATGGTCACGCCGTTATCGGCAAGGAAACGCTTGACCTTTATGCAATACGGGCAGCCGGTCATAACGAATAGTGCGAGCTCATGATTAGTAGCCATAGGTCTCCAATCGGTTGCGGTTTTGATTGAAATACCCAAAGCCGCCGCGGTCTATGCGCGCGTCAACGACGACTCGATGGCCTGGACCAGAAACGCCGTGGCTCCGGCGCCGCAGGGCTTGTCGTAGTAGTCAACAAAGCGCTGGTCGGCAAGATAGCCATTGGCGAGGCCCAGGTACGCTTCGTTCTGGGGTTCGCGTCCCCAGTTGAGACCAATCCAACGACGATGCATCGCGACGAGCTTGCGAGCCTCGCCTCCATCCGCATCGCCGTCGCCCATGGCAATCGAGAGCTGGCCCAAAATGGCGCGTTCAAGTTCCTTCATGTCGTTCCATGTCTGAGGATCCATATCCAGTAACGTTTCGTTTGCTGCATCGATAGCCTCATTGCCATAGCGAGCTCGAGCCTCGGCGCCGTAGCATTCCTCGTTTTCCTGCACGGTGCGCCAGCGCTCCAGTTGCGGCAGGACGGCGCCCATGAGCGAGACGGCTTCGTCGAGCGACATGCCGGTGTTTTGCGCCAGGCGCGGGGCACAGTCCTCGATCATCGCCTCCATGGTGGTGGCGTAGGTGTACTTGCCGTGGTCGTAGCACCACTTGCAGTAATGGTCGGTCGTGGCGCCTGTGGCATCGGTGCCGCAGTCGTCGGGCGTGAGTATCATGCCGCAGCTCTGGCAATAATGCTCGGGCATTTCGAGCAGGTGGGACAGTGGCTCGCCGGTTACGGCGGCAATGAGCTTCATCATGTCGATGCCCGGGGTGACCTCGTCGCGCTCCCAACGGCTGACGGCTTGGCGCGTGACAAAGAGTTTGGCGGCGAGCTGCTCTTGGGTAAGGTGATGGGCGCGACGGATGGCAATGAGCTTTTCTGCAAAGGCCATAGCGGCTCCTTTCTGCTGGTTGATGGCTTAAGCATACGCGGCGGCAGACGCCCTTCCAAGCAACCGTTGGTTGCACGGCGGGGGACCGCGGCGAAGAATTGCACGCAACGCCCCACGCCTCCATGCCGTACAATGACCGGCATGGAACCTATTGCACACATACATACCGACCTGCCGCAGAAGTTCGGCATCCCGCGCAACAGCTTTTTGGCGCCTCATCTGCAGGGACGCATCGTTTTTGAGCCGGAATTTGCCTCCAACGCAGCGGTTGAGGGTCTGGACTCCTTCTCTTACCTGTGGCTGCTGTGGCGCTTCGAAAACGGAACGCCCGGCGGCACGGCTAAGGACATAGCCGCCGATGCCAAAACGCAGGACAGGTCCGGCACCAACGCAAAATGGTCGAAAACTGTGCGTCCGCCGCGCCTGGGTGGAGCCGAGCGTGTGGGCGTCTTTGCCACGCGCAGTCCGTTTCGCCCTAATTCCATTGGGCTCACCTGCGTCAAGCTCGACCGCGTGGAGCTTACCGACGATGGTCCCATCATCCATGTGTTGGGGGCCGACCTGCGCGACGGCACGCCCATCTACGACATTAAGCCCTACATTCCGTTTGCGGACTGCCACCCGGATGCAACGGGCGGCTGGATTGAGGACGCTCCGTGGCAAGAGCTCGACATCGAGTTCCCGCAGACGCTGCAGGATATGGTCCCGCCCACAAAGCTCCCCGGCTTGGTCGAGGTTCTTCGCCAAGACCCGCGCCGTGCGGGCAGCAAGCACGAGCCAAGCCGCGTCTATCATCTGGCCTTCGCCGGGCTCGACATATCGTTTACGGTCGATGAAACCCAGCTTACCGTAGTCGCCG
>CABUZK010000023.1 GCA_902496115.1 uncultured Collinsella sp. | reverse complement strand
GAACGAAACGATGATCTTGCGTTCATGGTCGAGAGCATCACCGGACGGGCCTTCGCGGTGTGCATCGCGATACGCCGCGGCGGCCGCTTCCTCTTCCGCAGTATGTCCACAGCCACCGCAACCGCAGGTACAGGGTTCGGACCCGTTGCAAGTGCAAGGTTCTCCCGTGTCGGGACAAATATCGTGAGACATGGCAACTCCAATCGTCTAGGCGAGTAACTCGGCCGCCGCAAACTCCTCGGGCGTATTGACGTTCTCGAAGCAGAGCGTCGAGCCCGCGGCCTTAACGATCTGCGGCTCATCCATATAACCGGCCTGAACGCGATTGATCAGGCAGCGAATGCGCTGTCGGTCGCAGGAGAGCAGCTCTTGGGCAACCGGCGCACACGCGTCACGGCGCCAGACGGCGCAAAGCGGCTCAATTCCCCGCTCCTCGCGCGGCACGCACACGTCGAGCGCCTCGGCCTCAACACAGCCAGCAAGGGCACCGATTAGCTCCGAAGAGACAAACGGCATATCACAGGCGACGATAGCAACGAGAGGCAGCCGAGCCGCAGTCAGCGAACTCGCGATGCCGCGCATGGCGCCTGCCGGCCCTTCAAGGTCCGACACTATTCGCGGCACCAGGCCGCCAAACGCGCGCTCCTCAAGGTAGGCAAGCTCGCTGGGACGCGAAGTCGTCACGACCAACTCGCCGGCAACTGGCGCCAGCCGACCCAGCACGCGTTCGATGAGCGGCTCGCCGCAAAACGCCATGCGAGCCTTATCACAGCCCATGCGCGAGGACAGCCCACCCGCTTGGACGACACAAGAAAGATCGGCACGTCTTACGGTAGTCATACGGCAAAACACCTCCATCGGCATGCTCGAAACCCGGTGCACGAAGCTAAATACAGCCACCGAAATAGCAGCGCTACGAAAAGCTCGTGCAAAAACAAAACAGCGCCTTTGCGGCACGCAGCAAGACCGCGAGCACAAAAGCGCTGGTAGCGTATGGCGGGAACGTATGTGAATCGAACACATCCAAGACGTTTTGCACGCCTCGCAACGGTTTTGAGGACCGCGGAGCCCACCGGAGCCCATCCGTTCCCAAGTGCGGCGGTATTTTACCAAACCGAAACGGCTCCATCCCAAAAAGACGAACAAGAAGTTGCGGTGGAATAGTTCCTGTATTTGCTGCCAAAGCCTACAAATAGGAACTATTTCACCGCAACTGAGGAGGCGGGAGCGAGTGACCGGCCTAGCGCAGGGACCTCAGGCCGCCGGCATCCTTGTCGAGCACCGTAAAGCGCACGGCATCTAGGTGCTCCAAGATGTTGATGGCACGTTTGCGCGACACACCCAGGGCCTCGCGCAGCACGCTCGTGGTGGCAGCTCCGCCGGCTGCCTCAATGGCGGCGGCGACGAGCTCACGCGCATGGGCCTCGGCGGCGGCAGACAGGGCAACGTCGCGCTCGACCTTAACGATCGAGCGGTTGAGCGAAAGCTCGCGCAGGGCACGCGACATGGTGTCGCGATCGAGCTGCAACTGCTCGCCCACCTCGGGCAATGTCGGTGCATCGAGGCCGGCTTCGTCTAGCAAGGCAACGATACGTTCGCAGGCCTCGCGCACCACACGCGCCGCGGCGGCAGCGGAGTGCGGGTCAAACACCTCGGCGCCCTCGGAGGCACACACGCCACGCGAGCAGCCCTCGGCAATCAGAGCCGCGGCAACTGTATCGTCAGCGGCAGGCCACGCAGCATGGGCAACGGCGCCGGGCGTAAAGCCCGTCTCCTTGGGAGACGCCGTATGCATGGCTGACAGGGTCGCCGCCAGTGCATCCATCGCGGCGTCGAGCACCATGGCATCCGCCATGAGGTCAGCATCACCCACGGCAAGCTTGCGAACGGGGCCCTGCGACACCAACCCGCGCAGTGCGGCATCGACCTCGTCGACACCAAGATCCAAAGCCTCGGCAACATCAACCGTCGTAACCGGCAGCGTCTGCAGCGCCAGCCATGCGCCCACACCGCCCGCGATATCGCCGGACTCGAGCGCTGCAAGCAGCGTGCGCTCCCCCGCCGAAAGCTCGCGCGAGCGACGGCAGCGCGAAAGCAGCACGCGCCCGCCGCCGATGAGCATAACGGGCGAATACGACAGCACCACGGCATGGTCTCCGGCACGTAGCGGCAGCGGCTCCTCCAAGCGCACTTGCACGGTACGGGTCTCGCCCACCGCCATGGGGGCCTCGCCCTCCAATAGCATGATGCGGCCGACGACCTCGGCCGTGCCGGCCATCACATGCACACGCGCGCCCGACTCGAGCACGCGCGGCTTGGCGCCCTCGCGGCCGAGGTAGATGAACGTCATCATAAAGCGCAACGTCTGGCCAAAGCGGTCCGCAACGCCCAGCATCTCGCCACGGTCAAGCGCCGCGGCACCGTCACCAACTAGGTTGAGCGCCACACGCTGACCAGGCAGCGCGCGCGGCGTATCGCCATGCACCTGAATCCCGCGCACGCGACAGACCGTACGCGACGGCAAGGCCATCAGCTCGTCGCCCACCGTAACCGGCGCATCGTGCAGCGTTCCCGTTACGACAGTACCGACGCCCTTAATCGTAAAGCAGCGGTCAATCGGCAGGCGCGGCGCGACATCGGTGCGCTCGGCACGGTCGCGGCAGGCATCTAAGCAGGCACTTACCCGCTCGTCGAGCACCGCAAGCAGCCCGTCGATCCCCTCGCCCGTCTTAGACGACACGGGCACAATCGGCGCGCCCGCAAACACGGTACCCGACAAAAAGTCATAGACATCGAGCTCGGCAAGCTCGGCCATCTCGGCATCGGCCAGGTCACACATCGTCAGCGCCACCACCATATGCGTGACGCCCAGCAGCTCCAGCACGTGCACGTGCTCGCGCGTCTGCGGCATTACACCCTCAACGGCAGAGACCACCAGCACGGCAACGTCGATGCCTGTCGCACCCTGCACCATGGCGCGCAAGTAATGCGCATGCCCCGGCACGTCGACCAGGCCGACGATCTTGCCGCTCGGCAGTGCCAGCTCGCCAAAACCCAACTCCACCGTCATGCCGCGACGACGCTCGACCTCCAGGCGATCGCGATTCTTGCCGGTCAGCGCCTCGATCAGCGCCGACTTACCGTGGTCAACGTGGCCCGCCGTGCCAACGATAACGGGGCATTCCACCAACGCTTCGGCCTCACTCATCGGCGCACCGCCTTGGCAACGCATGCGGTAAGCGTCGACGCCGCCGTCTCGATATCGCGGTCGCCCACGAGCGTGCGCACGTCAAACAGGACGCGATCGTGCGAGGCGCGCGTGACGACCGGCGTGTCGAAATCTTGGACGAGCGAGCGCTTGAGTGCGTCAACGGAAAGACGCTCATCGACGAGGCGCACGGCAACGCACATGGTGGGCAGCTCCACGGTAGGCAGCGAGCCGCCACCGGGGGTCGACGATTCCTCGACGATCTCCACCTGAACGGCGCACGGGCAACCGGCCTTATCGAGCCCGGCGACCATACGATCGCGCAACTTACGTGCGCGACGCTCCAGATGAGCCTGCGGAAGCGTGAGCATGCTGAGCACCGGAATATCGCGATGGGCAACATCGGCGCCGTCCATGTAGATACGCAGCGTGGCCTCGAGCGCCGTCAGCGCGAGCTTGCCCGGGCGCAGGGCGCGCATAAGCGGATGTGACCCACAGGCCTGGAGCAGATTGCGACGGCCCATGATAATGCCCGCTTGTGCGGCACCGAGCAGTTTATCGCCCGAGCACGACACGATATCGAGCCCCGCCGCGACCGAAGCCGGCGTGGGCTCCTCGCCGCCGCGCACCAGGATGTCGTCGGGCAACAGCGCGCCCGACCCCTGGTCCTCGTAGAACAGCAGGCCATGCTTGTGGGCCAGAGCGGCAAGCTCCCGAGAGCCCACCTCCTCGTGAAAACCCTCGATGCGATAGTTGGAAGGATGGACCTTGAGGATCATCGCCGTATCGGGCGTGATGGCGCGCTCATAGTCGTCCAAATGCGTGCGGTTGGTGGCGCCGACCTCGACGAGTTTGGCGCCCGAAGCCGCCATGACATCGGGGATGCGGAAGCTGCCGCCGATCTCGACAAGCTCGCCGCGGCTGACGATAACCTCCTTGCCTGCGGCATGGGTCGCCAGCACCAGCAGTACCGCGGCGGCGTTGTTGTTGACCACGAGCGCGTCCTCGGCACCGGTGAGCGAGCGGATCAGCTGCGCGGCGTGCTCCTTGCGCGACCCGCGCGAACAAGTGTCCACACTGTACTCGAGCGTGCTGTACCCGCGCGCGACCTCGGCCACGGCCTTGGCGACCGACTCCGCGAGCGGGGCGCGGCCCAAGTTGGTATGGATGACCACGCCCGTAGCGTTGACGGCAGGGCGCAGGCTCGGCAGCGCAGAGCGATGCGCACGCCACTCGATGGCCGAGGCTAGGTCACGCTTGGAACGCGGGGCGGCACCGGCACGAATCGCAGCGCGCTCCTCGTCGAGCTCGGCCGTCACGGCAGCATGGACCACCGCGTCGCAGGTCTCCCCCGCCGCCTTCACAACCGGCCACTCGGCAAGCAGCTCGTTGACGGAAGGAATGGCGCGCAGGCGGGCGCGTACCTCATCGGACATGTTCTGGCTATCGCTCATGTGCGGCCTTTCAAAAGAAACGTGGATCAGTCGAATACATCAGCTGAGTCAATTACTCGTTATTATCCTCGCGCGCCGCGATCTTTTCCACGCGAACGGCGTTTTCCTGGGTGAGCGCGGCACCCGTCAACGGGTCCCAGCGCAGCGGCGTATGGTCGAGTGGGCCCACGCCCAAGGCTTGAGCGCCACCGGCATCGGCGCCAAACGAACGCCCGCCGGGGGCGGCCGAGGTGAAGATGCACGCCGGATGCAGATAGGGCGTCGTCTCCACGCGCACGCGGTCGCGGCCCATGTCGCTCACAAGCTCGACGACCTCGCCATCGGCAATGCCCATGCGCGCAGCGGCATCGGCATTCATCTGCACGGCATCCAGATCCGAGCCCGCCTCGGCGGCGCCAGCCGCCGCGAGTCTGCGCGAAGTGTGCGACTCAAAGGGACGGTTGCCGCTAATGAGACGAAACATCCCCGGACCGGGTTCCACCATGGGCGCGATCCAGTTGGGCACACGACCCAGGCCAGCTCGTTCCCATACGTCGCTTGCCAGCGCAATTTTGCCGCCATTCAAGGGAATCGCCGGCTCGCCCGTACGCGACGACAACGCAACACCCGTGTCGGCCCAGCCGCGCTCCTTGAGCTCGTCCAGATTGATCCCAAAAGGCGCCACCTGGGCAGCCGCCAGATCGTCAGACGCAAACTGGAAGTACTCGCCCACGCCACACGCCTGCGCCAGACCGGCAAAAATCTCCCGACCGGGACGCGTGTCGTCATGCTGCACGGGCAGCACGGCGTTGCGGTAGAACACGCGCGCATCGTTGGCGCCTGTCACCGTTCCCACGCCGCGGTCGGCCTCCAGATACGTCACGTCGGGCAGCACGAAGTCAGAAGCGCGCGCTGTCTCGGACCAGCGAATATCAATCGTCACGAGCAAGTCGAGCTGCTGCAAAATACCCAACCAAGCCTGCGCATTGCCATAGCCCGCACCGGGGTTACTGGCATAGACGATGAGCCCACGCAAATCGCCGGCAAGAATCGACTGACCGATGGTCGTGCACAGGCCGCGCACCGGATCGACCAGTGGATAGCGCTCGGACCCCAGCTTGGGCCCACGCGGCACCGGCGGCGTCGCAAAGCGCGTGGGATCGAGGTCGCCCAACACAAGCGGCGTGGGCGGATTGAGCGCGCCGCCCGCATGTCCGATGCAGCCCAGCAGCACATCGACCAGACAAATCGCGCGCGCGGTCTGGGTGCTATTGGCATACGCGATGCCAATGCCGCCATGAAAGCCGGCGTCCACCACGGCAGCGGGCGCGGCGACAGCTAGATCGCGCGCCGTGGCGGCGATCTCTGCGGCCGGCACGTCGCACATCGACTCAGCCCACTCGGGCGTCCAAACAGCGGCCGCCTGCGCCAGCTCGTCAAAACCCGTGGTATAGCGGGTCACGAACTCGTGATCGTACAGGCCCTCGGCAATCAACACGTGGACAATACCCAACAGCAGCGCCAAGTCGCAGCCCGGGCGCACGCGCAACCAGCGGTCGGCAAGCGCCGCAGAGCCACTGCGCCGCGGGTCGACCACGATGATCTTCGCCCCACGCCGGCGCGCATCGTTGAGCGCATCGACGGCCCCCGTCGTCGACGAATCCACCAAGGAACGCCCCAGGTACATGATGCAGTCGGTATGCGCAAGGTCGGAGGCGGGGCTGTAGCCCAGGCTGTGCTCCCAACCGGTAAGTCGGCTTACCTCGCAGGCACCGTCGGCACCGTACACGTTGGGCGAGCCCAGCGCATGCATAAAGCGATACGCCCAGTAGCGGTCGAACGAGGGCACGCCGAGCGTCATGCCCAGCGCGCGCGGACCATGCCCGTCAACAATCCCCCCAAGGCGCGCAGCGATCTGCGTAAACGCCTCGTCCCAGGAAATCGCATCGAACCCCGAGCCATCCTGGCGGCGACGCATGGGGTGCACGATGCGGTCGCGCTCGTCAAACGGAATTGCCAGGCGATGCCGCCCGCGGGCGCACAGGGCACGCGCCGCGCACGGATGCCCCACAACCGGCAACTCGGCCACCACGCGACCGTCCTCAACGCGTGCCGCAAAGGCGCAATCGGCATAGCATCCCCCGCATGTGGTCACCACGGCGCGACCGTCACGCTTCAGAGCAGATGCCATCTCGATTACCCCTTTCATCAGCCAAACACAACAGGCCAAAAGCCCGGCAACGAGCCCCAGACCCAAAAAGCCTCCCGCACGGCAACGCCCCGCGGGAGGCCCAACGTCAAACAGGCGGCACCTTACGCCTCGGACTTCTTAGCGTAGATAAACCAGTAGCCGAGCGCGACCAGAACCGCACCGCCCACGATGTTGCCCAGCGTGGCGGCGGACAGGTTAAACGCAATGCCCGCGGCGTTGAGCGCATCGGCGCCGGCGACGTCGGCACCATAGCCGCACGCGTGCATCACGGCACCCATGGGCAAAAAGTACATGTTGGCGACGCAGTGCTCAAAACCGCAGGCCACAAAGGCGGCGATGGGCAGCAGAATGCCCACAACCTTATCGACCACAGTCTTGCCGGCGGTACCGATCCACACGGCCAGGCACACAAAGATGTTGCACAGGATGCCGCGGAAGAAGATCGTCACCCAGTCGATCGTCACCTTGCCGGCGGCGACGCTCACCATGGAATTGGCGACCGCCTCGCCGTTGAGCTTGTAAATGCCGGCCATGTACACCAAAAAGACGATGAACAGGGCACCGACAAAGTTACCGACCCATACGACGACCCAAGCCTTGAGCATCTGGACCAGGGTGATCTTTTTGCTCTTGAGTGCGCAGACCATAAGCGAATTGCCGGTAAACAGCTCGGCGCCGCACACCAGCACCAGCACCAGGCCCAGGCAAAAGCACAGGCCGCCCACGACGCGCTGGGCGCCCCAGCCCAGCGTGCTATCGCTCAAGAACACGGTAAAGAACAGGCCGCCGAAGGCAATGAACGCGCCGGCGAACATTGCCAACAGAAAGGCCTTTGCGACCGGCAGGTTGGCCTTGGTCACGCCGGCGGCCTCGGTCTTGGCCTCGATCGCGGCGGGCGCCAGGCAATCGGGAGCGGGATATTCTGCCTTGGAATCTGCCATGTCAATCACTTCTTTCCTAATCAGCAGGGACAAGCGCTCCTATTGCTCTTGTCCCAAGCGGACAAAGTGGGAAAAGTCGTTGGCGGCCACGGCGTCGTACACGGCGTCGACGGCGTCAAAGACCTCCGGGGACATAGGGTTGTAAAACTCCGTATCGCCCGGCTGAATCCCTATGAAGACGATATCTTCGCACGATTGCTCGATTTCCTCGATCAGAATCGACAAAGGGAGCGAATGCGTGGTGAACATCGACTTGCGGGCCACGTCACGTTTGTCGAGCAAGCGGATGGCGCCGACGGGCAGCGCCATGTCGGCGGCATCGACCAAAACCAAACGCGGCGGACGCTCGCGCTTGACCTCGATGATGTCGTCCTCGGGCGTTTGGCCACCGTCGATGGTGTACCAACCGGCAATGGGCGCGTCCTCCATCTTTTTGGAGAGCACGGGGCCGGCGGCATCGTCGGCACGCAGCACGCTTCCCGCCGTGAGCACGATACCCGCAAACGGGGCGCCGTTCACACGTCCATCCACAACGCGACCCATTACTGCAACCTTCCCGTCAGGTACACGCCCGACACATCGCGCACGCGCTCAACCAGATCGCGGAACTTCATCAGAAACGCGACCTGCTGGGCATGCAGGCCAAAGTCGTCGTCGAACACCGAGATGCCGGCCTTGGCCGAGCCGCGAAAACCGCGCTCGTCGAGCAGCGTGTCGCAGGCCTCGAGCAACGACGACACCGCCGCCTTGTCAAGCTGGCACTCGCCAAAGGAGCGGATGGCCTCGAACTTGGTCTTGGCCTCCCCCTCCGGCAGCGCATCCACGAGCGAATAGAAGACATCCACCGGCACCGACAGGCGCGGCTCAAAGCAATCGAGCACGCCGGTGTGGTGGCCCACGGCGAGCGTGTAGTACAGCACGTCGCAGGCCTCCTGGGGAACGTCTTCCTCGGTCTCCACAAACTTACGCGTGAGCTCATAGAAGACCACCTGGTCGGGCGCATGACCCAAGCAGGGGTCGGCGACGCCCTCGGCGGCCTCGTCGCTTGCGCGCGAGGCATCGCCAAAGGAGCCGCCGAGCATACCGGGGCCCGCAAAGTAACCAGAGCGGTCCGTGAGCTCCATCTAGTGACCTCCGGCCAGCACCAGATCCTGCAGCGCCGAGTAGACCTCAACGCGGCGCGGATCGTCCTGCTTGTCGATGAGCAGCGCCATGGCACCTCGGATATCACCCTTGGGCGCGCCCTCGAGCGTATCCATAAACTCGTTGGCCAGGTCGCGGCCGTAACGGTAACCGCTCATGGCGCGAGCCTCGCGCTCGATGGCAACGCGCAGCTTGTACGGCACGCCGGGGTGCAGGATATCGGCCTGCTCGCCGGCAGCCTCCACCGTGGTCTCGGCATGGAGCTTTTGGTCCAGCAGGCCAAGTGCCATGGCAAAGCCGTAGACGGTCTGCGCGGGGCTGGGCGGGCAGCCGGGGATGTAGACATCGACCGGCAGAATCTTATCCGTGCCGCCCCAGACGCAGTAGTTGTCGTAGAAGATGCCGCCGGTGCAGCCGCACGCGCCATAGGACACCACGATCTTGGGATCGGGTGCGGCCTCAAACGCGCGCAGGGCCGGCATGCGCATGGCACGCGTCACGGCGCCGGTGTACAGCAGCACATCGGCGTGACGGGGCGAGGGCACGACCTTGATGCCAAAGCGCTCGACGTCAAAGACGGGCGTGATGGAACCGAAGATCTCGATCTCGCAGCCGTTGCAGCCGCCGCAGTCGACACGGTAGACGTACACCGAGCGCTTGATCTTCTTAAGAAGGGTCGCCTTGGCCTTCTCGATGCTCTCGTCGAGCTCGATCTTGGTCGGGCGGTACTGAAGCCGCTCGGGCAAAAGCGTGGGTTCGGCCATGGTTACTCCTCCTTCGTTTCAAAATCCATGATGATGCCCTCGACCGGCGCCGGACCGGCGGGAATCTCGGGCGCATCGGGGTTGAGCTCGCGGTCGATATACTCCGGGTTCACGCCGTGGCCGCCCAGATACTCCATGCCGGGGCCCTGGGGCTCACCGGACGCAAGCGTCTCGTTGGCAGCCATGCCGGCAGCGTTGCCGGTCTTTACGGCCGAGGCAGCGCGCTGGGCGTCGAGCTCGCGCTTGCACTCCTGGCACATACCGACGGTACGGACGGCCTGGATGGCCTCCATGCCGCCGGTCTTTTGCAGCAGACGCTTGGCGTAGTCAATCTCCTTGTGCGGGGCAAACGGCTTGCCGCAGCGCGAGCAGTGCTCGAGCGTATATACGCTCTTGCTGGTGAGGTCGTCCTTGCTCATGACGGCCAGCTCAAACTCCTCGGTGAGCTTGATGGCCTCCATGGGGCAGGCTTCCTCGCAGCGGCCGCAGAAGATGCAGCGGCCGTAGTCAATCGACCAGGTGATGGTGTCGGCCGCAAGGTCGGTGTCCATGCGAATGGCATCGGCCGGGCACGCCACGCCGCAGGCACCGCACGCGATGCAGAGCTCCGCGTTGTGCTCGGGCTTGCCGCGCATGTCCTTGTTGGTGGGGAACGGCGCAAACGGGTACTTGACCGTCGCGTCGCCGGCCTTGGCGTTGACCTTCCAAAGCTTCAGCATATTAGAGCGCCTCCTCATCGAGCGGGGCGGCCATGGTGCCCTCGCCCGCAAGCGGCGACTTGTCACGCCAGACATTCTCGAACTGCTCCTTGTCGAGCACGTGGTCGCGCTTGGCGGCGACATCGGTTACCGTCACGCGGTCGGTGCAGGAGTAGCACGGGTCGAGCGAGCCGACGATCAGCGCCGCGTCGCCCACGGTGTTGCCGCGGAACATGTAGCGCAGGACCGGCCAGTTGCTATACGTAGCGGCCTTGGCGCGCCAGCGGTAGCACTTCTGGTTGTTGCCGAGCATGGCCCAGTGCACGTCCTCGCCGCGCGGCGCCTCGGTGGCGCCGATGGCGTACTTGTGCGGGGTGTACTCCCAATCCGTGGTGAGGATGGGGCCCGACGGGCAGTTCTCGAGCATGGTCTCGATCATGTCGATCGAATCGTAGACCTCCTGGATGCGGACGGCGGTACGGCCGAAGGCATCGCAGGTGTCGGCCGTAGCGGCGTGCATCTTTTGGACATCCGGATCGGCGTAGCCGTCGAAGGGATGGTCAAAGCGCACGTCGCGGGCATAGCCCGAGCCACGCATGAGCGGGCCGACCGGCGAGAAGTCGCGTGCGATCTTTCGATCCAGAATGCCGATGCCACTCGTACGCTCAATAAAGTTGGGCGTGGAGAGCAGCATGTCGACGAGTTCCTGAACCTCGGAGCGCAGCTGGTGGATGGTCGTGAGCGTGGAGAGCTTCTGCTCGGCCAAAATGTCGCGACGCACGCCGCCGATCACGTTGAGGCCGTAGGTCTTGCGGTGACCGGAGAGCTTCTCGGCCAGGTCCATGGACTTCTCGCGGACGCGGAAGAACTGCTGGAAGCCGGAGTCGAAGCCCGTGTAGTGCGATGCCAGGCCAATGTTGAGCAGATGCGAGTGCAGGCGCTCGACCTCGAGCATGATGGCGCGGATGTACTGGGCGCGCGGCGGGACATGAATGCCCTGGGCGCGCTCGACGGCCTCGGCATAGGCCACCGAGTGGGCGCAGCCGCAGATGCCGCAGATGCGGTCGGCGAGGAACGTCACGGCGTCATAGTTCAGGCGTGTCTCGGCGACCTTCTCCATGCCGCGGTGCACGTAGAACAGACGGTAGTCGGCGTCGACGATCGTCTCGCCCTCGACGAACAGGCGGAAGTGGCCGGGCTCGTCGGAGGTGATGTGCAGCGGTCCCATGGGAACGAGCGTGGTCTCCTTGCCCTTGGTGTCGGCCAAGAACTCGTAGTTTTCCATGTCGCTCGCGGGGGCGGGGCGGAAACGGTAATCCATCGAATCCTTGCGCAACGGGTACAGCCCGCTGGGCCAATCGTCGGGAAGCACCAGGCGACGGCGGTCGGGCAGACCCTCGGGAATCAGGCCAAACATATCGCGCAGCTCGCGCTCGCCCCACACGCAGGCGGGGACGAACGGCGTCACGGACGGGAACGTCATCTTGGCGGGGTCGACCTCGGCACGCACGGTAACCCAGCCGGGGTCCTCCCCCTCCATGGAGATGACGTAGTACACGGCGTAACGGCCGCACAGGCTGCGCTCGTCGTTGCCGACAATCACAGGAATCCAGCCGTAGCGCTCGTAATACAGGTAGTGGACGGCCTCGGGCAGACGGTCCAGCTTGACGGTGATCGTCAGCTGGTCCTCGCACTGCCATTCGACCTTCTCGATAGCGCCCGGCACTGCAGCACGCAGGGCCTCGACGTGGCTTTCGCAGCGACGAGCGTAGTCCTTCTTTTCAGGTTCTGCCATGGTGCTAATTCACCTCACTTGTCTTGGTCTGGGAACTGAACACCATGCGGTAGAGAGGGGCCTCGTGGAGCTCTTCGACGCTCTGGTTCAAAACGACGGACGTTGCATCCTCGACGCCGCTCGTGATGGCGACCGGGGTGGCGATACCGAACCACATGACCACGATCGCGAGGGCGATCTCGGGGATGATCATGAGGGCGGGCACCTCGTGGCGCTTCATGCCCTCGGGCGCCTTGCCGAAGATGGACTTGAGCGCGATGCCGGTAAGGGCGAAGTACACGCCGGTGAGGCCGATGGCCACGAGCACGACCACCCAGATGGGACCGGACTGAACGCCGGCCACGAAGGTGAGGAACTCGGAGATGAACAGGGCGAACGGCGGGAAGGCGGCGAGCGCGAGCAGGGCGATGATGGTGAGCGCTGCCGTGACGGGAGCGATCTCGACGACGCCCTTGATCTTGTTCAGGTCGCGGGTGTGGTAGATGTGCTGGATGTTACCGGCCATGCAGAAGGCGAGCGCCTTCGTGAAGCCGTGGAAGATGCAGTGCAGCAGGCAGGCGGCGATACCGAGCGGGCCACCGATACCCAGGCACAGCGCGACCACGCCGACGTTGTCGACGGAGGAGTACGCGAAGCGGCGCTTGATATCGTCCTGCTTGAAGATGCACAGGGCAGCCACCAGGATGGGCAGCGTGCCCAGGATGAGCAGGAGCGTTCGCGGATAGGTGTCGCCCACCGTGATGATGGACAGGGAGTAGAAGCGGATGATCACCAGCATGGCGCACTTGAGCAGCACGCCCGAGAGCAGCGCGGAGACCGGGCTCGGAGCCTGGGAGTGCGCGTCGGGCAGCCAGGTGTGCATGGGGAACAGGCCCGCCTTGGTGCCGAAGCCGATGACGATGAACGCGAACGCGAGGCGCACGAGCATCGGGTCGAACTGGTCGGCGTAGGGCATGATGGAGGTGAGGAAGGCGGCCTCATGCGCGTTGGGCATGATATCGGCGGCGTTCGCGTAGATGAGCAGCGTGCCGAACAGGCCGAAGGCCACACCGGCGGTGCAGACCATCGCGTACTTCCAAGACGCCTCGAGCGCCTGCTTGTTCTTGTAGATGCCCACGAGGAACACGGTCGACAGCGTAGTGGCCTCGACCGCCGCCCAGGTGAGGATGATGTTGTTGGACAGGCAGGCGAGCAGCATCGTGAAGACGAACAGGCTGAACAGCGCGTAGTACTGCTTGGTGCGCTCGGCCGGCATGGTCTTCTCCTCGATATCGATCTTGATATAGGAGATGGAGTACACGCCGGTGATGAACCCGATGATGCCTACCAGAAGGACGAAGATCGACGAGAGCGAATCGAGATGGAGCCACAGGCCCAAAGCGTCGATATTCTGCCCGCTCGAGAGCATGGTTCCCGCGGTGACGACCGAAAGGACAAGGGTCGCCGCGACGGAGATGGTGTTGAGCCCCGCGAAGACGTTGTAGGACGTCGTCTTGGGGAGCGCAGCCATAATCAGGGAGAACACGAGAGGACAAGCGAGCAGGGCGACCGTCAGCATTGAAACATCCATGGCCTACCCCTTCAATTCGGTCAGGTCGTGGGAGTCGAGCGACTTGGTGTCGTTCCAAATCCTCACGACGACGGCGGACATGATGATGACGGCGAAGATGGCGTCGGTGGCGATGCCGATCTCGATGATCTCGGGGGCCGTGGGCGCGAGCAGAGCGAGCGTCACGTGGCTACCGTTCTCCATAAGGCAGTACCCGAAGATCTGCTTGAGGATGTTGCGCTGGGAGATGATGCACGTGAGGCCGACGAAGAAGTGCGCGAAGCTGATGGCGAGGGCCGGAGTGGCCACCTCGGCGGTGGGCAGGCTCAGGCGCGTGACCACCGCGAAGCAGACGGCCACCTCCAGACCGGTGAGGATGATGGTCCAGGCCGGCTTGATGGAGGAGGTCAGCGTGCTATCGGCAGGCGAACCCATCTTCTTGTAGGCACGGTTGAGAATGAACGGAACGAGGATCACCTTGGTGACGAAGGCCGACGCGGCCCACATGAGAAGCTCGGTGGCACCGGTGGTGAGGCCCAGGGTGAGCAGCACGCCCACCAGGACAACCGACTGGATCGCGTACCACTTGATGGCGGACGGGATGGTCTTCGAGACGACCACCATGGTGGAGGTCACGATCAGAAGACCGCCCAGGATATTGACTAACGAATAACCCATGTCCTACCTCCTAACCCATCCAACTAGAGGACAGAGGACCGGCGACGACGACCATGATCATGAGGACGACGAACACGAACGCCATGGCGCGCGGAAGGGGCTGGCCGGCGGCCACGGTCTCGCTCGGCTCACCGGGCAGGACCTTACCCATCCAACGCAGGAACCATGCGAAGGTGGCGACGGTCTCGACGACCATGACGCACACGAGGACAAAGATGACCGTGTTGGTAGCACCAACCGCGAAGCCACCGGAAATGATCTGGAACTTGGAAAAGAACGTGCTCATGGGGGGCACGCCGGCGATAGCGGTCGCGGCGACCGCAAAGCCCACGCCCGTGACCGGGTACTTCTTCATGAGGCCCTGGATCTTGGGCAGCATACGGGTTCCCAGCGTGAAGCTGAGAGAGCCAGCGATGAGGAAGAACAGGGTCTTGGTGAACGCGTGGTTGAAGATGTGCTCGACGGCGCCGTTAAACGCCATCTGGCTTCCGAACACGGAGAGGCCCAGGCCAAAGAACACGTAGGCGAGCTGCGCGATCGTCGAGAAGGCGAGCAGGCGCTTCATATCCTTCTGGGGCAGGTACATGAGGAAGCCGAAGAGCATGGTCACGACGGCGTCGATGATGGCGACCCAACCGACGATCTCGGGGATATCGCCGGCGCTCGCAAGAGCGCGGGCGAACACGCACACGCCGACCTTAACCATGGACGCGCCATGAAGGTAGGCGGAAACGGGCGTGGGGGCCTCCATTGCGGAGGGCAGCCACATGTAGAGCGGGAACTGGGCGGACTTGGCCCAAGCAGCGAACAGGATGAGCAGCAGCACGACGGTCTTCATACCGGAATCGAGCTGGGAGATCGCGCTCAGCGCGAACGTGCCGGTTCCGGCGAACAGGAAGGCCGCGCCGATGTAGAGTCCCAGAGCGCCGATATGGGTGATGATGAGCGCCTTCATACCGGCCTTCTTGGCCGTGGGCGTCATGTAGTAGCTGATGAGGCCCCAGGAGCACACACCGGTGATCTCGAAGAAAACGAGCTGGCCGACGATGGTGGAGCTGTAGGCGAGACCGGCCATGGCGCCGATGAACGTGGAGAAGTACACGTAGAAGCGACGACGGGGCGCGTCGGGATGCTCCTTATTCTTATCGCTCATGTACGGGAACGAATAGATGACGACGAGCAGGCCGATAGCGACGAACGCGGGTGCGAGCAGCGTGCTCATCCGGTCGAATATGAAGCCCATGACCAAGGTCTGGCCCATACTCGCCCAGGTTACATCGACCGCGTTCATGCCGTTTCCGGCAAACGTCGCGGCCAAGCCAACGGAAGCGACCGTGGCGATGCCGCCGGCAAAGGCGCAGATCCATTTAGCGTAGGGACGCGGCAGCATGACGATGAGCAGGGAGCCCAGCATGGGGACGGCGATCGCCACCATGGCAAAGAGGGACAAGCTCGATTCGATTGACATAGTTTCTCCCTTCTCCCTACACGCCTACGACGACGAAGACGAACGCGAGGACCGCGATGCCGACGACGGCCCAGGTCTGGTTACCGAGCACCTTGAAGCGCGAACGGGAAACGGAGTTCTCGAGCACGCCGCAGACGACGAAATCGACCAGGCACTTGACGAGGAAGACGACGGCGCCCACGAGAGCGGTGACGCCGATGGTCGCGGGCTCTCCCCAGGGGATGAAGATGGAGGTGAACCAAGCGACGACCACGACCTGCTTCATGCCCATGGCGAGCTTCATCATGGCCAGGGACGGGCCGGAGAGCTCGGCGAGCGGGCCCTCCTGGAGCTCCTGCTCGGCTTCGGCCTGATCGAACGGAAGCTTGCCGAGCTCCATGTAACAGGCGGCCGCGAAGGCGACGCCGGCGAGGATAACGGCGACGACGCTCGAGACGTTGCCCGTAACGATGTGCTGACCCATGGTCGCAATGTCCGTGGAGCCGCACACGATGGCGACGGTGAACAGCGCGATGAGCATGGACGGCTCGATGAGCACGCTCATGAGGAGCTCGCGGATACCGCCGAAGCCCGCGTAGGCGTTGGAGGAATCCACGCCGGACAGCGCGAAGAAGAAGCGGGACAGCGCGAGCGCGTACATGATGGTGATGGCGTCACCAAAGACGGGCATGGGGCTCTGGAGCGTGAACATGGGCAGGCCCATGGCGAGCATAAACGACACCGCGAGGAACAGCGGCGGCATGATGCGCAGCACGAAGCTCGAGTCGGAACTCACGGACTCGGGACGCGCCATGAGCTTCGCGAGGTCCCGGTAATCCTGAAGGATGGACGGACCGCGGCGATTGTGCATCTTCGCGCGAATCACGCGGGCGAGGCCGGAGAAGAAGGGCGCGACCAGCATGACCACGAGGCCCTGCGCCATCGCAAGAACGATGTTCATAATATCCTCTCCCCTCTCTAGACCATGACCACGGCGAGCACGAGGAAGACCACGAGCGCCGCGACGATGTAGCAGATGTATACGGAGTAGTTGCCGCCCTCGATCTTGGAGGCGAGGCCGGCCAGCTTGTCGGCACCCTCGCTCGGTGCATCGACCAGGAAACGGTCGGGCAGGGGCTCGACGCCCTGGGCGACACCGGTGAGCTTCTGGAACACGTGCGCGATGGACCAGCAGATCTTGGTGCATACCTCGCGCAGGGTGTAGAGCGGGCCCATGAAGAGTTCGACGTCGGACGCGAAGCTCGTGGCGACGACGGGCATGTGCTCGTTGGGCTCGTAGCCGCACGCCCAAGGGTCGGTCTTCTTAGCGGGGGCCTTGGCGCCGAGGCAGGACCTCAACGCGAACGCGAGGCCGGTGAGGACCACGAGCGCGATGGCGATCGCGGGGGTGGAGGTGGCGGCACCGGAAATCTCGTTCACGAGAGACACGCCCGAGGTGGCTGTGACGGCGGAGCCGGCAAGCACGCTCTGGGCGACGTCGCCCAGAACCGGGGCGATGACCGGGGAGCCGATTCCCAGTACCACGCAGATGGCCGCGAGGAGCATCTGCGAGAACAACATCGGAGCCGGGGACTCCTTGGCGTTCGCGGCCTCCTGGGAACGAGGGCTGCTCGCGAACGAGACGCCGTAGGCCTTCACGAAGCACGTGACGGCCAGGGCACCGGTGATGGCGAGGGCGGCCGCGGAGGCGACGGCGAACACCATGACGACCGGGTCGGAGAGCGTCGAGATGTTGAACAGGGACTGGTAGGTGAACCACTCGGAAACGAAGCCGTTGAGCGGCGGGATGGCCGAGATGGCAAGAGCACCGATGAGGAAGCAGACGGCCGTGACCGGCATGCGGCGGAACAGACCGCCCATTTTCTCCATGTTGCGCGTACCCGTGGCATAGAGCAGGGAGCCCGCGCCGAGGAACAGCTCGCCCTTGAACATGGCGTGGTTGAGCGTGTGGTAGAGGGCGGCCATGAGCGCGATCGTCGCGATGACGTCGTTGCCCAGGGCGTGCGCCGTCATGGACGCGCCGACACCGAGCAAGATGATGCCGATGTTCTCGACGGAGTGATAGGCAAGCAGGCGCTTGATGTCGTGCTCGTGGAGGGCGTAGACGACACCCAGGACCGACGAGATGGATCCGAAGACCAGGACCATGAGGCCCCACCAGAGCTGGACGCCCGAACCCGCGAGCAGGTCGAGACCGACCTTGAGGATTCCCAGGATGCCGATCTTGATCATGCCGCCGGACATGAGGGCGGACACGTTGGACGGCGCCTCGGGGTGCGCCTGGGGCAGCCAGGAGTGCAGCGGAATGATACCGGCCTTCGCGCCAAATCCGAAGAACGCGAGGACGAAGCACGCGGAGGAGACGGCGGGTCCAAAGTCATGCGTACGGAAATCACTGAAGCTGAAGGAACCGCCCACGCCGTTGGTCATGAGCAGGAAGCTCGCCATGATGAGAACGAAGCCCACGTGCGCGATGACGAAGTAGAGCCAACCGCCCCTAATGGAGTTCTTGTTCTCCTCGATAACGACAAGGAAGTAGCTCGTAAGGGACATGAGCTCAAAGGCGACCAGGAACCAGAACACGTTGTCGGCGGTGATGACGAGCATCATCGAGGCGACGAAGGTGTTCATAAAGAAGCCGGCGCGCCCGACCTTGCCCGGGTACTCGTCGAAGTAGGACAGACCGTAGATGAAGCCCGCAAAGGCGAGAATCGAGATGAGGACCACGATCAGGCCCGCAAGGCCGTTGAGCAAGAGCTCGAGACGGGCGAACGGGAAGAAGAAGACCGTGTTGAGGGACGAAACGTCGCCAAGCACGGCCTCGAGGCCCGCGATGAACGACAGCACGGCCGCGACGGCGCCGATCAGGCAGCCGGCGGTCTTGGCGGCGTTGTCGGCCTTAATCAGCAGAACCGAGGCGAGCGCACCGATGCACGAGACGGCAAGCGATGCGATAAACAGCGTCATGCTATCCATTGTTTACGCTCCCTTCTGCTTTCTCGGACAGACCCTGGGCCACAGCGGTAACGTCGACGACCGGACCGTTTTCGATCGAGCGCAGGCGCTTGGCCTCGTCGAGCTCGCGATCGGCCGCGCCGCCCATGACGGTCAGCGCCTTGGTGGGGCACGCCGCCACACAATGCGGACCGTCCGGATCGAAGGCGCACAGGTCGCACTTAACAGCGCAGGTGTACTGGCCGGGAGCCCACGTAAGCAGGCTGCTCAGGGACTTAGGATACGAAGGCGTCGGGTCGCACATGCCTGCGACACCGGCGATAGACGTGCCATCGGGATGGATGGCTCCGAAGGGGCACGCGATGGCGCACAGCCTGCACCCGATGCACTCCTGCTCCTTGACGTGGATGCGATCGCCATCGTGCTCGATGGCATTCACCGGGCAGACCTCGGCGCAGGGGGCACCCTCGCAATGGTGGCAGGCAAGGGCGGCCGAAATACCGCCGGTCTTCACGAGCGCCAGGCGCGGCGTATCCTGAAGACCCTGCATCCGGTGGGCGTCGGCACAGGCGGACTGGCATGTTCCGCAGCCGATGCACCTCTCCGGGTTGATGTCGATGAAGCGGTTCATCCCCACTTCCTTTCAAAATAACGGGCCGGGCTCCCGAACGTACGGGACGCCCGGCCCAAAAAGCCAACGAGAACGGGACTACACGATTTGATTCACGTGCGTCTCGTCGTCGAACTTGGCGGCGCCAGGCTCAACGTCCTGGGGAGCGGCGGCGTCCACCAGAGCCTGCTTGAGCTCGGTGTACTGACGCTCGACCTCGCCCTCGGCCCAGACCTGGTCGGCGATAGCGTCGACCTGGCAGGCGGAGAACTTGTCCTCGGGCGTATGCGAGACCGGGTCGACCTTGTGCATGGTCAGCTCGTTGCACTTGCCGATCCACCACTGGTAGGTCATATAGACCGTGCCCTTGTTGATGCGGTCGCTCACGTCGGCGCGGCTGTATACCTGGCCGCGGCGGCTGTGGATCGAGACGATGTCGCCATTCTTGATGCCGCGTGCCTGGGCGTCCGCGGGATTCATGCGGACAAAGCCGGGCTCGTCGGCAAGCAGTGCCAGCGTCTTGCAGTTGCCGGTCATCGAGCGGCAGCTGTAGTGGCCGACCTCGCGGACGGTGCACAGGATGAGCGGGTACTCATCGTCGGGAAGCTCGGAGGGCGCCTCCCAGTCGTGTGCCATCAGGTTGGCGCGGCCGTCCTTGGTGGTGAACTTGCCACCAGCGAACATGTCGGGCGTACCGTGGTCGTTCACATCGGTGCTCTTGACGGGCCACTGGGCGTAACCGCCCTCGGGAGCCATCTTCTCGTAGGTCGCGCCCACAAAGTTGGGGCACAGGCTAATGCACTCGTTCCAGATCTGCTCGGTGTTGTCGTAGTGCATGGGATAGCCCATGCGCGTAGACAGGTCCGCGAAGATCTCCCAGTCGTGACGGCACTCGCCCTTGGGCGGAACGGCCGCGTCAAAGTGCTGGAAGCTACGGTCGGATGCGGTAAAGACACCCTCGTGCTCGCCCCAAGAGGTAGCGGGCAGGATGACGTCGGCGAGCATGGTCGTCTGCGTCATAAAGATGTCCTGGCAAATGAACAGATCCAGCTCGGAGAGCGTCTTGCGCATTCCGGCCGAATCGGGCTCGGTCTGCACCGGGTCCTCGCCGTAGTTGTAGAAGCAGTGCACCTTGCCCTCGTCGACCAGGTGGCCCAGGTCGGTGAGCTTGTAGCCCTCCTCGAGCGGGAGCTTTTCCTCGGGCACGCCCCAAGCCTTGGCAAACTTGGCACGCACAGCCGGGTCGGTGACTTTCTGGTAGCCAGGGTACAGGTTGGGCAGCATGCCCATATCGCAGGAGCCCTGGACGTTGTTCTGACCGCGCACGGGCGCGAGGCCGGAATTGGGTTTGCCGATCTGGCCGGCAACGCAGGCGATGGAGGCGATGGTGTGCACCGTCTTCAGGTTCTGCTTCTGCTGGCATACGCCCATACCCCAGCCAATGATGGCGGAAGGCTTCGCCGTGGCGTACATCTCGGCAGCTTGGTGGATCAGCGCGGGCTCGACACCCGTGATGTCCTGTACGGATTCGGGAGTGTAGTTCTTGATGGTCTCCCACCACTCGTCAAAGCCGTTCGTGTGCTCGGCGACGAATTCCTTGTCGTAGAGGCCATCGTTGACCAAGCAGTTGGCAAAGGCGTTGAGGAACGCGACGTTGCAACCATTCTTGATCGGAAGGTAGAGATCGGCGATACGCGCGGTTTCGATATGGCGCGGATCGGCGACGATGATCTTGCAACCCTTTTCTTTGGCTCGCACGATACGCCTTGCGACGATGGGGTGCGAATCGGCAGGGTTATAGCCGAAGAGGAAAATGCAGCCCGCATCCTCCATACCGGGGATGGAGCATGACATGCAACCTGAACCAACCGTGTCCATCAGACCGAGGACAGTAGGGCCGTGTCAAGTACGGGCGCAGTTGTCCACGCTGTGAGTGCCGATGCACGCACGCGTAAACTTCTGCATGACGTAGTTCGCCTCATTGCCGCCGCCTCGCGAAGAGCCGGTGGTCATGACAGCGTTAGGACCATATTCGTCAATTATGGCCTGCATCTTAGATGCGGTGAAATCCAGTGCCTCGTCCCAGCTTACGCGCTCAAGATCCGCGCCCTTAGTGCGACGGATCATCGGGTGCAGTACGCGAGGAGTCAAGATCTTGGTGTCGTTGATGAAGTCGTAGCCGCTCATGCCCTTAAGGCACAGCTCGCTCTGGTTGGTGATGCCGTTGAGCGGTTCGGTACCCACGACCTGGCCGTTTTGGACCAAGAGGTTAAACTGGCAACCGGCGCCGCAGTACGGGCAGATCACTTTATGCTTCTCCATGACACCCTCCTTCCTTTCTCTGCTACCGATTAATCGGTACGTATTTGACAATCGTTGGGCTTGTATGGCCGCCCGCCTACGCCTCGTTTTCGATGGTGGCGCGGGCACGCTCGGCAGTCAGTTCTGCCAGGCGCTCCTCGTCTACCAGGGTGAGGCCCTTGGTCGGGCACGCCTCGGCGCACGCCGGACCGCCGGGACGGTCCACGCACAGGTCGCACTTGAGCACGAAGCTCTTGGTCTGCGAACCCACGCGCACGTCGCCCATCAAGACGGGGACCTGCGTGGTCGCCACGCTCACGGCGCCAAAGGGGCAGGCCATGACGCAGCTCTTGCAGCCGATGCAGTTGTCCTCGTTGACGCCGATACGATGGTTCTTTGGATCAAAGAACAAGGCGCCCGTAGGACAGGCCTTCGCGCACGGAGCGTCCTCGCAGTGGTGACATGCCACCGGCGCGGAGATCTCGTAGGTGCGCGTTACGCGCAAGCGAGGTGCTGCGATGTTGCCGGGGATATCGTGTGCCTCAATGCACGCCGCCATACAGGTTTGGCACCCAATGCAGCGCGAGGAATCAGCCACGACTCGTTTATTGCCCATGTTGTTCACTCCCTCCTGAATCCCATGCCGGAGAGACCCTGTCGACGTTGTCCCAAGCCGCCCGTGGCCTGGCATCGACGTATCGAGCGCATGCGGCGAAACAGGCACTTCGATAGAGTTCCTCCAACGATATACAGGCTAAATATACGCAGTTGCAGCTGGCAAACTTGAGCATAGGCCCTGCATTACGGGTGTATTGCAGGGGTTTTGGCAGGTTGGAATTATTCTCTAGAAGCTATAAAGGTGAGTGTATTACATGCGTACGCCTCAGAGATTTTTACGCGCTCTCATTTTAGATGTACTACGCTTGCATTCAAGTTAATGGTTATTTACTTGAGCGAAATAAAGTAATCGTTATAAGATGCTCAAGTATCGGCACATGCCGCATTTGACCGACTATATTGCACGCTCATTAAGGGGGCCAGTGATGTCATCGACTCAAAAAAGAGCCATCCTGCAGGTGCGCATTCGCGAGGAAGACAAGCAGCATGCCGAGCGTCTTTACGACGCCATGGGCACATCGCTCGCCGAGGCTGTCCGTTTATTTGTCGCGCAAAGCATTTTGATGCGCAAACTCCCCTTTCAGCCGGTCGCCGTGCGCTCAAAGGACGGCACCGCCGCCTATGGATCGCTCAAAGCATACGGTGACCCCAATCGCCGCGCCGAGGAGCGCAATGCCTGGATTGAATACCTTGCCACAGAAAGCGACGATTCGATTTTGGGTCCCGAGGAAGTAGATATCCATGAGTAGCACCATCATCGACGAAACCGTCATCCTGCGCTATCTGCTCGACGACGACGAGGTCCTGTCACCGCGCGCCGCCAAGGTCATCGCCACGCGCACCGCTCGCGTCTACCCCGAAATCATCACGCGCGTCGTGGTCACGCTGCGCGACGTCTATAAGGTTCCCCGCGTTGATATTGCTGCGGCCATGAAAAGGCTGCTCGATGACGTCATGGTCGACGAGCCCACCGTTGTCGCCCTTGCCGTCAAACTCTTTGGCAAAACGCATATGGACTTTACCGACTGCCTCCTCGCAGCCCGAACCGCCATCTACAACGATGATGTCGTGAGCTTTGGCAAGCCCATCATCCAAGGGATGATCGATTACCGCCGCAAGCGCCAAACCGCAGCCGAAACCCGCGACCGCGCCGCCGAAGCCCGCAGCCGAAGCACCGACTCCACCATCGACAAACTCCGCCACCGCCCCCGTAGCTAACCCCATCCCCTTCTAAGTTGCGGTGAAATACGGACTGTTTTATGCCTTTAAAGGCCTCAACAGTCCGTATTTCACCGCAACATATTGAAGGTTGGCTGCGAACGATTTCGCTATCGGGAGTCGGCGTAGGGTTTTGTTGTCGGAATGCCATAACCGCGCATCATGGCACCGAACGATTCTACGTCGTAGGTGTCCGATAGCTTGAAATGAATGACGTTATGACCCATGGCACGCAAGTTCGCATCGCGCAATAAGGCGGCTCGATAGGTTTTTGCCGCAGCATGTTCCGAATCTTTTTGAGTTTCATCCTCAAACTTACCCAAACCATGAAGCTCTGCCAACATCCATGACCCATCTGGCATCTGCCAACCATAATCTGCCAGATAATAGCAGGCGTTTCCTGGCCGATCAATCTCAACCTGAAGCTCGGGCGCAACGACGCCTGCAAGGATCATTGCCGCTCGCGCCTCGGACTCTCCCCCGTTATCCGACCTTCCGTCCATATATTCGAACACGCCAAACGCACGGGAGATGCCATGCAAACCGCGACAATTGGCCTGTGCATACGCACGCAGCTCCTCGCGGTCAACATCGTACTCACGAGCCAATCCATCGACGTAGCCAAGCGCATACCGAAATGCACTCGTGCGGGCAATATCGACCACCGTCCGATAGGGGTCTGTCAGCGTAAACGGGCCGAGACGCCATACCTCGCCCGGGCGCCATCGACGATACTCAACGAACTCATATGTATCGCGCCTTGTAGACCGTGGCAGCAGCACTTGCACTTTATCCAGAAGCGTATACGCCGAGCCGATGCCGTAGAGCAGCGCTGCCGTCGATCCGCAAAACACAGCATCCGGTTCAACGACCGCAATAGCGGATGCCAACTGAAAGATGCGATCTTCAACCCCAAGATTATTCCAATAGACCGGATCCGCATACACATGGTTGTAAAGACGAAGCATGAGCTCTTCCTGCATAAGCTCGCGAGCACGGCGTTCATCCCAAGGATCAATTGTTATAAGCAGCTGTCCATCTTGATGAATTCCAAGGACCGAGAATAGCATCCTTGCATATGACTGAGGAAAATGTTTGCCTTTATCGAGCATGGCCAACCCCATAACCATCACGGCGGAGAGAATACCATTACGCTATCGTATGCTTCCGTCCGCAGGCCTTGCCAAAAGCTGACCAAAAACTTGACGTCGCAGGTCAGAGCTTCAGATAATATTTCCACTCTCGGTAGACGGTCACTACGACCCTCCCAACGGCATCAAAATCCAACCTTACAAATAGTTGCGGTGAAATACGGACTACATGGGCCATAAAAGCCAAAAAACAGTCCGTATTTCACCGCAACTCAAGAGGGGATGTGGGGTCCCGGCATGTATATGAAAATGGCTCTGGTCCCAAAAGGAATCAGAGCCATTCATCTATCTTATGGAGCGGGCGACGGGAATCGAACCCGCGTCATCAGCTTGGAAGGCTGGGGTTCTACCATTGAACTACGCCCGCAAGATATGGTCGGGACGACAGGATTTGAACCTGCGACATCCTGCTCCCAAAGCAGGCGCGCTACCAAACTGCGCCACGTCCCGAAGGTGTTGAGCAGCTAAGGTCTAAACCTTGCGTGTCCCAAAGCGAAGGAAATTATAGGGGAGACTCCCCGCCTGTGCAAGCATTGATGCCTTAG
Organism: uncultured Collinsella sp.; assembly: GCA_902496115.1. Lineage (GTDB taxonomy): Bacteria > Actinomycetota > Coriobacteriia > Coriobacteriales > Coriobacteriaceae > Collinsella. Next base: position 1,940 of record CABUZK010000023.1, on the reverse strand, counting down.
CTCCTCGAATGTGCGACAAAACGACTATGGAGTAGACCGATCACAAACGCCACCACGGCGACTGGCGCCCACGCGGCACCGATATCCGCCAGGGGCAATGCATCGAACGGCAGCCACGCGCCCGCAAAGAACGCGTCGCGAACCGAGGTGATCACACTCTGCACGGCAACCACGCCGCCGACCCAGACCCACACCTGCGGATGAGCGTCGCAAAAGCCGTGCACCAGGCCCATCAGTACCAGCACGATGGCGACGGGATACAAGGCGTTGAGCATGGGCACCGAGAACATGAGGATCATGTCGAGGCCCACGTTGGAGAGCACGCACGAAAACGCCGCGAACACAAAGGCGAGAATCGCAAAGGGACGGCGCATAGCCTCATCGGAAGCCTCCGCTCCCCCTTCGACCACATACGTCTCGCAGAAGTAACGCGAGCAGCAGCTGATGAGGCCGATGCACACGTTCATGCAGGCGAGGAAGAAAATCGCAAAGACGACAACCGTGCCAGCAAGACCAAAGTGCATAGAGGCCGAACGCGCAAGGATCGCGGCGCCATTGGTGGCATCGGGCATAACCGTGCCGAGCTGCATGCCGGCAAGCGCCAGGCCGCAGTAGATGATGGCCATGAGCACTCCGGCGATCACACCGGAACGCGAGATCTCAAAAGCCACGCGCTTGTCATCGGTAACGCCCAACTCATGGATGGTCTCGGCGATGATGATGCCAAAGGCGAGCGACGCAAGCAGGTCCATGGTCTGGTAGCCGGTCAAAAAGCCCTGCACGGCAGCGCCTGCATCGTAGGGAGCCTGAGGCGCGGCAGCCGGTCCCAGCGGCGAGATCACGGCAGCACCCACAACCAGCACGATGAGCGCGATAAGCGCGGGGCCCGTTATGCGACCGAGTACGCGCGTGATGACGCCCGGACGCAGCGTGAGCGCAAACGCGACGACAAAGAAGCCAACGGCAAACACCAGGCGAGCCGTGCCGAGCGAGACGCCCTCGGGCAGCAGCGGCACCAGCATCTCGAAGGCCGTGGAGCTCGTGCGCGGAATAGCCAGGCACGGGCCGATGGCCAGATACACTGCCGCGACAAAGAACTCACCAAACTTGGGGTGCACGCGGCCGGCAAGCTCGCGCGCCGTTCCGGCAAGCGCCACGGCGATAAAACCCATGACGGGCAGGCCGATGGCGGCGATGAGAAAGCCAAGCATAGCGACCGGCGTGGCAGAACCTGCCTGCAGCGCCAGCAGTGGCGGAATAATGAGGTTGCCGGCGCCAAAGAGCATCGAGAACAGGGCGATGCCGACGGTAACGACATGGTCGGAGCGTAGACCACGCGGGGTGGATGAAGCCATGGGACCACCTTTCGGGTCGAAACAAAAACGGGACGGGCAAAAACACCCGTCCCGCAAGTATAAACGGTCTAGCAGCTTTAGCAGGCTAAATCGCGCAAAGCGTCAATCGCGGTGTCGACTTCCTCGTCCGTGTTGAAATACCCAAACGAGAAGCGAACGACACCCTGACGCTCGGTCCCTAGCGCACGGTGCATGAGCGGAGCGCAATGGGCACCGGGGCGCGTCGCAATCCCCCACCCTTGCATGAGCGCATCCGAGATCTCGGCAGAGTCGATATCGCCCACGTTGAGCGACACAATCGCCGAGCGCGCGGGTTGGTCAAAGGCACCGTAGAGCTTAATCCCCGGAATCTCGCGCACACCGGCAAGGAAGCGATCGGCGAGCGCACGCTCGTGGGCAGCAATCGCCTCGACCCCACCCTGGGCCTCGATAAAGTCGAGGCCGGCAGAAAGGCCGGCGATACCGTGGCCGTTGAGCGTACCGGCCTCTAGGCGTGTGGGCCACCCCAATGGCTGCAGCTCATCGAAGCTGTGTACACCGGTGCCGCCCATGGCCCACGGAGCCACGTCAACACCCTCTGCCACG
>CABUZK010000022.1 GCA_902496115.1 uncultured Collinsella sp. | reverse complement strand
CGGCCTGAACAATCGTCAATATCGGTCGGAGGGGTGGCTTTGTAAAGCCGTTTGTCCCCACCCGCGTAGCGGGTGGTTTAAAGCTGGCCGCTGCGCGGCCAGCAGACTAAAGTCTTGAACAAAAAACGCGGTTCGTTAGAACCGCGTAAGATAGTTGGAGCGGACAACGGGGCTCGAACCCGCGACCCCAACCTTGGCAAGGTTGTGCTCTACCAACTGAGCCATGTCCGCATATGTAAAACAAAACGGGCGCCGGAGCGCCCGGATGTTGCCTGGAGGCGAAGCCCGGATTCGAACCGGGGGTAAAGGCTTTGCAGGCCTCTGCCTTACCACTTGGCCACTTCGCCGAAAAAGGACCGCCTAAACGGTCCGGAAATGCAATGGAGCGGACAACGGGGCTCGAACCCGCGACCCCAACCTTGGCAAGGTTGTGCTCTACCAACTGAGCCATGTCCGCTTGCGGGTTATTAATTTACGCGAGTTATCCAAAAGACGCAAGTACTTTTTTCAAAAAAGTTGCCGGCCGCGTGTTCTTGGTGGCTAAACGCGCTAAAGCGATTGGCTAGGCACGCGATTCCAGTGCTCCGCTAAATAGCTTCACCATCTGCACGCGCGTGCCGGTGCCGTCTGTGCGACGAGCAACCTCCACGTTATCGACGAGCATACGCATAAGCTTGATACCACGGCCGCGTTCCTCAGATGTGACCGGTTCGCTCGCTCCATCGATAGAATAGCCGGCACCCCGATCAAGCACCTCAACCACGACGCGATCGCCATAGGCCTGAACCGTCAGGACGCACCCGATACCGCCCGCATGGTCATAGGCATTACCCAGCGCCTCCCCCGACGCCAACGCGACATCGTAGCGCTCGTCGCGGCGCAACGGAAGCGATTCAAGGAGTTCGGCGATGCGATGTCGATAGTATGGAAGATTCTCGATACCCTGTCGGACCTCGACGCTCTTGCTCCATCGTGGCAACTCTCCCACCGGAATGGCGGGAATCGACTCACGCGCCGGACCCGCAACATGAAGGATGTCGACAAGTCGGGCAATCTCCAAAAAGCGAATGACCTCATCGGAGGCGTTAACGAGCGAAAGCAGGCCCTCTCGCCTCATGAGCTCTCTGGCACGTGTAAGCAAAAACGCCAAACCCGTCGAGTCGATAAAGCCCACGGCCTGGCAATTGATGACAACACGGCGCACGCCCCGGTCGATCAGATTATCCAACCGTGGGCGCAGCACGGACACCGAGGCGATGTCGACATCACCCGGTGGCGTCAAAACCGCTATGTCATTCCACTCATTCATACGACCATGGTTCCCCAAAAGAGCTCGCTCGATGCATACGTATCTGTAACTGCGAAGATTTTGCCCGTTACGCGTCGAGGTCTACGATCGACCTCGTAAAAATTCAAGGGAAACCAGCGCGATGTCATCGTCCAGCGCCGACTCGGTAAAGCGGTCAAGCTCGCCCAAGACCTTACCGCAGATTCCCGATACGCCCTCACCCGAGACAGAGAGCAGAAGGTCGCGAAGGCGCTGCTCGCCAAAGAAAGCACCCGAGCGATCACGTGCTTCGATTGTTCCGTCGGTATACATAAATAGCATGTCACCAGGAGCGAACGTAAACACGCCTGTCTCGTACACCATGCTCTCAAAGGCACCGATCACGCCCGATTGGCACCCAAGGAGCTCCACTTCTCCCCCTCGGGTTTCTCCGCCGCCAAGCGGCGTCGACGACGGTCTAATGACCATAGTGGGAGGATGTCCCGCAGAGCAATAGGTAGCGCGACCCGCTTTAAGATCGATCTTGGCGATAAACGCCGTCACAAACGTCTCGACCCTCGAAAAGCCCATGAGCATGCTATTGAGCGAGCGGGCCATGCGGGCGGGCCCAGCACCCTCCCAGGCATAGGCCGTCAGCGCCGTCTTGACGAGCGCTGACATCGACGCCGCCTCGATTCCTTTGCCAGACACATCACCCAGAATCATTACGGCGCAATCGTCGGGAAGACGGACGAGCGTATAAAAGTCGCCACCGACCAACGCCGAATTCGTTGCCGAAAGGTATACCGAATCGGTCGCGATACCCGGAACGTCACCAAGCGAATTTCTCATGCCAATCTGGAGGGTCTGAGCGATATGGCGCTCCTCGCGCTTTTGAGATTCGCCCTCGTAGATCAGTTCAAAGTCATGCGCCAAGTGCACCAAGTAGTCATATTCAAGGTCATCAATCGGCTCTTGACTACCGTCACGAAGCAGCAGCGCGCGCGTCGTCGGGCCTTTCGCAACAGAAGCAGGAACGATCGCGTCGTTGCTGTGCTTGCCATCACCCTCAGAGCGCGGGCGCCCCGCCTCGATGCCGGTGTCGACGTAGAGACCCTGGCAAGGCAGACCATGCGCCCTAAGCCAGCCTCCCATAGGCATCGATTCGTCAACGCGAGTTATACGGACGTGTTTAAGATCCTCGGCACTCGTGCCGCCCAAAACAGACGCCTCAAAGCCATCAGAGCCAACCCCCAAACGTGCCGCTGGCGCCGTCGTGGAAAAGAAAAGTTTCTCGGGATCGTCCGGCAAAGCAACGCGACTGCCGCCTTCAAAATCTATGACATAGGAGCCCAGACTGACGTCATACTCAACAGGGCAAAAATGACAGTTGAGCATATTGCAAATCTCGGACGATACCGCCTGGGTAGCCGCAGCGGAATCGTCTAGAAAGGTAAACAACTCATCACGTAAGACATTGAGCGAGCGGCCGAGCTCGGCCGTGCGACGAGAGCGAAGGCTCGATGCCATGCCGACCAGCTGGATAGACAGGTAATCGCAAATGACCTCGAGTACATTAACGTCATAGGCGAGCGGTGCCTGAGGGCGCTTCCAACCAACTTCCAGCACGCCAAGGATCTGCGTACCGTAAAAAACGGGAAGACAGATCTCGCTGCGGTACGGAGGCATATCCTGCACGCGCAACAGGTGCTTAGAACGATTGTCCAGGTCCATGAACATACCGGAGGCAGCCCTATCACCCTCAAGGTCCTGTTGAATCGACAAACGACAGGCACGCGACTCGCGAAGCACATACGTCGGAATGCCAGCGCCATACGGCAAAAACTCGGGCAGGTAGCTGTCGTGCAGCTCCTTGGAAACACCGCGAAGCTTAAAACCGCCGCTCTCAGAAAAATAAATAGCGGCACCCGAAGCATCGAGCGTTCCTACAAGCTGGTTCAAAACGGTATCTAACAAACTAGGCAGCTCATCGGAGCCCACCGTGCTCATAATGACCGACAAAGTGCCCGAAAGGCGCTTATTCGCCACTCTAAGCTCCGAAAGCGCACGCTTGAGCTGGCGGTCGTGCGAGTACTGCTCTTCGATGCTATGAAGCGCCACCAGAACACGCGGCGCGCGGCGCCCAAAAATACGAGGCGGTGTAACCGAGCCGGCACAAACCAAGACGGGAATAAAGGAGCCGTCACTCAGCTTGAGCATCAACTCGCTCTCGGTTCCATTGGTCTCAAAAGGAAGACGATGCTCTGACGCGCGTTCAAATGCTGATGAGTACAAGAGGTCTTTAACGTCCCCGTTGATCACATCGGAACGCTCCTCGCACATCAAGTCGAGCAAGCGGTTATTCACATGCAGAATGGTTCCGTCGAGCTCACAAATGATGACAGCATCGCTCGTGATCTCGACCAGTTGGGCAACGTCCGCCCACTCGTTGCGCTCAAGCGTTTCCATCGTGAACCTCACCGTCTATCGGTAACAAAAAAGCCTCCGAAGAGGCTTCTCAAATGCGATGGTGTCGGAGGCGGGACTTGAACCCGCATGACCAAAAACGGTCACTAGCACCTCAAGCTAGCGCGTCTGCCAATTCCGCCACTCCGACATGCTATGTTGTTGATTCGCGGTTCGTTTTGTTGGACCCGCGCGTTCAACGAGGAAGATAATAACCTATGATTCGAGAACTGTGCAAGCACTTTTTAGAAAAAAGTTTACGAATTTGTAAATGCGCAGGTAGACTGACCTGTTCGGGCAGGAATGAGGTTGCTTTCCAACGCGTCCTCGGGCATGCGGCATTATTTTGATCCGCGCTTCGCGCTACAAAATAATGCCGCCCCCTGCGGAATGCGTTGGAAAGCAACCTCATTCCTGCCCTAGGGGCACGTACTCCAGGCACCGTTCCCAAACATGTTCTGAGAGCTGATATAAATTTGGTGGCTCGGCTTTGCCGAACCCTTATATGGGGAGGCCGGAGCCAAGGCTCCGGCCTCACACAATTCCCTATCAGATTAAGCGAGCGATCAGGGAATCGCACTCCCCCTGCCGAGTTAACGTAGGGCCCGCCCTGGTGTTACTTTTCAGAACACTCCGCAGGACGCAAGAAACCCCCGCCGCACGAAGTGCGCAGCGGGGGTTTCTTGCATGTCCGAGGACGTTCTGAAAAGTAACACCAGGGCGGGCCCGGACGAGAACAACCGACTACAAGTCGATGTGCGATTCCTTGATCGGGAACGGCTCCGCGAAGTGGCAGGCGCAGCAGTGACCCGGTGCAACTTCCTTAAACTCGGGCAGCTTCTCGGAGCAGATACCCTGAGCGATCGGGCAGCGCGTGTGGAAACGGCAGCCGGTCGGCGGATCCAGCGGCGACGGCGGATCGCCAGCGAGGATGATGCGCTTACGGGTCTTCTGGATATCCGGATCGGGAACCGGCACGGCAGACAGCAGCGACTGCGTGTACGGATGGTGAGGCTCGCTATAGAGCGTCTTCCAGTCCGAAACCTCGACCATCTTACCCAGATACATAACGGCAACGCGATCGGAGATGTGCTGTACGACGGACAGGTCGTGTGCGATAAACAGATACGCGGTACCGAACTTGTCCTGCAGTTCCTTGAGCAGGTTCAGAACCTGGGCCTGAATGGACACATCCAGAGCGGATACCGGCTCGTCACAGATAATCAGCTTGGGCTTCAGCGCAAAAGCGCGGGCAATACCGACACGCTGACGCTGGCCGCCCGAGAACTCATGCGGATAGCGGTTGATGTGCTCGGGGTTCAGTCCAACGACGTCGAGAAGCTCACGGACGCGCTCAATGCGCTCCTCCTTGGTACCCACACCATGAATGGTCATGGGCTCGGAGACAATCTCGCCGATGGTCATACGAGGGTTGAGCGAAGCATAAGGATCCTGGAAGATAAACTGCATCTCGCGACGCATGTCCTTGATCTCATGCTTGCTCATCTCGGCAACATCTTTGCCCTGGAAAAATACCTTACCGGCAGTCGGCTTGGTCAGACGCATGATAGTGCGGCCCGTGGTGGACTTACCGCAACCAGACTCGCCAACCAGACCAAAGGTCTCGCCAGGATAAATCTCAAAAGAGATGTCGTTTACAGCAGAGACGACGCGCTTGGAAAAACGCTTGGCGAACATGCCGGACTCTGCGGGGAACTCCTTGGAGAGGTGCTCGACCTTCAGCAGCGGAGTGCGCTCGTTATTGTCTGCCATTTACGCCTCGCCTCCCTTCTTGGAATCCTTGCGCGTACGAGACGTCTCGGGAGCGTTCTTAAGGAACTCGGGGTCACCGGAATAATGGCACGCAGAATAGTGGCCGGACTCGGTGACAACACGCTCGGGGCGCTGTTTGCGGCACTTATCGGTTGCATAGGGGCAACGAGGCGAGAACACGCAGCCCTCGGGCAGGTTCATGAGCGAAGGCGGGTTGCCGTGAATCGGCGTAAGCGGCTTCTTCTCATCGATGGCCTGCTCCGGGATGGAGCGGATAAGGCCCCAGGTATAGGGGTGGCGGCTCTCGTAGAAGATTTCCTCAGCAGTACCGAACTCGACGGGACGGCCGGCGTACATAACCATGATCTTATCGGCCATATCGGCGACGACGCCCAGGTCATGGGTAATCATGATGATGGCGTTGCCGTTCTTCTCCTGCATTTCCTGCATAAGCTCAATAATCTGAGCCTGAATGGTAACGTCCAGGGCAGTCGTGGGCTCGTCGGCAATCAGAATATCGGGATCGCAGGCAAGGGCCATGGCAATCATGACGCGCTGACGCATACCGCCAGAGAACTGATGTGGATACTCATTGACGCGCTTCTCGGGCTCGGGAATGCCAACGAGGTCCAAAAGCTCGGTGGCGCGCTTGAGCGCCTCCTGCTTGGAGTAACCACGGTGCAGACGAAGACCCTCGCCCACCTGCTTGCCGATCTTATAGACCGGGTTCAAGGAGGTCATAGGATCCTGGAAGATCATCGCGATGTCGTTACCGCGAATGTGCTGCATCTCTTCCTCGGTCATCTCGAGGATGGAGCGACCGCGATAGCGAACGTCGCCGCCCTCGATCTTTCCCGGAGGCATCGAGATAAGACCCATGATGGTCATGGCGGTCACGGACTTACCGGAGCCGGACTCACCGACGACGCCAAGGGTCTCGCCGCGATCGAGCGTGTAGGACACACCGTCGACAGCGCGAACGACGCCATCCTCGGTATGGAAATACATCTTAAGGTCATCGACCTCGAGCAGATGCTGGCCCTCGGGAACCGGCTGGTCCTTCAGGTCCACATAGTTCTTGTTCTTCTTCATCCTTATGCGTCCTTCATCTTGACGTCGAGGGCGTCGCGCAGACCGTCACCCAGCAGGGTGAAGGCGAGCACCGTCGAGAGAATTGCCAGACCGGGCATGATCATCATCCAGGGAGCGGTCAGAAGATACTGCTGACCGTCCTGAATCATGGAGCCCCACGAAGGCGTAGGCGGAATAACGCCCATGCCGAGGAAGGACAGAGCGGACTCGGTCAGAATGGCGCCACCAATGTTCATGGTTGCGTAGACCACGATAGAGGCGACGGAGTTCGGGAAGATGTGACGCACGACGATACGAGCATCGGATGCACCCATCGCGCGCGCAGCGTCAACATAGTCGTTTTCCTTGACCGTCAAGATTGCAGAGCGGAAGACGCGCGCAATCGAAGGCCAGCCGAGAATACCGATGGCGATAAAGACGTTCTGAAGGCCACGGCCGATAACGGCGATCATGGCAACAACGAACAGCACGTACGGGAACGCCAGGAAGATGTCCGCACAGCGCATGATGATCGTATCCCAGATGCCGCCGTAGAAACCCGCCAGAGCACCCATGACCAGACCGATCATCGTGGAGATCGCGGTGGCCATAATGCCGACGGACAGCGAAACGCGCGCACCGTAGATAACGCGGACGAGAATGTCACGACCAAGGGCGTCGGTGCCAAACGGGTGCTCTGCACACGGAGCCAGCAGCGACGTCTCGGCCATGGTGGTCGAGTCGGAAGCCGTCGGCGAACCGAGCCAGGGCTTAGCCCACAGATCTGCGGTCAGGGCAACCACAACGACGATGATGATCCAGCAGACACCGATAACGGCGAGCTTGTTCTTACGAAGACGCTTAAAAGCGTCGCCCCACAGCGTGCGGGACTTGGCGGGAGCAGATGCGGCCTTGGTGGCGGTAGCCTGCTCCTGAGACTGAGAATCAGTTTCCTGCATGAGACGTACCTCCCTTAGGCCTTATCCGACGGACCGCCAAGGCGGATGCGCGGGTCGAGGAATGCATAGCTAATGTCGACGAGCAGGTTGATCACCATAACGACGACGACGATGAGCGTAACGCCGCCCATAACGATGGGCCAGTCACGCATGCTAATGGCGCGATAGACCTCATAGCCGATACCGGGCCAGTTAAAGACCGTCTCGGTCAGGATGGCGCCCGAAAGCATGCCACCAAAGTCGACACCAATATAGGTAACGACGGGGATGAGTGCATTCTTAAGCGCATGCTTGACGATGATCGCGCGATTGGAGAGACCCTTCGCCTTTGCCGTACGGATGTAATCCTGGTTCATGACGTCAAGCAGCTGCGAGCGCATAATGCGGGCAGCATAAGCGGTCGAAACCGAAGCCAGCGTAATGGTCGGAAGCACATAGTGCATCCAATCCTGATACTGAGAGCTGGAACCGCCGGCACCCGAGATCGGCATGGAGATTGCACCGCCCGTGGCGTCCTTGAGGATGACACCAAAGAACAGCTGCAGCAACATACCGAGCCAGAAGGCCGGGACCGCAACGAGGATCGACGTGGTGAGCGTTACCAAAATATCCCAGAAGGAATAACGCTTTACCGCCGAAATGATACCCGCACCGATACCCATAATCGCCTCGAGCACGATGGCGCACGCGGCGAGTTTGACCGTATACGGATACTTCTGGGCAAAGATATCCGTAACCGGCAGCTTGCGCTGATACGAATTGCCCAGATCGCCATGAAGCAGGCCGTTCATGTAATACAAGTAACGGTCCACGAGCGACGTTTGAACGGGGTCGCCGTTCTCGTCAAGGATCGCGTTGCCGTCCTCGTCCGTCTGGACCAGGTGATAGCGGACGCGAAGCTGAAGCTCCACCTCGGGGGACAGAGCCTTGTCTCCACCGATCAGCTTGATCGGATCTCCCGGCACGATATTCTGGAGGGCGAACAGAATCAGCGTAACGCCCAAAAACACCGGGATGAACTGAAGCACACGTTTAACGATGTACTTACCCATACCACTCCCCTATCTAGGGATTAACCTAAATGGGATGCCGATCGCCAGACCGGCATCCCAAAATTACCATCAGCCAGTTTACCCCAGGTTAGGGAGAACTGTATGTTTCCCATGAGGTCTACGTAAATACTTGACCCTCACGGAAGCTGCAAACTCTTAGGCGAGCTCAGCGGTACCCAGATCGGCGTGCTTCTGCGGATCGACATAGAGGTGCTTGATGCGATCGGAGCCGGCGATGGTGTGCGTGTAGAACATAATCGGGATGACCGGGCAGTCGGCAGCGACCATTGCGTCGGCCTCCTGCATCTTAGCGACGCGCTCCTCGTCGTCAACAATAGTACGAGCCTCGTCGACCTTGGCGTCGAACTCGGGGTTGTTGTAACCGGAGCGGTTGTCGCCACCGAGGGAGTCGGAGTGGAACAGCGGATACAGGAAGTTGTCCATGATCGGGTAGTCGGCAATCCAACCCAGACGACCGAACTGATAGTTAAAGTTCTGATACTGCTCGAGCAGGGCAGACCACTCAGGGGTATCGGAGACAGCGGTAACGCCAACCTTGGCGAGGTCGCCGATGATGGACTCCATGATCTCCTTGTGACCGCCGTCCTGGTTGTAGGACAGGGTCACGCTAATGCCACGATCCCCGTTAGCGCCAGCGGGAGCAACCTTGTCGAGGTACTCGTTAGCCTTGTCGACATCGTAGGCGCAGAACTCCCATGCGCCCTCCTTGTAGCCATCGATGCCCGGAGGAACAATGCCGTCGGCAGGGGTACGGGTACCCTTGAAGATGGTCTTGCAGATGGCCTCACGGTTAATGGCCAGGGAGATGCCCCTACGCAGGTCGGCGTTGTTGAACGGCTCGGCCGTGGTGTTGCAGGTCAGATAGTACGTGGAAGGCTCGGCGCCGAGCAGCATGCGCTCGCCGTCACCCATGGTGTAGCCGTCCTTGGACACGCCGCGATCCTTCTTGGCGGCATCGATCTGAGCGACGGGAACGTCGCAGACATCGAGGTTACCGGCCTGGAACTCCTTGTAAGCGGTCTCCATGTCCTTGATGACCTGGAAGTGGATGCCATCGATCTTGGCCTTGTCGCCATAGTAATCGTCGAACTTCTTGACGTTGATCTCCTGGCCATCCTCCCACTTGCCGTCCATCATGAACGGGCCGTTACCGACCGGGGCAAGGTAGAAGCTCTTGACATCGGACTCGGCGCACTCGGGAACCGGGGCCAGAGCCGGGTGAGAGGCGACGAAGGGGAAGTCGGCGTAAGCGGAAGCCAGCTTGACGACGAGGGTCTCATCGTCGGGGCAGGTAACACCGCTGAGCTCGGTAGCGTTACCGGCAAGCAGATCGTCATAGCCCTCGACCATGGAGAGGTGATAGGAGACCTCGGAAGGGCCGTACTCGGTAGCGACAGCCGACTTGGTGTTGACCAGACGCTCCCAACCGAGCTTGAAGGACTTGGAGGTAACGTCGTCACCGTTGTGGAACTTGGCCTTCTTGATCTTGAAGGTAAACTCGGTGGCGTCGTCGTTGGACTCAAAGGACTCGCAAGCCAGCGGAACGATCTCGCCCTTCTCGGCGTCGTAAGAGGTCAGAGCGTCAAAGAGCTGGTACTCGACCTGAGTGCCCTGATCCTCCTGGACGTTGTAGGGGTCGATGCAGACCGGGTTGTTGATGTAGAAGTTCAGCTTCGAACCGGACTCAGAACCGGAAGCGTCGCCGCCCTTCTTGCCACATGCGGCAAGAAAAGCCATGGAGCTCGCAGCAAGGGTACCGCCGACAAAGGCGCGACGACCCATAACGGGCTGGTGGAACATAGAATCAGCCATGCCATCCTCCTTATGAGATAGGACAAAGAAATGTTCAGTCGGACACATGTCGAGACAATCCGATCCGAACCATCAAAACGCCGCCCGTTGCTATGGCTGGATATGCACAACGAACCAACGTTTCGCAATACAGTAGCGCATTTTATACACGATTTGGGGGTAATTCCCGTCAACGGTCGAGAATTTCTTTAGTTGGGCGAAGTATGTGGGGATATTTTGGCTCTGTTACAAATATGTAAACAAAAAGGGTCCCGCACTTGCGGAACCCTTTTCAAGTATTTATACGGCTCGTGCTTAGTAGCCGACGATACCCTGCGGGAAGAAGAACATGCACAGGACGACACACACGGCAAAAACGACGGCCATAATTACCGTCAGGCGATCGAGGTTCTGCTCCATGACGCCCGTGGCAGAGCTGGAGTTATACAGCGAGCTGGCGATCATATCCGAAACGCCGGTGCCCTTACCGGAATGCATCAGGACGAGAATCGTCAGCGCCACGGCAGAGACAGCCCAAACGACAAACAGAAGAATCTGGAACGGACCCATAGATAAGCTCCTTAATAGAACAATTCAAACTCCAGTACTGTACCACAACCCCCAGCACTCCCCCATCAGCCATTTGGTGACGAGGTAGAAATAGCGCAAAAAAGAGGGTTGTCCGGTTGTGGACAACCCCCTTACTAGAAAACGGTATTTGTTTTCTATTAGGCCTCGGTGGCGAGTACGCGACCCGTCATCTCGGCGGAAGGCTCAATACCAGCCATGGTGAGCATGGTCGGAGCGATATCGGAAAGACGGCCGTCCTCGATACCGGTGAGCTGTGCCTTCTCATCAACGATGATGAACGGCACGCGGTTGGTGGTGTGAGCCGTGAACGGATGCTTGGAACCGTCGGAAGCAACGTCAAACATGTGATCGGCGTTGCCGTGATCGGCGGTAATCAGCGCAAAGCCGCCCTTAGCGAGAATCGCCGGGACAACCTTGGACAGGGCATCGTCAACAGCCTCGACGGCCTTAACGGCAGCGTCGAAGACACCGGTGTGACCAACCATGTCGCAGTTTGCGAAGTTCACGATGTAGAAATCAGCGCGATCCTCGTTGATGGCGGCGACAAGCTTCTCGGTAACCTCGGGAGCGCTCATCTCAGGTTGCAGGTCGTAGGTAGCGACCTTGGGAGAAGCGACGAGCACGCGCTCCTCGCCCTCCTTGGGCTCCTCGATGCCGCCGTTGAGGAAGAACGTCACGTGGGCGTACTTCTCGGTCTCGGCGGTGTGCAGCTGCTTCAGGCCATTGGCGGCGATAACGTCGGCCAGAACGTTCTCGGGGAACGTCTTGGGGAAGGCGACCTCGACGTCAAACGTCGGGTCGTACTCGGTCATCGTCACAAAGTGCGAAAGCTTGATCTGCTCGCGCTCAAAGCCGTCGAACTCCTTGTCCGTGAACACGCGAGTCATCTGACGAGCGCGGTCGGGACGGAAGTTGAAGAAGATGGCCGCGTCGCCCTCGTGGATGCCCTCGTTGTGGGCAGCGAAGGGCTCGACGAACTCATCGCCGCGCGGATCCTTCTCGTAGTAGGCCTTGATACCGGCAACAGGGTCGGTATCGGCATCGGATGCGTTGACCATGACGTCGTAGGCGCGCTGGATGCGCTCCCAACGGTTGTCGCGGTCCATGGCCCAATAACGGCCCGAGACGGTGGCAACGCGAGCGTCGCAACCGGTCTCCTCGGAGATCTTAGCCAGGAAGGCGCAGAACTCACTCATGTAACCGGCACCGGACTGCGGGTCAACGTCGCGACCATCCATGAAGGCGTGGACGCGAACGGTCTTGACACCGTGCTCGGCAGCCATCTTGACCAGAGCCTCGACGTGGCTCATATGAGAATGAACACCGCCAGGGCTCATAAGGCCCATGAGGTGGAGAGTCTTGCCGTCAGCCTTGACGTCGTCCATAGCCTTGACGAAAACCTCGTTCTTGGCGATGGAGCCGTCCTTGATGGCATTGTTGATACGCGAAAGCTCCTGGAACACGATGCGACCGGCACCGATGTTGAGGTGACCCACCTCGGAGTTGCCCATCTGACCGTCGGGAAGGCCCACGTCCTCGCCCGAAGCACCGAGCGTGGTGTGAGGATACTTCTCGTACAGGCTATCAAGGAAGGGCGTCTTAGCAGCGGCGACGGCGTTCTCGCCATCGGCCGGAGCCAGGCCACAGCCGTCCATGATGATCAGGAGTGCAGGAAGATGACGTTGTGCCATATGTCCTACTCGCCTGCCTTGACGACCATAGAGGCGAAGTCGGCAGCCTTGAGCGAAGCGCCGCCCACGAGGGCGCCGTCGACGTCGGGCTTGGCGACGAGCTCGGCGATGTTGCCGGGCTTGGCAGAGCCACCATAGAGAACGCGGATGCCGTTAGCGAGCTCCTCGCCGAACATCTCCTTGAGGGTCTCACGGATAGCGCCGCAGACCTCCTGAGCGTCCTCGGCGGTAGCGGTCTTGCCGGTGCCGATAGCCCAGATGGGCTCGTAGGCGACGACGACCTGCTTGGGGCAAGTGATCTCGAGACCCTCGAGACCTGCCTTGACCTGGTTGCAGACGAAGTCGACATAGGTGCCGGCCTCGCGAACCTCCTCGGGCTCACCGCAGCAGAAGACGGGAACGATGCCAGCGGCAACGAGGGCCTTGGCCTTCTTGTTCATATCCTCGTCGGTCTCGTGGAAATATCCACGACGCTCGGAGTGACCGATGATGCAGTAAGTGCAGCCAGCGGACTTGAGCATGTCGCAGGAGGACTCGCCGGTGTAGGCACCCTTTGCCTCCCAGTACACGTTCTGTGCACCGAGAGCGATGGGGGCAGCCTGCATGCGGGCGTGAACGGTGGTGATGTCGATGGTCGGCGGGCAGACGAGGACCTCAACGCCCTCGGGAACTTCGGGCAGAGCCTCGGCGAGCTCGTCAGCGAGCTTAGCGGCAGCGGCAACGTCGTTGTTCATTTTCCAGTTGCCGGCGATGAGTTTAGTGCGATTAGGCATCGAGAAGCGCCTCCACTCCGGGGAGAGCCTTGCCCTCGACGAGCTCCATGGAAGCGCCGCCACCGGTGGAGATCCAGCTCATCTTGTCGGCAAGATCGAACTTGTTGACGGCTGCGACGGAGTCGCCACCGCCGATGATGGAGGTGCCGCCGTTGGCCTTGAGCTCGGCAACAGCCTCGGCAACGGCCTTGGTGCCGTGCGCGAAGTTATCGAACTCGAAAACGCCCATGGGGCCGTTCCAGAAGACGGTCTTGGCGCCCTTGATGGCCTCGGCGTAAAGGGCCTCGGTCTTGGGGCCGATGTCCATGCCCATGCGATCCTCGGGGATGGCGTCGGAAGCGACGACCTCGCCCGTAGCGTCCTCGCCGAAGTGGTCGGCAACGAGGTTATCGATCGGGAGCAGGATCTTGACGCCCTTGTCCTCAGCCTTCTTGAGCATCTCTGCAGCGCGCTCGACCCAGTCCTCCTCTTTGAGGGAGGTACCGACGGTCTTGTAGCCCTTGGCCAGGAAGAAGGTGTAGGCCATGCCGCCACCGATGATCAGGGTGTCGGCGGAATCGATCAGATGATCGAGGACACCGATTTTGGAGGAAACCTTGGAACCGCCGACGATGGCGACGAAAGGACGCTCAGGATCAGCGAAGATGCTGGTCAGCGTGTCGACCTCCTTCTCAAGTAGGAAGCCTGCGACAGCGGGGAGATAGGCGGCCGGGCCCACGACGGAACCCTGTGCGCGGTGAGCGGTGCCGAAGGCGTCGAGAACGAAGATGTCGCCGTAGGAAGCGAGCTTCTTGGCGATCTCGGGATCGTTCTTCTTCTCGCGCTTATCGAAACGGACGTTCTCGAGAACGAGGACCTTGCCCGGCTCGACAGCCTCGACGGCCTTGGCGGCCTCCTCGCCGTAGGTGTCCTGGACGAAGCTGACGTCGAGACCGGAAAGCTCGGCGAGCTTGGCGGCAACCGGCTTGAGCGAAAGCTCGGGCTCGAAACCAGTGCCGGCAGGACGGCCAAGGTGGCTCATGAGGATGACGCGAGCGTTGTGCTCGACGAGATACTTGATGGTGGGAAGGGCAGCCTTGATGCGGGTGGTATCGCCCACGACGCCGTCCTTGATAGGCACATTGAAGTCAACGCGAACGAGAACGCGCTTGCCGTCGACATCGATGTCGCGGACGGTCTTCTTGGTAAAGGCCATGTTTGCTTCTACCTTTCGTACATGTGTGCACGTATGTGCGCACGGTTTCCAATAAAAAAGGACGCGACCCCAGAGCATAAGCCCTTAAAGGCCGCGCCCTTCTTTAGACGCTCAACGAGCTATTCGCTAAAAGCTAAATTAAGCAACGAACTTCTCGAAGTACTTGATGGTGCGGACCATCTGAGAGGTGTAGGAGTTCTCGTTGTCGTACCAAGAGGTGACCTGAACGAGGGTCTGGCCGTTGCCGAGATCAGAGCACATGGTCTGAGTGGCGTCGAAGATGGAGCCGTGGGTCTCGCCGACGATGTCGCGGGAGACGATCTGGTCCTCGTTGTAAGCGAAGGTATCGGGGATGGTCTCGGCGTAGGCCTTCATGGCAGCGTTGACCTCGTCGACGGTGACCTTCTTGTCAACGACGGCGTAGAGGTTGGTCAGCGAGCCGGTCGGCGTCGGGACGCGCTGGGCGGCACCGATGAGCTTGCCGTTGAGCTCGGGGAGAACCAGGCCGATGGCCTTGGCAGCGCCCGTGGTGTTCGGGACGATGTTCTCGGAGCAGGCGCGGGAGCGACGGAAGTTGCCCTTGCGCTGCGGGCCGTCGAGCGGCATCTGGTCGCCGGTGAAGGCGTGGATGGTGGTCATGATGCCGGAGACGATGGGAGCGAAGTCGTTCAGGCCCTTGGCCATCGGGGCGAGGCAGTTGGTGGTGCAGGAAGCAGCGGAGATGATGTTGTCCTCAGCGGTCAGCGTCTCGTGGTTGACGTTGTACACGATGGTGGGCAGATCGCTGCCGGCCGGAGCGGAGATGACGACCTTCTTGGCGCCAGCGTTGATGTGGGCCTGAGCCTTAGCCTTGCTGGTGTAGAAGCCGGTGCACTCGAGAACGACGTCGACGTCGAGGTCGCCCCAAGGCAGGTTGTTGGCGTCGGCCTCCTTGTAGATCTTGATCTCCTTGCCGTCAACGGTGATGGAATCCTCGCCAGCGACGACCTCGTGATCGCGAGCATAGTTGCCCTGCGTGGAGTCGTACTTCAGCAGGTAAGCGAGCATATCGGGAGAGGTGAGGTCGTTGATAGCGACGATCTCGGAGCCCTCATGACCGAACATCTGGCGGAAGGCCAGACGACCGATGCGACCGAAGCCGTTAATAGCAACCTTTACTGCCATTGTGTCTCCTTTCGTAAGGCCCCCGCAAGCTACAGCGCCTGCCGTTGAGGCCCACAAACTAACCACTCGCCTAATATACCTTTTTTTTGGCTTGAATTTCACGAGAATGCTCGAAATTGAAAATCAAATTTGCGTTAAAACGCTTTAACGCATAAAACAGCAGTTAAACCACCATAAAAGCTATTGCGTTAAACTACCCGCTTGCTTCAATGAGCTTTTCAAGGCGCAAAACACGGTGATACAAGGCCGACTTCGACAAAGGAGGGTCGGCCATTTCCCCCAAATCTCGCAGTGAGAGATCGGGGTAACGCTCGCGTAAGTCACAAAAAACTGCCAGAGCGTCCGGCAGCGTTTCGCGCAAACCGCGCCGATCAAGCTCATCGATGAGCGCAAGCTGATGTTGGGCGGCACCGGCACTTCTGGTCTGGTTGGCAAGCTCTGCGTTCACGCGACGATTCACGTCGTTCTTCACCAGCTTAACCGCGCGGGCCTCTTCAATCTCGGCAACGCTGCGCTTGGCGCCAATCAGCTGTAACAGACGTTTAATCTCCTCGGCACTCTTGATGTACACGGCATACGAGCCGCGACGCGCATTGACGCGGGCGTGAACTCCAATCTGCTCCAGAAGGTCGCAAAGCCCCTTTGCATACTCCTCGCCCTGGACGGCAATCTCCAAATGAAAATCGCCACGCGGGTCGGCAACAAAGCCTCCGGCAATCAGCGCACCGCGAATATAGGCGAGCCTGCAGCAAGGACGGGCGACGATGTGGCGCGGCACACCCGCGACGAGCCCTCCCCTACGGTCGAGAATGCCCAGCAGCACCAGAGCCTTATCCAAATCGGGCTGATCGGGCAAGGTGATGAGATAGTTTCGCACCTTGTGCAGGACCGACTTACGAACCGTGAATTCGGTCTTGAGCTTAAGGATACGATGCGTCAGCGCAATCATCGTGCGCGCCACAGCACCCGTCTCGGTCGCGACCGTCAATCGGTACCGTCCCGAGCCCGCCAGCGAAAGCGTGCCGCTCACACGCGTGAGCGCAGCAAGCGTCGACAAATCGCAGTATTCGCATTCTGGTTCGCAGCGCGCAAGCTCGTCACGCACCTCAGCGGTAAACGACATGTAAACCTATGCCTTCGTGTTGGCACGCGACAGGTCACGGTGGGAGATGCTCACATGATACTGAGCACCCTCCAGGTAGCGGGCCGTGGCCTCGGCAATGGCGACGCTACGGTGCTGTCCGCCTGTGCAGCCGATAGCAATGGAAAGCTGCGGCTTGCCCTCTGCGATATAACCCGGCATGACCGTATCGAGCAGCTGGGTCCAGGCCTTCCAGAACTCCTGGGTCTTGGGGTGGTCCAAGACAAAATCGGAGACCTTCTTATCGAGACCGGTCATGGTGCGCATCTCGGGATCGTAGAAAGGATTGGGCAAGAAGCGAACATCAATCATGATATCCGCCTCGACGGGCATGCCATGCTTAAAGCCAAACGAGAACACGTGGACATCCATAAGCTGCTGGTCGGACAGCTCGGAAAAAGCCATGCGCAGCTTGTTGCGCAAGGCAGAAGTGCGCAAGCGGCTCGTGTCGATAATCATATCGGCTCGATCGCGAACGCCCTGCAGCTGCAGACGTTCACGCTGAATAGCGTCGGCCGTGGTCTCCCCCGGCTTTGCAATGGGATGGCGGCGACGGTTTTCGCTATACCGGCGAATCAGCACCTCGTCAGACGCCTCGAGAAACACAATGTCGCAACTCATCTCGCGCTCTTCCAGTGCGGCAACAGCATCGAGCAGTTCATCGAACAAGCCCTGGCTACGCAGGTCGCAGGTAACGGCAAGGTGCCTGCCCACGCCCGTATTGATGCCAACGAGCTCAGCAAGCTGGGCAATCAGGCGTGGGGGCAGGTTGTCGATACAAAAATAGCCCATGTCCTCGAACACATGCATGGCTTGCGTTCGGCCCGAGCCGGACATTCCGGTGATGATGACGATATCGGGGATACGCTCCGAGCGCTCCGCCGCATCCATGGCATCTCCCTTTTGCATGTGTGCCTCCTAAAATAAGCGCGGGACCCGGCCAGCGGATCCCGCGCGATCAATTGCCTTTATTGAGTATACCGCCCCAAGCGGATACAAGGCCCGTCTTACGCCTCAAGCGCAGCCTTAAACCAACTTGTAATACTCGTGGGGTGCGTGATAGCGGTGCCGACGACAACGGCCCACGCGCCGGCGTCGATTGCAGCGCGAGCCTCCTCGGGCGTATGCACGCGACCCTCGCAAATGATGGGAAGGCCGGGAAATTCCTCGGTCGCCTGACGCAGGAGCGGCAGGTCAGGGCCATCGGCCATGGTGCAGTCGATGGCGGCGACACCGTGAGAGAGTGTGGTGGATACCAGGTCGAAGCCCATATCGACCGCGCGACGAATATCCTCGATGGTGGCACAGTCGGCCATCAGGAGCACGCCCTCCTCGTGCAGCGGGCGGAAGGTATCCTCGACCGACTTGCCATCGGGACGCGGACGATCGGTGGCGTCGATCGCCACGATATCGGCACCCGCAGCAACGCAGGCACGAGCGTGACGCAGCGTCGGCGTGATGTAAACGCCCTCGTGCCCGTCCTTCCACAGGCCGATGACGGGAACCTCACAGCGACCCTTAATGGCGGCAATGTCGGCAAGGCCCTGGCAGCGAATGGCGGCGGCGCCGCCAAGCTCGCAAGCGCGAGACATTTGAGCCATGGTCTCGGGCGTACGAAGCGGCTCGCCCATATACGCCTGAACGCTCACGACGAGCTTGCCCTTCAGGGACTGGATCAAAGGATCAACGGTCATGTTCGACTCAACCTTTCTCAAAACAGCCTTCTGAGACACCGCACCTTGACGTTCAAACCGTCGCTCGCGTACCGAAGTACGCTTCGCTCCTCTTTCACGTCAATCCGCGGCACCTCAGAAGGCGCACTTGGTAGTTATGTTTACTTCAACGACGCAAGAAGGTGTTCAGCGGCACCGATGAGCGGCGCGTCGCCCTCCAGAGAGCCGATGAGAATCGGCGTGTCCTGAAGCGGGTCGAGCGCCTGGCTGGCATAGCCCTCGTGCACCGAGTCCTTCCACGTCTGTGAACGCCAATCGGGACCTTGGTGAATCACGCCGCCCGAAAGCACGATGACCTCAGGGTCCAGGATGTTAGCGAGCGAGCCCAGGCTGGCGCCCAACGCAAAGCCGGCGTCATGAATGACCTCGGTCGCCTTCGCGTCGCCTGCGCGGCACAGGTCGTTCACGTCACGGCCGACCGAAGGACGGCTGGGGTCGACGCGGCCAAAACGCTCATCGTACATGCGCCCGATTGATGTTCCGGAAGCAACCGACTCCAGATGGCCGGAACGCCCGCAGGCGCAGGGAATGCCGGCGGCAGCCGAGCACTCGATGTGGCCCATATGGCCGGCAGCACCATGGAAGCCCTGCATCACGCGGCCGTTCTCGACATATGCGCCGCCGATGCCCGTACCGATGCCCAAACACAAGACGGAGAACTTGCCCTTGCCGACGCCCCAGTGGGCCTCGCCCAGAGCATGAGCCTGCACGTCGCCTACAACGGCAACGGGAAGGCCGAGGTCCTCGCGCAGACGCGGCCCCAACTGAACGCCGGACCAGCCGGGCATGATCTCGTTGGCATACGCGATGGCGCCCGTCTTGGGGTCGACGACACCGGCAGCGCCGATGCCAACTCCGAGGACCTCGACATCGGGATTCGCCTCAAGAGCAGCCTTGATGGACGCCTCGATACGCTGGAAGACCGCTTCGCCACCCTCCTGGGCCTCGGTGGGAACCTCAGCCTCAAAAACGGGATGGGGCACACCGCCGTCAGCCGGGTACTCCATGATGGCAGTCGCGATCTTAGTTCCGCCGATATCGACAGAGCAGACGTACTTGTTCTCCATGTCGTTCTCCTTCGGAGACAAAAACAACTACAGGAAATGCGCCGTCAGGCTAGCCGTCACAGCGCGGTAAAGGTTTTCCAGGTGCCCGAGATCGCCGAGAAACCGTGCGGCCATTGACCTAATGGGTCATGGCCGCACGGTTGAACGGCGAGGTCGGGTGCCTGGGAAAGCTTTAAAGGAGACCGTTGTCCTGGAGGACCTTGCGAATCGCCTCGACGTTTTCACCGGTCATGGCCTTCACCGGGCGCGGCATGGTCGGGCTGTCGAAGATGCCCATGAGGTTCATAGCGGTCTTGAAGGCGCCGACGCCACCGGCATAGCCCTGGACGCCCGAGGTGACATCCCAGATGTGCGAAATCTCGTTGAGGCGATCCTGCTCGGCCTTGACGGTAGCCCAGTCACCAGCCTGAGCGGCCTTCCACTGACGAACGTAGCCCTCGGGCTCAACGTTGGCGAGACCCGGGACAGAGCCGTCGGCGCCACCGAGATAGGCACCGTCGACGACGACCTCATGGCCGGTAAGGATGCTCATCGGATGGCCGTTCTTCTCGTTCTCCTGAATGAGGTAGCGGAACGAGATGTCATCGCCCGAGGAATCCTTGACGCCAGCCAGGACGCCCTCGGCGCCGAGCTTAGCAAGGAGCTTCCAGGGGAGCTTGGTGTGAACACACACGGGAATGTCATAGGCAAAGATGGGCAGGTCGAGCTCCTCGTGCAGGATGCGGAAGTGCTCCTCGACCTCGGTCATGCCCTGCAGGGCATAGAACGGGCAGGTGGCGACAAGCGCATCGGCACCCAGCTCCTGAGCGACCTTGCCGTGCTCGATCATGCGCTCGGTCTCGGTGTCGATGATGCCGACCAGAACAGGCACGCGGTGGTCGACGATGCGCACGGCCTCGGCGACAATCTGGCGACGGCGCTCGTCGGTGGAGAAGACGACCTCGCCCGAGGATCCCAGGAAGAACAGGCCATCGACGCCGGCATCGATCATGCGGTTGATGCTGCGCTCAAAGGAGGCAACATCGAGCTGGTGGTCTTCGGTATCGGGAACAACGACGGGAGGGATAACGCCGGTGAATTTCTGAGTTGCCACAAGAATCTCCTTAGTTGTCTGGCGAGCGGCCCTATGCCGCCCACTCTTGTTGGCAGTGTCCAGGCCGTCTAGGCCAAAGAACACGGGTAGAACGTTTGGTTAAAGAAGTCGACGACTTCGTTTTCGAACGCATTGATGCGCTCGTGAGCGTATTTGGCATAGATGATATGCCTTCGGTCACACTCAAGACCGTTGAATACGGCAAACTGACCCTTGGGATCGCTCACGGCGTCCATAAGCGATGTGCCCATGAGCACCGATCCGCGCACCCGAGACGACAGCACCTCGAGACCGCCGGGAAGCGGATTGGCAACCGCCGTGCAAGCGAGGCCCCGCTCGTCCAGAGCAGAAACCGCCAGCGCGACACCGCCGCCAAGGCCCTCGCCCCACGCAAAAATGCGATCGGAGTCCACGCCATCAAGATTGCGCGCAACCTTCGCCATCGCGCAACCCCAACGGACGCGCTCGACAAAAGCGGGCGAAGCAATCCCCCGCTGCAGGTCGTCCGTACCAGCAACATCGTCATCCAGCGCGAGGACGGCATACCCCATGGCGGCAAATCTCGTCATGTGATGCCAGCCGCGCACAGGCCGATCGATGTCATGGAACATCAGGCACAGCGGCACGCGCTCAGATACTCGGGCACGACCGACAGGCTCAATCAAACGAGCGTGGACCGCATCGTCACCGAGCTTAAAGGAAACCTCCGAGTAACGGGCGCAGGGGTTAACAAAGTCAATTGCCGTAATGGCCAGGCCTTGAATCTCAAGACTCGAAGCGCATGTCTCTAAATCAGAAACATCTGCTTGGACATCACCGTGCCAGTCCTGATATTCTGTGAGCCTTGACGAAACCGTTCCAGGAATTCCCACGAGCCCGGGGACTATCAGCTCGTCAACATTGCTCTCGCACTTAGACATGAGCCTCCCCTCCCTCACAGAAAAACGGAATGATCATATCGTCAAAATCCTGAATCTCCTCGTGGCCAAAGCCTTCAAAGAACTCATGACGCTTCTCACAGGTCAGGTTGTTGTAGACCGCAAACTGCGTCGCCGGAGGGCAGACGATATCGGCCGTGCCCGTGCCAAACAGCACGGGGCACTTGACCATGGGGGCAAAATTCTTGGAATCGAAGTACGCCAGCTTGGCATAGGCTTCCTCGATACGCGTCGAGTCCTCGTCAAACCAACGCGACCAATAGCGCAGACCCTCGTAGGCAATATCGTCGGCGTCCAGATCCCAAACCAGGCGGAAGTCCGATAAGAAGGGATAGAGGATGGCGGCGCGATTGATAAGCTCGCTGTTAAGCGCGCAGGTTGCAATACCCAAACCGCCGCCCTGCGATGCGCCATTCACATACACGCGGGTAAGATCGATGCCCTCGAGCTCGCGAACGATACGGCACAGAATGCGGATATCCTGGTGTAGGCGGACATAGTAGAGGTTGGCCGGGTCGCCGTCGATACCGGCGACGATATGGCCCGCGACCGTCGTGCCCTCAAATCCACCAATGTCCTCGGAGGGGCCTCCTTGGCCAGGACAATCGAGAGCAATGAGCGCCATGCCCATGCCCGCAAACGACGCCTGCTCAAACCAGCTGCGGCTCGCACCCGGATACCCATGGAACTGAAGTACCAATGGCACAAGCTCGTCCGAGACGGGTTTAAGGTACTTGGCATGCAGGCGTGCACCACACATGCCGGTATACCAGAGGTCGAAAAACCGACAGGTCGCGGAATCCGCAACCGAAGCCGCCTCAATCGCGTAGTCGAGCTCGACGGCGTCGGCCTCGGCCATGCGGTCCTTCCAAAAGAGATCGAAATCCGATGGACGGGGCATAGCGCCTCGATATTCACCAAATTGCTGTTGTAGCTCCTGAGCACTTGGCATGGCTCGTGAACCCAACCTTTCGAAATCGCAACGGAGGTGCGCCCGGCAAGGGAACCGGGCGCACGGGAGGGAAAGCGAGGCTACTCGCCGAGCTTGGGATGCAGCAGCGACGGCGCAGCGCCGAGCAGCATCTTGGTGTAGGGGTCCTGGGGGTGCTGGAAGACCTGCTTGGCCTCGCCCTGCTCGACGATCTTGCCGCCATTCATGACGATAATGTCGTCGGAGATGTAGCGGACCGTCTGGATGTCATGGCTAATGAACACCATGGCCAGGCCGAGCTCCTTCTTAAGGTCGGTCAGCAGGTTGAGGATCTGCGCGCGGACCGAAACGTCCAAAGCCGAGGTGGGCTCGTCGGCGATGATGGCGTCAGGGTTCAACGACAGGGCACGGGCAATTGCGACGCGCTGGCGCTGGCCGCCCGAAAGCTGGCCGGGAAGAACCTCGGCGGCAGAACTGGGCAGACCGGTGAGCTCCAAGAGTTCCTTGACGCGCTTCTCCTGCTCGGCCTCGGTGCCCAGGTTGTGGACGCGCATGGGATCGAGCAGCTGCTCGCGAACGACCATGCGGGGGTTGAGTGCCGTCGCGGGGTTCTGGAACACGACCGAGATGACGCGGCCCATGTGACGACGGTCCTCGGCGGTACGCTTGGTGACGTCCTTGCCCTTAAAGTAGACCTTGCCGCTCGTGGGGGCTTGCAGGCCGCACATGACGTTAGCCGTGGTGGACTTTCCGCAACCGGACTCGCCGACGATGCCGATGGTCTGTCCGGGCATGAGCTTAATCGTTACACCCTGGACGGCGTGAACCAGGTTGGGGTGCAGAATCGAGCCGGTACGGGTCCTAAAGGTGACGTGGACGTCATCAAGGAAGATGATCGGCTCGACGCCGTTGACTGCGGTCTCGCTCATCTACATCACCTCCGCGTGAGGGGTCAAACCATTTGCCTTGAGCACCTCGTCGGGGAGCTCGGAATAGAAGTGCTCGGTGCCGGGCACGCGCTTGAAGACCGGACGGGTGTCCAGGCCGATGCGCGGATGGCTCGAGCGGGGCGCGAAGCGGTCGCCCTTGGGGAAATCGCGCGGGCTCGGAACGGCGCCGGGCACCTGGTGCAGGCGGCCCGAACCGCTCTCGATGGACAGGACGGAACCCAGAAGGCCGCGGGTGTACTCGTGAATCGGGTTGGTGAGCAGCTCCTTGGTGGGCGCCTGCTCGATAACCTGACCGGCGTACATAACCGTGATGTTATGGGCGACCTCGGCGACCAGAGCCAGGTCATGCGAAACGAAGATCATGGCAAAGCCGAGCTTGGCCTGAAGATCGTTAAGCAGCTTGATGACCTGCTTCTGGACGGTAACGTCCAGAGCGGTCGTGGGCTCGTCGCAGATGACCAGCTTGGGGTCGCGGGTAAGGGCCATAGCGATCAGAACGCGCTGACGCTGACCACCGGAAAGCTCATGCGGATAGCTCTCGAGCGTACGCTTGGGGTCGAGGCCCACGAGCTCCAGGAGCTCCTCGGCGCTACGGGTGCCGCCACGCTTGGTGAGCTGCTTCATCTGAGCGGAAATGAGCATGGAGGGGTTGAGCGAGGACAGGGCGTCCTGATAGACCATGGCGATATCGGTACCGCGCAGGCCGAACCACTCCTTCTTGCTCATCTTGAGCAGGTCGCGGCCCTCCCAGAGAACCTCGCCGGAAAGATGCTCGTCATCGTCGGTCAGGCCCATGATGGCCAGCGTGGTGATGGACTTACCGCAGCCGGACTCGCCTACCAGGCCCATGGTCTGGCCGGGACGGACGTCAAAGTTAACGTGGTCGACGACGTTGATATCACCGTGGTGCTCAAACTGGATGCAGAAATCGCGGACCGAAAGGATCGGCTCAACGGACTCATCGGGCACATGGCGGTCGTTACGCTTGAGTTCGACATCGCGCAGGGCGCCAAGACGGGCGGACAGGGACTGAGCCTGCTCCTTGTAGGCACGAACGGGGTCGGAGACCAGCAGGTCGGCCTCGCGGCGCTTGGAGGAATCGGTCGGATCCAGGGCGGCGGAGGGAGCAGCGGCCATGGCGTCGGTAATGCCCTCGGAGAGGATGTTGAGCGCCAGGCAGGTGATCATGATGGCCAGGCCCGGGAACAGTGCCTGCCACCAACGGCCAGCGAGCACGCCACCGCGAGCGTCGGCGAGAATGTTGCCCCAGGTAGCGGTGGGCTCCTGGATGCCGGCGCCGATGAAGGTCAACGAGGCCTCGAAGATGATGGCGTCGGCGACCAAGGTCACGGTGAAGACCATGATCGGGGCGATGCAGTTACGCAGAACATGCTTGATCAAAATCCACGGAGCCTTGGCACCGGACACGATGACCGCGCGGACATAGTCCTCACCGTACTCGGACACGATGTTGGCGCGCACGATACGGGCGATCTGCGGGGTGTACATAAAGCCGATCGCAAAGATGATCGACGGCACGGAATTGCCCAGGATGGAGACGAAGACGGCAGCGAGGGCGATGCCCGGGATGGACATGATGATGTCCAGGATGCGCATGATCGCCTCGGAAACGGACTTGCGCGAAACCGCCGCGAGGGCGCCCACGACCGAGCCGCAGACCAGAGCCATGGCGGTAGCACCGAAGCCGATGATCAGCGAGTAACGACCACCGTAGAGCATGCGCGACAGAATGTCGCGACCCTTATCGTCGGTACCGAAGATAAATCCGTTGCCGGGAGCCTGGCGAGCAGTGAAAATCTCGACCGGGCTATAGGGGGCAAGCAGGGGAGCAAGGATCGCGGTCAGGGCGACCAGCACCAGCACGACGGCGGCAATCTTAGAAGACAGCGTCATCTTCTTCCAGCCACCGAGCTTGAGCCCCTTGGAGGCAGCTTTCTCGAGCTGCTCGGTTTGCTTCTCTCGAATCTTTACCATAATCTACACCGTCCTGATGCGCGGGTTGATGAGCAGGTAGAGCATGTCAACCACGATGTTGATGATGATGAAGGCAAGAGCAACGACGATGACGACACCCTGAACCAGGTTCGCCTCGTTGCCCTGAACGCCCTGCAGAATCGCAGTACCCATGCCGGGGAGGTTGAAGATGACCTCGATGACGACAGCACCGCCCATGAGGTAGCCGATCTTAAGACCGAGGGTGGTGACCGGGGTGATCAGCGCGTTGCGCAAGACGTTGATGCCGACTACGACCTTCTCGGGAACGCCGGCGCCGCGAGCCATACGGACATAGTCCTTATCGAGCTCCTCGACCATGGCCGTACGCACGATACGAGTCATCTGGCCCGTCAGCGGGAATGCCAGAGCGATAGCGGGCATGATCATACGTCCCA
Source organism: uncultured Collinsella sp. (assembly GCA_902496115.1). Lineage (GTDB taxonomy): Bacteria > Actinomycetota > Coriobacteriia > Coriobacteriales > Coriobacteriaceae > Collinsella. The sequence goes on along the minus strand of CABUZK010000022.1, from coordinate 1,835 downwards.
GATAGCCAGCCGGGTTGGTGGTGAAGTGAGGCAGAGCACCGGACGCCGGGAGCACCTTAAGGTAGGAAGAGAACAGCAGAATCAACAGAACGGCAAGCCAGAACGACGGGGTTGCCAGGCCGGCGATGGAAAAGACGCGGATCACTTGGTCCGGCCATTTATCGCGATACAGTGCCGCGATAACGCCGAGCAAAAACGAGACGACCGCGCCGATGGCAAGACCGATAAAGGTCAGCTGCATCGTGACGGGCAGGGCCGTGGAGATGCGCTTGGCAACGGAGTTGCGAGCAGCACCATAGGTGCCCATGTCACCATGGATCAGATCGCCCATATAGCGCACGTAGCGCACGGGCCAGGGGTCGTCCAGACCATACTTCTCATGGTACTCGGCAACCGCCTCGGGCGAGGCACCGTCACCCAACGCCGTATAGGCGGGGTCGGTCTTGGAGAACGACATAAGGAAGAACACCAGGACGGTGACGCCCAATGCCATGATCGGCAGCGCCACGAGACGCCTTCCAATCAAACGTAGAAAGTTGTTCACGTTCTCTCCCCTTTCTTTTGTCGGTAGGACCAACTGGTATATGAGTATGGATACTCATTACAAGACCCGAGCGACATCGAGGCCGCCCGGGTCTTTGTTTCAACTATGAGGACGTTGCCTTACGACCGACGCCCCACATATGACTCAAGCGAGTCTTAGGCCTTGACGGTCGCGACGCCCCTGAAGGACATGCTCGTCGTGCCGATGCCCTTGAAGCCATCGAGGGCCTCGCCGTTGGGCGCGGTGGACGGATCGTCCCAGGAAGCGGAGACGGTCTTGACGTGGACAACGGGGTACAGAACAGCGTTGTCGGCGATGATGTCGAAGCACTCGTTCCACTTCTTCTGCTGCTCGTCGCCCTCGGCGGCAAGAGCCTCGTCCATGAGACCGTGGAGCTTCTGCCACTCAGCGGACTCCTTCCACGGGCAACGGGTCTGCATCCAGACGTTGTCGCCGTACCACCAGTTGAGCAGCAGGTCGGGGTCAGCGCCGAAGCAGGAAGGATCGCCAGGGGCAAGGAGGATATCGTAGGCCTCGCCGCCGTCGATGGCAGCGTAGGTGGCCGGCGAGGTATCGGTCTGGATGGTCACCTCGAAGCCGAGAGCGTCGAGGTCGTTCTTGACCTGGGCGGCCATGCCCTTAATCTGCTCGTTGTCGGTAGTGCGCAGGGTGATGGCGCCCGGGGTGATGCCGGACTCCTCAATGAGCTTCTTGGCCTTCTTGGCGTCGGTCTTGTACACCGTGGAAGCCTCATGATAGTTGGTGAAGCTCTTGGGCAGGTAGCAGCTGGCAGCGGTGGCAAGGCCGGCGAAGGTGTTGCTGACCATCTTCTCGGTGTCGAGCGCGTACATGACGGCCTGACGGACCTTGACGTTGTTCCAAGGCTCCTTGGCGACGTTGAACATGATGAAGCGGGTGCCGAAACCCTGGACGTTATCGATCTTGCAGCCGGCGCTCTCGAGCTGGTCGACGGCGTCAGCGGTGACGAGCTCCATAACGAGCGTGGAGCCCTCCTGCTGAGCGGTAACGCGAGCGGTGGGGTCGGTCAGGATGCTGTACTGGATTTTCTTATCCTCGGCAGCATACTCACCGTTGTACTCGGGGTTGGGAACCAGGGTGATCTCGGTATCGGAGATAGAGTCGTACATCCAGGGGCCGGAACCGATCGGCTGCTTGGCGCGATCCTCCTCGGACTGGGTAGCCGGGGTAACGCGGATGATGGCCAGACGATCCTTGAGCAGGGAGAAGTTGGGGACCTTGGTCTTGACCGTTACAGTGCTGGCGTCCTTGG
>CABUZK010000021.1 GCA_902496115.1 uncultured Collinsella sp. | reverse complement strand
TGCCGTCCTCCGATCTCCCGGGGCCGGCCGATCCGGCCCTCAGGGTATCGGGTTCCCACATTCATCCGTACACGTGCGGATGAATGTGGGAGGTGTTCGGATGAAGTTGATAATCAAGGGCTCCTTCTATCAATTTGGCGGCTCTGTGCCTATATATATGAGGAGTATCCATTATGCTCAATGCTATCGCGCATGCTTTACTTACCCTCGCGCCCGAGCTCGATGCTGCAAAGGTCGAGGACGTCCCCATGAGCCTGAAGGCCTGGATCGATGGTTCGCAGGGCAACATCCGGAGGGAGACGTTGGGCGCCAAGTGCATGGCGCGTCACTTCTTTGCAAATTAGCTACATGGCTCCGCACACGGTGGGGAATGTGTAAAACTAGCGGTTGAAAAATCGCTTTAGCGATATGGCGCATTGCTTTGGGCGCTTGTTTTGGTATTTGGAGAAAGGGGACGGTTCCATGGCTCTTTGGGGCGGTCGTTTTGAGGCAGGCGTGGCCGAGGTCACGCAGGAGTTTGGCGCGTCGCTGCCGGTCGACAAACATCTCTATAAGCAGGATATCGCCGGCTCTAAGGCGCATGCCAAAATGCTGGCGGCCCAGGGCATCATCAGTGCCGAGGACGAGCAGGCGATTGCCAGGGGCCTGACCGGAATCGAACAGGATATCGATGCCGGCAACTTCACCTTCGACATCAACGACGAAGACATTCATATGTCCATCGAGAGCGAGCTGACGCGTCGCATCGGCGAGGCCGGTAAGCGCTTGCATACCGGACGTTCGCGCAACGACCAGGTGGCGACCGACACACGCCTGGGCGTCAAGGCGCTGGCCAAGGAGCTCATGGAGGCCAATCTTGAGCTGCGCCATGTGCTGGTGGATGCGGCCAAGAAGTACGACAAGGTGATTCTGCCGGGCTACACGCACATGCAGCACGCTCAGCCCGTGCTGCTGTCGCATCATCTGCTGGCGTATTCCTGGATGTTCGCGCGCGACTTTACGCGCCTGAAGGCCGCCTTTGATGCCGCCGACAACTGCCCGCTGGGTGCTGCCGCGCTTGCCGGTACGAGCTATCCGCTCGATCGTCAGATGACGGCTGCCGAGCTTGGCTTTGCGGGCGTGATTCCCAACTCGCTCGATGCGGTTTCCGACCGTGATTTCCTGCTCGATCTGCATTACGCCGGTTCCGTCATGGCCATGCACCTGTCGCGTCTTTCCGAGGAGATTGTGCTGTGGTCGAGCTCCGAATTTGGCTTTATCACGCTTTCCGACTCGTACTCCACCGGCTCGTCCATCATGCCGCAGAAGAAGAATCCCGACTTTGCCGAGCTTATTCGCGGCAAGAGCGGCCGTGTGTATGGCAACCTGGTGCAGCTGCTCGTGACCATGAAGGGCCTGCCGCTTGCTTATAACAAGGACTTGCAGGAGGACAAGGAGGGCGCGCTCGATACCGCTCACACGCTCATGCAGTGCCTGTCCGTTATGGCTGGAATGATTTCGACTTGGACCGTCAACGAGGATGCCATGGCGCGCGAGTGCGGCGTGGGACACCTTGCCGCTACCGATGTTGCCGATTACCTGGCCAAGCGTGGCCTGCCGTTCCGCGAGGCACATGCCGTGGTGGGCCATCTGGTCTTGATGTGCGAGAAGCGCGGCAGCAATCTTGAGGACCTGCCGTTTGAGGTGTTCCAGGAGGCAAGCCCGCTCTTTGAGCGCGACATTACCGAGGCGCTCGACATCCCGTCGATTGTCGCCGCGCGCACGACCGAGGGCGGTACCGCCCCTGCCGCCGTTGCCGTGCAGCTGCAGCGTGCCGAGGCGCAGCTCGTGGCCGACGAAGGCGTGTTTGGATCGCTAACCAAGGTCGTCGAGATGGGTCACGGGGCAAAGTAGAGGTTTGGCTGAAGACGTATTGTCCATTTATTGATAAATCGTTTTCGCTTTACGGGCGCCTGCTGATGTGGGCGCCCGTATTTTGTTGCTATGGGGGAGGGGCTTGTCGAGAACTTCTGTAGGACCTTTGGGCAGGTTGTGAAGGGGATACGTTCGCGGGTGGCAACCGACCGCCCGCTCTGTTCGGTGCGGTTGATGGGCGGTCGGATGGTACTCTAATCGGGCTTCGAAACAGAAGTGACACATATGGAGCGCTTTAATAAATTGCAGCGTTTCAATAAACAGCTTTTTGTTTAACTGCAGCTAAAACTCTGTTACGATGCAGTCCAGGCGGGTGCCGGAATGGGACTTGGGCACGCGCGAACCTACTTGAAAGGCTACCTTATGGCTATCGAGAAGACCTTCATCATGATTAAGCCCGACGCCGTGCGCGACCGCAAGATCGGCGAGATCGTCGCTCGCATCGAGCGCAGCGGCCTTGTCATCGAGCGCATGGAGATGACCACGCTCGAGCGCGCTACCGTCGAGGAGCACTACGCCCATCTGGCCGACAAGCCCTTCTTTGGCGGTCTCTGCGACTTTATGACGAGCGGTCCGGTCGTCAAGATGGTCGTTTCCGGTCTCTCCGCTGTTTCCAAGATGCGCACCCTTATGGGCGCTACCAACCCGCTTGATGCTGCTCCTGGCACCATCCGCGGTGACTTTGCCGTCGATGTCAACGCCAACGTGATCCACGGCTCCGACTGCCTGGAGAACGCCGAGATCGAGATCAAGCGCTTCTTTGGCTAAACCAGCTTTGACTCCTTAAAGCTGTTAGCGTGTGGCTTGGGCGCCGCGGAACTCCATCCGCGGCGCCCTTTTATTCCAAAATCTATGAAGGGGCCCGCTCGGACATGTGTTCTGAGCGGGCCCCTGCTGTTAGCTTGTGGCACTGAATGGTTTAGGCTTCGTCGACGATCTTAAGGCCGCGCGTGTGATCGATCTCGTTGAGGAGGTTAACGCGACGCTCGTGACGACCACCCTCAAACTCGGCGTCGAGCCACTCGTCGACAATCATCTTGGCGAGCTCGGAGCCTACGACGCGGGCGCCAAAGGCGAGCACGTTGGTATTGTTGTGCATGCGGGAGAGCTTGGCGCTGAAGGGCTCGGAGCACACGACGGCACGTACGCCCTCGACCTTGTTGGCAGCCAGGCTAATTCCGACACCGGTGCCACAGATGAGGATGCCCAGGTCGACGTCGCCGTTGGCAACGGCCTTACCCACCTTGTAGCCGGCGATGGGGTAGTCAAAGCTCTCGGAGGTGTCGGTGCCAAAGTTCACGACCTCGCAGCCGCGCTCCTTCAAGTGCTCGGAGATGATGTTCTTGAGCTCGACGGCGGCGTGGTCGTTACCGATACCGATCTTCATAGATGGTTCCTCTCTGGTCTGTGCGGCGAGATTGCTAAAGGTTTTACCGCGTTCGACTGCATGATAGCGCGACTTTTGTGTAAACGCTCGGGCGTTTTTTGGTCAAACGCTTTAGCTTGCAACAAGACCGGTTTCCCATGAATAATTCCGCCAGTTTGCGGTTGAGCGCCGTCCGCCGGAACGAAGGTTGCGGTTTTTGATGCATTGTTATCAAATAAAGGAGCTAACTTTTTTGAGAGCCCAGCCCGTTATGCAAGCAGGAGATACCTATGCCCACCGATTCCATCCGTGATGCCGCGTTTTGCGATGTTTTGAACCGCGAACTTGTTTGTGCACTCGGCTGCACCGAGCCCATTGCCGTTGCCTATGCAGCGGCGCTGGCGAGCCAGACGCTCGGTTGCGAACCCGATCATATGGATGTTGCCTGCTCGGGCAACATCATCAAGAACGTCAAGAGCGTGACCGTGCCCAACTCGGGCGGTATGCACGGTATTGAGGCCGCGGCCGTGCTGGGTGCCGTGGGCGGCGACGCTAAGAGCGCACTCGAGGTGCTCGAGAGCGTTAACGATGAAGACCGCGCTCGCGTGGCCGAGCTCCTCGCCGACGCCGGCTACTGCGATGTGTCGCTTGTCGAGGGTGTGCCCAACCTCTACATCAAGGTGACTGCCACGGCCGGGGGCCATACCGCGGTCGTCGAGATTACCGATCACCACACTAATGTCACGTGCCATACGCTCGACGGTATTCCGGTATGCGGCAAGTCGGCGGGGGAGTGTGCCGCCTGCGCCGAGCGCGTGGTGGCCGAGCGTGCGGCAGATAACGCCGATACCCCTATGAGCATTGAGTCCATCATCGACTTTATCGAGGACGGTGACATTGAGGACGCCCGCGCTGCCGTTGAGCGTCAGATTGAGCTGAATGGTGCGATCAGTGCCGAGGGCCTTGCGCACGCTTGGGGTGCCGAGGTGGGTCGTACGCTGCTGGGTGCTCGTGCCGATGACGTCGCCTGCCGTGCCCGCGCCCGTGCGGCCGCCGGGTCCGACGCCCGTATGAACGGCTGCGCGCTGCCGGTCGCCATTGTGTGCGGCTCGGGCAACCAGGGCATTACCTGCGCACTGCCCGTTATGGAGTATGCCGAGTACCTGCGCTGCGACCACGATCGCCTGGTGCGCGCCGTGATGCTGTCCGATCTTATCGCCGTGCATATCAAGAGCTATATTGGTGCGCTCTCGGCGTTTTGCGGTGCTATTTGCGCCGCGTGTGGCGCCGGCGCTGCGATTACCTGGCTGTGCGGTGGCACGCGCGAGCAGATTGGCGCGACGGTTTCGAACACACTCGGTAACGTGGGCGGCATCGTGTGCGATGGCGCCAAGGCAAGCTGTGCCGCCAAGATTTCCGCTGCCGTTGATGCGGCGATTCTGGGTCACGATATGGCCATGCAGGGTCGCGGCTTCCGCGCCGGTGAGGGCCTGATCCAGGATACCGTCGAGCAGACAATCGCCAGCATGGGCTACGTGGGCCGTGTAGGTATGAAAGATACCGATGTCGAGATCCTCAACATCATGATCGGCAAAACCCAGGTTTGTTAGGACAGTTCGCCGGCTACTTGGTGTTCGTAGAAGGCTTCGATTACGGCGTTAAAGTCGCGGGCGAAGTCTTCCATGGTTCCGTGCCAGGTGGCTCGGCCGGGTTTTCCCTGGCCAACATAGGCAGTTTGAATGCCGCAGGCGGGGCTAGGGAAGTCGCGCTTGGGATCGTTGCCCACCATAAGGACCTCGTGTGGGTCGAGTCCCATCACCTGAAGCTGCTCGAGATAGTAGGTGGCATCGGGCTTGCAGCGGGTGGTGTTTCCCATGTGCGTGACGAGCTCAAAGGGGGCGTCGGCCAGGTCGCCCCAACCCATGCGGCACTCGATGGCCCCCTGGGGAAAGCTGGGGTTGGTAAAGAGCGCGCAGCGCAGTCCTGCGTCCTGTACGGCCTGGAGAGCGGCGTGTGCGCCCGGCATGGCGTGGGCGTTGATGACATCGTCATTCTTGTGTGGAAGAACTTCGCGGTCGTAGTAGGTAAACGCCTCGTAGATGATCGGATCGGAGAGGCAGATGCCGCATCGGCGCTCGACTTCGGTGCGGTAAAACTCAAGATTGGTGCGGTTGTCCGTGCCGCTTCGGCGGTTGGCGTTGAGGTCGACCAGGATGGTGCCGAGGCGTGCCATCGTGCCACCGCGGCTGCGGCGTCCGATATCCGCGAGCATCGACGAGACATCCTTAAAATAGCGAAGGATGAACGCGTTGAGGTTGATGCTAAGAAGCGTCTCGTCCATATCGAAAACGACTGCTTTGAGCACGCGGGCACCTTTCTCGAAAAATCGTTCCAGAATCGTTGGCTCCGGATACTTTACCGCAAAGCCGTATGCCTAACTGCCTATCGTCAACTTATGGAGACGGTCGTCCACAAGATTGCGAAAAAGTCTCCATACGAGTAAAAAATCGCAGTTCACGCTTGAAATCGAAATGATTTCCCCGTAACCTATACGAACGTGATTGCATAAGCGTCACATTAGTATCTGTCGGCTCCCGAGTGTTCCTAAACGTTGTGTGCTTGTCGCACCCTTCTGTAGGTCCTAGCAATCGGGGCCCCGTAGTTCGAAAGGGGTCCACCTTTGAGTGAGATTCAGAACTCGTCCATTTTCTCTCTTGACGATGTCAACGAGGAGGAGATGAACAACCTCATCGACGGTACGATTACCGACTTTGATGAGGGCGATCTCGTTAACGGCACTGTCGTTAAGATCGAGCATGACGAGGTGCTCGTTGACATCGGATTCAAGTCCGAGGGCGTTATCCCGGTCCGCGAGCTGTCCATCCGCAAGGACGCTAACCCTGCAGACATCGTTGCACTCGGTGATCCCATCGAGGCTCTGGTTCTCCAGAAGGAGGACAAGGACGGTCGTCTGGTCCTGTCCAAGAAGCGTGCCGAGTACGAGCGTGCTTGGAACCGCATCGAGGAGAAGTTCAACTCCGGCGAGAACGTCGAAGGCGAGGTTATCGAGGTTGTCAAGGGCGGCCTGATCCTCGACATCGGCCTGCGTGGCTTCCTGCCCGCTTCCCTCGTCGACCTCCGTCGCGTCAAGGACCTCACCTCCTACATGGGCACCCGCATCGAGGCCCGCGTCATCGAGATGGACCGCAACCGCAACAACGTCGTCCTCTCCCGTCGTGTCGTGCTCGAGGAGTCCCGTAAGGCCGAGCGCTCCGAGATCCTGTCCAAGCTCAAGTCTGGCATGCGTCTCCAGGGCACCGTTTCCTCCATCGTCGACTTCGGCGCCTTTGTCGACCTCGGCGGTATCGACGGCCTCATCCACATCTCCGAGCTCTCCTGGAACCACGTCAACCATCCTTCCGAGGTTGTCAAGGTCGGCCAGGAGGTCGAGGTCGAGGTTCTCGACGTCGATCTCAACCGCGAGCGCATCTCCCTGGGTCTCAAGCAGACCACCGAGGATCCGTGGCGCGCACTGGTCAAGAAGTACCCCGTCGGCGCTATCGTCGAGGGCACTGTGACCAAGCTTGTCCCGTTCGGCGCTTTCGTCGACCTGGGCGAGGGCATCGAGGGTCTGGTCCACATCTCCGAGATGGCCAACAAGCACGTCGATCAGCCTTCTCAGGTCACCCACGTGGGCGACAAGGTTCAGGTCAAGGTCATGGAGATCGACCTCGACCGTCGTCGTATCTCCCTGTCCATGAAGTCCGCTGCTGAGACTCTGGGCGTCGAGATCGAGGTTACCCCGCTGCCTTCCGAGAAGAAGGACGAGGAGACCGACGCCGAGTAAATCGGTTTGACGATCACTTGTTTTAAGGGATCCGTCCGCAATGGACGGGTCCCTTTTTGCATTTGCAGCCGAGGTACGCAATGCTGCCAGGGCTGTCCACAGGCTATTGGGTTGTCAGTGCATGAAAAATGCCGACATCCCGCCTCGGGGAGGAGGCGGGAACACACCGAGTAGACGGAGGGGTGTGGAGCGCGGTCGCGTCTCGACTGACGACGTTGCCCATCGACAGGACCATTGTAGCGCATGGCGGTTCTTGGTTTATCGTGTCGAGCGTTTGCGTTGTGCCATTGCCTGCGGCAACGGTGTGTTACACTCTTGCACTGCTGAGTGGGCCAGACGGTCGCGCGATGTGCTGCTTGCAGTACGCGTGAGGAAAGTCCGGGCTCCAGAGGGCGGGATGCCGGCTAACGGCCGGGCGGAGTGATCCGACGGAAAGCGCCGCAGAAAAGAAGACTCCCACCTGCGCCGCAAGGCGTAAAGGGAAAAGCTGAAACGGTGGTGTAAGAGACCACCAGCGTCGTGGCAACACGGCGGCTTGGCAAGCCCCATCCGGAGCAAGCGCGAATAGGAACGCTATGGGCCGGCCCGGTCCGCGTTCGGGTAGCGTGCGTGGAGCTGCATGGTAACGTGCAGACAAGATAAATGACCGTTCACGACAGAACCCGGCTTATCGGCCCACTCAGCACTTTGTTGACGCTGCGAACCCGTCAGCGCGGCAATCTGCCTTTCAAGGCTTCGGGCATGACCATAAGGTCAATGCCCTTGTCTTTCAAGGCACCTTGCTCGCGCTGACGGGTTCTCGCTGTTGGTGACGGTATCATTGGCGTTTCCGTTCTTGTTGGCGAGGTCAACGGTGCTGTCTTTGCCGTATTATTGAGGCTGTTTGTTGCTGCGCTTTATTTTGTTGAGGGGCTTTGTTGGACAGCTATTTTACTCTGCAATCGAATATTGAGGCTACGGGCGAGTTCGTTGACCGCAAGAGCCGGTTTATTGCCCAGCTGGTCCATATTGAGTCCGAGGATGAGGCGAATGCCTTTATCGAGATGGTCCGCAAGCGTCATTACGACGCTCGACACAATGTTCCCGCGTGGATTTTAGTCGATGGACGCGAGCGCCAGAGCGATGATGGTGAGCCGAGCCGCACGAGCGGTATGCCGACGCTCGAGGTGTTGCGCGGCGCAGAGCTCAAAAATGTTTGCTGCGTGGTGACGCGCTATTTTGGTGGAACGCTGTTGGGACCTGGTGGCTTGGTGCGCGCCTATACTGCGGCGACGCAGGCGGCGGTGGCAGCTGCTCGGGAGGCCGGGCAGATTGTCGAGATGACGAGTGTCGTGCCTGTTGACGTGCATGTGGCCTATCCGCAGTATGAGCAGGTGCTTCGTTTGGCGCAGGATTCGGGTGCCAAGGTTTCGGATACCGATTACGCGGATGCCGTGACACTTCACCTGGTATTCAAAGCGGGGGAGCAGGAGCAATTTTGCGCCAAGATGCGCGAGCTTATGGCGGGGCGCGAAGAGATCGAGGTCGGCGCTCCCAAATTTGCCGAGTTCTAACGGCGACGGCCGGCGTTCTTTTGGATGGATCCCAAACGCGCCGGCCGTCGTTTTATGTTGCTGCCGTTTACTCGGCGAGCTGCTTTAGCACATCGCAGGCGATCTCGACGGCATCGTCGATGCAGCCGGGGCAGCTGCGGAGCGGACCTTTATCCGATCCGATGCCCTTGAGCGTGCCGCAGACGGTCGTCGTGTTCTTCTCGCCAAATCGCTTGGCAATCTCGCGCGACAGCTTGTAGGTCTGGCCTTTGGTCTTGGGGTTCTCCATGCCGTCACTCATTACAAAGCCCATGATGGCAACAGCGCCCGAGATGGCGCCGCAGGTCTCGGTCATGCCACCCATGCCGGCGCCAAAGCCCTCGGTGAGGGTAAAGGCGGTCTGGGGGTCGAGCCCGACGGCAGGTGCGAGCGTGCAGGCAACGGCCTGTGCGCAGTTAAAGCCGCGGGCGTGGTATTCGGCAGCCTGAGCCTGGCAGGCGGCGGTGTCGAGCTGGGTGGTATCGATCTGCTTCATCGTTGTCTCCTTGGTCACGGTGTACCCGCCTATGGTACCCGTGACGGGGCATGTAATCATCGAGAGCTTCATGTATGCCTCATTTTTATCTATCGAGCAAATGCCCAAGGCTTGAGATAAATACCCCTAATCAATTTGTCCCATAACCTACCTTGGGGATGGGTTGAGAGGGGTGCAGGGTAGCGGTATCGTGAACCGAATAAAACGTAACCCAGGCAAGGGAGCTAGATATGAGCGAGCAGACTATCGGTACTACATGTGTTCAGGGCGGCTATCACCCGGGAGATGCGGAGCCGCGCCAGGTGCCCATCTACCAGTCCACCACGTGGAAGTACGACACGTCGGAGCACATGGGCAAGCTGTTTGACCTGGAGGAGTCTGGCTACTTCTACAGCCGTCTGCAGAACCCCACGTGCGATTTGGTTGCCGCCAAGATCTGCGAGATGGAGGGCGGCACCGCAGCGATGCTCACGAGTTCGGGCATGGCTGCGAACTTCCTCGCGATCTTTAACGTTGCTGGTGCCGGCGATCACGTGGTCGCAAGCTCTGCCATTTACGGCGGTACGTATAACCTGCTCGCCCACACCATGGGCCGCATGGGCGTGACCTGCACGTTCGTCGCCCCCGACTGCACCGATGAAGAGCTCGAGGCAGCCTTTGAGCCCAATACAAAGCTCGTCTTTGGCGAGACGATCGCCAACCCCGCCCTTGCCGTGCTCGATATTGAGCGCTTTGCCAAGGCCGCACATGACCACGGCGTGCCGCTGATGGTCGACAACACCTTCCCGACGCCCGTGATGTGCCGTCCCTTTGAGTGGGGCGCCGACATCGTTACGCACTCCACCACCAAGTACATGGATGGACATGCTGCTTACCTGGGCGGCGTGATCGTCGATCACGGTCAGTTTGACTGGATGGCTCATGCGGACAAGTTCCCGGGTCTCACCACGCCCGACGAGAGCTACCACGGCGTGACCTATGCCGAGAAGTTCGGTCGCGAGGGCGCCTTCATTACCAAGGCCACAGCGCAGCTCATGCGCGACCTTGGCCCCATGCAGAACCCGCAGGCGGCGTTCTTCCTGAACAGCTCGCTCGAGAGCCTGCATGTGCGCATGCCGCGTCATTGTGAGAACGGCCTGGCCGTTGCCAAGTTCCTGCAGAGTCATCCCAAGGTACGCTTCGTGAGCTATCCGGGTCTGGAGGGCGATAAGTACTATGACCTGGCTCAGAAGTACATGCCCAACGGTACCTGCGGTGTTGTGAGCTTTGGCTTTAACGGTGGTCGCGCGGCGGCCGAGACCTTTATGAAGAGCCTCAAGCTCGCCCAGATCGCCACGCACGTGGCAGATGCCCGCACTTGCTGCCTGCATCCCGCTAATGCCACGCACCGCCAGATGAACGATGAGGAGCTCATCGCCTGTGGCATCTCCGCCGACATGGTGCGCCTGTCGTGCGGCCTCGAGGACACGGCCGATTTGATTGCCGACCTTGAGCAGGCGCTCGAGCAGTGCTAGGCTAGCGTTCGCACAAGGCGCCGATGCTGGCAGAAAGCTTCGGCGACCTTTCGTTCCGATTCCGTAGGCGGGACCCCAATCGCGACTGTTTGCAGGCGATTGGGGCCCCGTTTTTTGCGTTGGGCCACTCGAAAGGATGGATATGGAGAAAACCGCAGAGCAGCTGCGCCGCGAGCACATTGCTCTAGAGGGCGACACCCATGGCAAGAACAAATGGGCGATTCTGTTTACCGTGCTCATCATGACGTTTATGGTGTGTCTGGATTCGACCGTCGTGACCGTGGCGCTGCCCGTGATGCAAAAGGAGCTGGGCGTGGGCCTCGACCGCATTCAGCTGGTGAGTTCGGTGTATCTGCTTGCGACATGCGTGGCCATGTTGCCGTTTGGCCGTCTGGGTGACGTGCGCGGCAAGGTGAATGTGTTCCAGCTGGGCGTCATCGTCTTTTCGGTCGGTTCGCTGCTGTGCGGCCTTTCGGCCTCGCTCGAGGTTCTTATCCTGGCACGCATTGTTCAGGGCATCGGTTGCGCAGCGGCCATGGCTAACAACATGGGTATCATCACCGAGTCGTTTCCGGCGCGCGAACGAGGTCGTGCCATGGGTATTCTCGCGACCTTCGTGGCCCTCGGCATGATGTGTGGCCCCGTGCTCGGTGGCATGCTGGTGGCAAGCTTTCCCTGGGAGAGTATCTTCCTCATCAATCTGCCTATTGGCGTCATCTCGTTTATCGTGGGGCTCTACACGCTGCCGCATGTTAAGCCGGAGGCCGGCGAGTGCCCCATGTCCCTTGCCGAGGCCGCTCGTCGCTGCTTTGCAAATTCGGCCTTCACTATCAACCTTGCCTGCATGCTCATCGTGTTCGTTGGCATTGGCGCATCCGAGTTTATTCTGCCGTTCTATTTTCAGGACGCCCACGGCTTTGGTTCTGACATTTCCGGACTGCTCTTTTTGGCGCTGCCGATGGTGAATGCCTTTATCGGACCGCTTTCGGGTACGGTTTCGGACCGTGTTGGCTGCGAGGGCCCCACGGCAGTCGGCCTGGGCGTGTACGTATGCGGTCTTTTTGCGGTAAGCACGCTCGACGAGCGCTCTTCCATCCCTGTGATCGTGTGCTGTGTCGCGTTTATGTCGTGCGGTACGTCGATTTTCCAGAGCCCCAATAACTCGCTGTATATGGGCTCGGCTCCGCGCGAAGCACTCGGCTTTGCGGGCAGTTTGGGCAGTTTGGCGCGCTATGCTGGCATGGCACTCGGCATTACGGTGGCGTCGCATATCCTGTATGGGCAGATGAGCGTGGCGATGGGCGAGGCCGTGACCAGTTTTGTTGCAGGCCGTCCGGATGTGTTCTTGTTTGGTTTTCGTTCGGTGTTCTATGTGTTGATGGCTGTGGCCGCTGTGGGCTTTGCGCTCGCCATGGTGCGTTTGGTGAGGATGCGCGCCCGCCATTAGCGTGTTGGGAGGCTGTCTGCCACGATTCGCACCGTCCCAAAAAGACTGGTTTGTGGTGCGATGCGGCTTGTGGGGCGGGCGGGGGTCGGTCCGTGGTAGACTATCGAACAACGTTTATTAATCGCGCGGTATCGTTGCCGCGAGAAGGGGTTGCGCCATGCAGGAGCTTGAGGATCGTATTCGCCATGACGGCATCGTAAAGGCCGGTAACGTCCTTAAGGTTGATGCCTTCCTCAACCACCAGTGCGACGTTGAGCTGTTTGACCACATGGGTGCCGAGTGGGCCCGTCTGTTCGAGGGCGTCGAGATCAACAAGATTCTGACGATTGAGGCTTCGGGCATTGGCATGGCTTGTATCGCGGCTCAGCATTTTGGCGGTGTGCCGGTGGTCTTTGCCAAGAAGGCGCAGTCCATCAACCTCGATGGCGAGCAATATGCCACGACCATCTACTCCTTTACCAAGCAGAAGGAGTACCCGGTCATCGTTGGCAAGCGTTTCCTGTCCGAGGGCGACAAGGTCCTGATCATCGACGACTTCTTGGCCAACGGCTGCGCGCTCGAAGGTCTTATCAAGATCTGCGAGGCTGCGGGTGCCGAGGTGTCCGGTATTGGCATTGCAGTGGAGAAGGGCTTCCAGGGCGGCGGCGATAAGCTCCGCGAGCGCGGCTTCCGCGTCGAGAGCCTGGCCCGTATCGCCGATATGGACTGCGAGACCGGCGAGATTACCTTCGCCTAAGCGCGCAACACAAGCGATTGGTATGCGATGTGACAAAGGGACCGTCCCTTTGTCACATTTTTTGTATGAGGGGAGGTGTTGATATGGATGAGAACAAGATGGGATGGCGCGAGTATGAGCGCTATGCCGAGATGTCGGCCGAGGAGTTGGCGCGCGATTGCGAGGTGCAGGTGTTTCGCGCGACAGGTCCGGGCGGACAAGGCGTCAACACGACGGACTCGGCGGTGCGCATGAAACATATCCCTTCGGGAATTACCGTGACGGCGCGCGAGAGCCGCAGTCAGTTCCAAAACCGTAGTAGCTGCCTGCGTAAGCTGCGTGCTGAGCTTGAGCGTCGCGGGCGTCCACCGCGCCGACGCGTAAAGACCAAGGTGCCTCAGCGCTCTCGCCAGCGCAGGCTCAATGACAAGCACTTCAACGCCATTAAAAAGGCCAACCGTCGCAAGCCGGGCAGCGACGAATAGCCTCCTCATAAGTTGCGGTGAAATAGGGACTGTTTTGCGGCTTTAGCTGCATAAACAGTCCCTATTTCACCGCAACTTAGGGATGGCTAGCGGGTGGGGTGCCAGACGTGGAGGGCGCCGCCGAGGATGTCGACCTCGATGCGCGAGGCGACAACGGGCTCGCCGTCGGCCTGGATGGGGTAGTCGGGCTCCTCAAAGGTGAGCTCAGCATGGCGGCAGGGGCGCATGCGAACCGGTGGCAGCTTGGTGTGGTGGCCGTCCTTGGCCGAAAGAAACATAGGCAGGGCAACCGCGCGAGGGACGGGGCCACAAGCGTAGCAGACGTCGAGCATGCCGTCGCAGGGGTCGGCATCGGGGCAGATGCGATAGCCCGAGCCATACGTGGGGCCCAGCTGAATCGCCATGATGATCGCCCTCACGCGCTCGGCGGGCGCCCCGTCAAAGCTGGCTGTCATGGGGTAGTTGCGATAGCGCAAGCCAAACTGCTCAAGTCCCGAGAGGGTGTAGAGCGGTGCGCCCGTCAAGCCGGTCTTTTTGCGCAGCTCGGTGGTGCCCAGGCCGATGGCGGCATCGACGCCGACCGAAAGCGTCTGGTCGTAGTACTCAACGGAAGCCTTGCCGATACCGTTTGCGGGGTTCCATGAGCGGATGCGCCCGATGTCCTGACGCTGCAGCTCGCAGGTGAGCAGCGCGCCAAAATCCTTGCCGGAGAAATCGTCGATGCCGAGCGTTTGGGCAAAATCGTTGCCGGAGCCCACGGGCAGGACGGCAAGAGCGGGGCGTGCGTCCTCCTTTTGCGTCATAAGCCCGTTAACGACCTCGTGGATCACGCCGTCGCCGCCAAGGGCGATAACGGTGCGATAGCCCTGAGCCTGTGCGGCCAGCTCCTTGGCGTGTCCATTTCGCTCGGTCAGCACCAGGTCAAACTGGGATGTGCGTGCAGTCATGTCCAAAAAGCGTTGCAGGCGTTCGGCAACTTCGTGTGCCGCACCTGACTGGGCGGCTGGGTTGGCGATGATGAGCGTGCGACCAAAATCAGTTGCGTGCATGGGGCGACTCCCGGCGTATGACGTGACGGTGCGGTCGCGCTCGGGTTACGTTGTCCCGATTGTGGCTGCACGGCGATTATTACATCTACTCTATCAGGTCGTTGTGGCGCTCGATAGCATCCGCCACCGTACCGCCCTCGTCCACAATAAGCGAGCGGCGCTTGGGTGAGATGATGCGCTGGGCGGGGTACACGCCGCGGTGTCCTCCGGTTAGGTAGCTGATAAAGGCCACGATGACAAAGAACCCGGCGGCCGTGCCGTGGAACAGGTCGATGGCCATCATGCAGGTGGTGATGGGCACGTTAAGGCCGGCGCAGAACACGCCGAGCATGCCCAGTGCTGCCAGAAAGCTGGGATCGATTCCGACGAGGCAACCTATCCAGCCGCCGAGCGCCGCACCGATACCAAACAGGGGCGTGACCTCGCCGCCTTGGAAGCCGGCGCCCAGGGTGAGCGCTGTGACGACCAACTTGATGGCTGCGTCCGCCAGGGTGGTGTTGCCGGCAAATCCAGCGCCGGAAAGCCACGTGGAAAGGCCGGCGTAGTCCCAGGCGTCGAGGAGGGCATAGGCGGCCAAAACCACGAGTGCGCCTATAAGTGCGCGAACGAGGTAATTGGTGATAAAGCGACCGTACAGGCTCTTGACGGTTCGAACCGACCAGGCAAAGAGGCGTGCCGTCAGACCGAAGATGATGGCGCTGATAACAACGATGACGACTGTCTTGGGCGTCATGGCGGGAACGCTGACGATGACATTCGCTTCGTACTCGGTACCCAGGGTAAGCGACGTAAAGTAGCCGGTAAACGAGGCGACTAAGCAGTAGATGCCCGCGGTGTAGTCGATCTTGCCGATAAAGCACATCTCCATGCCAAAGAAAGCTCCGGCAAGGGGCGAGCCGAATACGGCGCCAAAGGCCGACGAGATGCCGGCGAGCATGAGGTCGTGGTGATCATGCTTTTTGAGGTGGGCGAGGCTCGAGATGTTGCTGGCGATGGTGCCGCCAATCTGAACCGCGGCTCCCTCGCGACCGGCCGATCCGCCCGTTAGGTGCGTGAGCGTGGAGCAGACGAAGGTGAGGACGGCCATGCGCATATGGATGAGGCGTGTGCCCAGAGCGGAGTCGATGACCAGGTTGTTACCGCGTTTGGCGGCAAGACCGTGGTTTTTGTACACCCATGCGGTGGCAACGCCCACAACGGGAAGCAGTGCGTAAATCCACGCATGGTGTTCGCGATAGTCGGTGGCGATATTCAACGAGGCCAAAAACGCCCAAGCGGCAACGCCCATGGCGAGCGAGACGATGACGACGAGTACGAGCAGCTTGGCGCTCGCGAGTAGGTTGCGGGCGTTGCGGCGCGTGTCGGCAGCCAAGAGCTGCTCGGAGCGGGTGAGCTGATGCCTGCCTGCCATGATGACGTCGTTCAGGGAGAAAAAGCCGCCGTCGTCGAGCGGCTGGGAATGATCCTGAGCCTCGTTTGCGCTTTCGGGTTTGTCGTTATGAGCCATACGTTCCTCTTTTAGGTTGCAACGCAAGCATTATAAAACGCGGTAAACGCGATGAGCCGGTGGGTTGGTATCCATTCTGTTTCGCGGCCTGCAACCGACAGGTGTATTTGCGGGTACAGACCAAGTCGCGGTCGCGCGTTGTGGGATTATACTGAGACAAGCATAAAGAATCGGCGCCCCTGTTGTGCGCCGTGGCATTAAGAGGTGCATATGGCAGAGAAACTCATTCCGCTGGTGGACGCGCAGTCGATTGTTCTGTCGCACGTTGCTCCGACCGATCTCGTCGAGATTCCCGTGTGGCAGGCCGCCGGTCTTCCCTTGGCCGAGGACGCCGTGGCCGATATCGACATCTCGTCGTTTGCCAACAGTGCTATGGACGGATATGCCGTGCGCTCGGCCGATCTTGCGGCGGCCACCGGTGACACTCCGATGACGCTTTCCGTCGTAGGGCACGAGGCGGCGGGCCATGTGTTTGAGGGCGTGGTCGGCGCGGGCGAGACGGTCCGCATCATGACGGGTGCGCCGGTTCCCGAAGGTGCTGACGCCGTGGTGAAGTACGAGATCGTTGACGTGCTCGACGGTGACGGCAACGAGGGCTCGCACGTTCGCTTCTCGGCGCCTGCCAAGGTAGGGGAGAACGTTCGCTCTGCCGCCGAGGAGGCCCATGCCGGCGACGTCGTGATGCGCACCGGCGAGGTTGTGGCTCCGGCCGGCGCCGGCCTGCTGGCAAGCGCCGGGTATGCGAGCGTGAAGGTCCATGCCGCTCCGCGCGTGGGTATTATCTCGCTTGGCACGGAGCTGGTCGCGCCGGGTGAGCTGCCGGCGCGCGGGCAGATTCGCGACTCCAACTCGTCGGCGTTGATGGCCGAGGCGCTCGATGCCGGCGCCGAGCCCGTGTTCTACGGCATCGCGCCCGACGATGAGCAGGCGATTGCCGAGCTGGTGCATCGCGCCGTGCAGGAGTGCGATTTTGTCATTACGAGCGGTGGCGCCTCGGCGGGCGATTACGACTACGTGACGGCGCTCGTCCGGCGCGAGGGCGAGGTGCTGTTTGACCGCATCTCGATGCGTCCGGGCAAGGCCATCACGTTTGGCTTGCTCGGGGGTAAGCCGTATTTGGGGCTTTCGGGCAATCCGGCGGCGGCGTATGTGGGCTTTGAGATGCTCGCCCGCCCGGCGATCCGCAAGATGCGCGGCTTTGCCGAGGGCACACGTCCCGTACAGCAGGCGATATTGACGCACGGCGTGAAGAAGCGCCAGGACCGACGCTTCTTCGATCGCGCCACGGTTTTGCGCGACCCCGAGACCGGTGAACTGTTGGTGACCGAGGCCAAGACGCAGAATTCGGCGCTGCTCGGCACGATGCAGCGGGCCAACTGCCTGCTGCGTATTGACGAAGGACCGTGCGAGCTCAAGGCGGGCGATGCCGTGGACGTTGTGCGTGTCGACCTACCTGAGGGCGCCGTGTTGTAGGAGGAATGCTATGGAGCTGAAGATTTCGATTGTGACGTGTTCGGACACGCGCGACCTTGCCCAGGACGAGGCTGGAGCCGCGCTCGAGGAGCTTATCGAGGCACAGGGCTGGACGGTCGCCTCACATGTGGTCGTGCGCGATGACGTCAGCGAGATCGGTGATGCCATTGTGGAAGCCGCCGATGAGTGCCACGCCAATGTCGTGCTCACCTGCGGTGGCACAGGGCTTTCGATGCATGATGTGACACCCGAAGCGACGCGTGCCGTCTGCGACCGCGATGTGCCGGGTATTGCCGAGGCAATTCGTGCGTACTCGATGACCAAGACGCGCCGCGCCATGCTCTCGCGCGCCGTGTGCATGCAGCGTGGGCATACGCTTGTCATCAACTTTCCGGGATCCACGAAAGCGGCCCGCGAAAGCTGGGAGGCCGTGAGCGATCAGCTGGAGCATGCGGCCCAAATGACGGCAGGCGGCGGGCACGCCAAATAAGTGCGCTACCTGCGGCGGAGTGACCTTGCGAGTCGCTCCGCCTTTTTTATGCAGCGACAGCGCGGAACGTCCTGAGACTTTCAGCGAAAGAAAATTATCAGACGAGAAATCTCTATCACTGATATTATTCGCACGGAAGTATAATCTAGTAACAGAATAAAGCCTGCGGCGAGGTGCCTGGGCGTAGCCTTCGAAAGGGTTGAATATGTTCGATATGGTTTCATGCCGCGGATTCGTCTCGCTTTCTGCTGTCGCCGCTGCCGGCCTTGGTCTTGCCGGCTGCTCGGGCAGCAAGACGTCCGAGCCGGCCGGATCCGATGCCGGTTCTGCTAAGGCATCTTCCAAGAAGGAAACCGTCGAGCTGCAGGTCTTTGCTGCCAACTCGCTCGAGAAGGCTCTGCCCGAGGTCCAGAAGCTCTACACCGACCAGACCGGCACCACCTTTGCCGACACGCAGTTTAAGGCGTCCGGCGACCTCGTCGAACAGATGCGTGCCGGTGCCGCCGTCGACGTGCTCATCACGGCCTCCAAGGGCACCATGGACGACGCCGAGGCCGCCGAGCTCGTCGACGCCGACACCCGTGAGGATATGTTCGTTAACGACCTCGTGATCATTCGCGCCGAGGGCTCTGACACCAAGGTCGAGGCCATCGCCGACGTCGCGAATCTGGACGGCAAGATCGCCATCGGCGACGCCAAGACCGTTCCCGCCGGCAAGTACGCCAACCAGGCCCTGGCCACCGTGGGCCTCTACACCGGCACCGAGGGCGACGACGGCGAGTATGCTCCCGAGATCGCCGAAAAGGTCGCGCTGGCCGACAAAGTTGGTACCGCCGCCGCCTATGTGTCCACAGACGACTGCGTGGCAGGTTTTGTCTACAGCTCCGATATCTTCCGCTACGACGGCATCGAGGAGGCCTTCGTGTGCCCCGAGGATTCGCACAAGCCCATCGTGTATCCGGGCGCTGTCGCCGAGAGCTCCGAGCACGCCGACGAGGCCAAGTCGTTTATCGACTTCTGTCTGACCAACAAGAAGGCTCAGAAGATTTGGGCTAAGTACGGCTTTGAGCTTTCCGCGTAGTGCGGCTTGGCGCGATAATTCCATCGTTTTGTGTTTCACTCCGTCCTTGTATTCTCTTGGAGCTTTTCGTGCTTAATAGATTCCGCGTGCTTGTCGCCTGTGCTTTGACCTTCGCGCTTTGCTGGGTGCCGGGATTTGCGTTTGCTGGGGACGCTGAGGACGGGGCTCAGGTTGCTGCGACCGCTCATGGGCTTTCCTATGGGATCGAGGGTTTTGAGCGGTTGGCCAAGGGGACCGCTCGTGCCATGGAGGGCCAGCCTGAGGGCTACCGGTTTCCCGTTGACGAGGACGTGGACCTTGTGGTGGCGCCCGCTGCCGATCGCGTTGTGGTGTGGATATCGCCCAAGGCGGTCGAGAAGTATGGATTGGATCCGCAGGATAACGAGTGCGTATCGGGTCTCAAGGCCCTCGTCTGTAAGCTCGACAGCGCAAACTGTATGGGAGGTGCGCAGCTAGGGGACGTGAATCTTCCTTGGTATGTCACGGCGGAAACAACGTTTGAGACCGGCGGGTATACCTATGGCTTTGACGAGCGTGGTGCGGATGGGGACCGCTATGTGGTGATTGCATCAGCCTCGGGTGATGCCAAGGGCGGCGCGCGTTGGCTTGATAGCGCTCAAATGGTAGAAGCATCGTCTGTCGTGATGCGGGATGAGCAGGGGCCCTTGACCTCTCTGGCTTCCTTTTTGGGCGACATCGACTATCGCCCGTTTTGGGTGTCCATAAAAACGAGTGGCCTTGCCCTGCTGATCTCCTTTGCGCTGGGCCTGTTCGCCGCGTGGAAGACTATGGGTACCTCGAGTCGCATCAAGGGCCTGCTCGATTCGGTCTTTACGGTTCCTATGGTGCTGCCGCCCACGGTCTGCGGCTTTCTGCTCCTCATGCTGTTTGGCCGCTCGACCGGGGTGGGCCAGTGGCTCATCGCGCACGGCATCTCGATCGTCTTTACCTGGCCCGCGGCGGTGATCTCTGCCGTCGTCGTGTCGTTCCCGCTCGTCTATCGTACGGCGCTCGGAGCCTTCGAGAGCCTCGACACGCAGATGCTCGATGCGGCGCGCACGCTGGGCTGGTCCGAGCGTCGCATCTTTACCAAGCTTATGATGCCGCTCGGCTGGCCCTCCATCGCCGCCGGCACGGTGCTCGCCTTTGCCCGCGCGATGGGCGAGTTTGGCTGCACCCTGTTCTTTGCGGGCAACTACGCCGGCATTACCCAGACCATCCCCATCGCCATCTACTTTGAGTGGATGGGCGGCAACACGTCGGTGGCACTCTTTTGGGTCATCGTCGTAATCGTGTTCAGTTTCTTAGTCATCCTGTTCATCAACATGTACACCGCGCATTCGCAAAAGTATCGCGAGCGTGGTCTCTCCCGTGCGAAGCGCAAACAGGCCGAAGATCTCGCCGGACAGGGCGATTCGCTCGACCCGGCGGGCGGCGATGCCTTGCGTATCGATCGCGAGGCGCTGGCCGAACTTATGCGCGATGACACGGTCGCAAAGGGAGGTCGATAAGCCATGTCGCTCGTTCTGGATATCAAAAAGCGCTATCCCGGCTTTACTCTCGACATTCAGCTCGAGGCTGGCGAGGAGCGCGTGGCGCTGCTGGGCGCCTCGGGTTGTGGCAAGAGCTGCACACTGCGCTGCATTGCCGGTGTGGAGACGCCCGACGAGGGCAAGATCGTCGTCAACGGCGTGACCTTTTTTGACTCGGGGGCGGGCATCAACCTGTCGCCCCAGGAGCGAAAATGCGCCCTATTGTTCCAAAACTATCAGCTGTTTCCCAACATGACGGTGGCCGATAACGTGTGCGCCGGCGTAAAGGATGCGGGCGACGCCGCGGCGCGTAAAAATCTTGCCGAGCGCTACCTGGGCATCTTTGGCCTGGCCGATTTCGCCGATCGGTACCCCGCGCGCCTCTCGGGCGGCCAGCAGCAGCGCGTGGCACTCGCTCGCATGGTGGCGGCGCATCCCGGCATCTTTATGTTCGACGAGCCCATGAGCGCGCTCGATGCGTATCTCAAGAGCGCGCTCGAACAGAACATGCTCGACCTGTTCGATGTATGCA
The DNA here is from genome assembly GCA_902496115.1 of uncultured Collinsella sp. Lineage (GTDB taxonomy): Bacteria > Actinomycetota > Coriobacteriia > Coriobacteriales > Coriobacteriaceae > Collinsella. The sequence continues at coordinate 7,125 of CABUZK010000021.1, read as the reverse complement.
ACCGCACCGTGCTCTACGTGAGTCACGATATCGACGAGGCGTGCCGTCTGTGCGAGCGCATCTGCGTGATGCACAACGGGCATGTTGAGGAGATCGGCTCCATCGAGGATGTGGTCCGCCGTCCGCAGACGCTGGCGGCGCTGCGCCTGACGGGCTGCAAGAACACAAGCCGGGCGCGCAAGATCGGCGAAGAAGAAGTTGAAGCCCTCGACTGGGGCATGACCTTTAACGTGGGTCGCGAGGTTCCCGATAATGTGGCGTACCTGGGCATTCGCGCCAGCTACTTCCATGTTGACAATCGCGCTGAGCGGGGTCGCAACAGCTACGACCTGCACGTGGCGCGCGTGAGCGACTCGCGTTTTGAGCGCCTGGTGCTGCTGGACGCGCCGCGCGTCGATGCGCCAACGCGTCTGCAGTGGAAGGTCAACAAGGTGGGCGTACCAGCGGATGGACTACCGCAAGCAGGCGAGACCCTGCGTATGCACTTCGATGCGAGTAAGATCCATTTGGTTTGTCGATAGCGCCGGGTAATGCCGTCGGGGATATAAGCCTCGGCGGCTTTGTTTGCCGTTCGTCGAATGAGAGATGACAAACTCTTATCAATTAAGATAATTATTTATTAAACGGCGGCACACGATGCTGTCGTACGAATGTCAACGGTGTTCGCATGGTCGATGACCGTTGATATAGTTGACATCAACTGGTTAAGGAGGGTGCGCACATGCCGCAGACGACATACATTTGCCGCGTTGCCGCGCGTGCCCTATATATCGCTCGGAGCCGCATATGAGCAGGTATGTTCACGGCTCCGGGAGAGACGACGCACAACTAAATAATCGACCGCAAAGCAGGTTCCCTAAAATTCCGGGTTTGAGCACGGTCGGGCAATCGCCGTCCGTCGTGCATCGATACCGTTGTTATCCGATTTTGGTTCGAGAGGGGAACCGTCATGGCTGAAGAATTTGATTTCCATCCGATGTGGGAGAGCCTCGGCATGAATCTTGCCGACCATGATATACTGCTGGGCGCCGTGGGCCAGATGTACGGGGACATGTTCCTGACGCAGAACAATCGCCCCAAGTCTACGTCCTACCTGGACTTTGTGGCCACCAACATCCACAGCGGCCGCATTAAGGAGATGCTCGACAAGAAGGAGGCCGGCGAGGCCACCAAGATCGTCGGTTCGTTCTGCGTGTATGTGCCCGAGGAGATTGTGCTCGCCTGCGACGGTATTCCCGTGGGCCTGTGCTCGGGTGCCGACTGGGCAACGGACAAGGTCGAGGAGCACCTGCCGCGCAACACCTGTCCGCTCATCAAGAGCTTTGCCGGCTTTAAGCTGGGCGAGGTCTGCCCCTACATTGAGTCGAGTGACCTGGTGGTAGGCGAGAACACCTGCGATGGCAAGAAGAAGGCCTACGAGTTCTTTGCAACGCAAAAGAACATGTACGTCATGGATATTCCCAACGTGCACGACGAGTCTACGCTCGTGACCTGGAAGGCCGAGGTCAAGAAGCTCGCCGCCAAGATCGAGGAAGAGTGCGGCGTCAAGATTACGCCCGAGCGTCTGAAGGCTGCCATCCACGCCGTCAATGAGAAGCGCCGCGCCCTGCAGCGCCTCGCTGCCACGCGCGCTGCCGACCCGGCGCCCATCAGTGGTCTCGACAGCCTGCTGACCGTTCAGGCCGCCTTTATGGACGACACGCCGCGTCTGACCGGAGCCATCAATGATATGGCGGCTGAGTGCGAGCAGCGTGTCGAGGCCGGCGAGGGCGTGGCGCCCAAGGGGACCAAGCGTATCCTGTACACCGGCACGCCCATGGCCGTGCCCAACTGGAAGCTGTTCAACCTCATCGAGAAGGCCGGCGGCGTTGTGGTGGGCGAGGAGTCCTGCACGGGCTCGCGCTACTACAAGGATCTGGTTGACGAGTCCGGTGAGACGGTCGACGAGATGCTCGATGCCATCGCCGAGCGCTACTTTAAGATCAACTGTGCCGTCTTTAAGCCCAACGACCAGCGTATGAAGGATATTGTCCAGATGGCCAAGGACCTGCATGCCGACGGCATCGTCGACGTGGCCCTGCAGTTCTGCACGCTTTACGAGATGGAGTCGTTTGTCGTGGAGAAGGCCGCCGAGGAAGCCGGCATTCCGTTTATGCACATCACGACCGACTACGCCGGCGAGGATGCAGGCCAACTGCAAACCAGGATCGAGGCTTTCTTGGAAACCATTTAGGACTATCCGCCCTGGCGGCTTCCCTAGGCGCCCGATCTTGCCGTTCAAACCGTCGCTTGCGTACCAAAGTATGCGGCGCTTCTCTTTCACGGCAACCTCGGGCACTTGGGAAAGCCGTTTCCTTGGTTGGTTGAAAGGTTTGTTAAGGAGTTATATGTCGGAAAATAATGAGCAGCCGTTGCCGTCCACGTTTGAGGAGTTCAACGAGCAGCGTAAGGCCGCGTTTATTCGCGTTAAGGATTACAAGCAGGCCGGTAATCGCCTGGTCGGCTTCCTGTGCAGCTATACGCCACTCGAGATTATCGATGCCGCGGGGGCTGCGAGCGTGGCGCTGTGCGGCACGTCCGACGAGGTGATTCCCGAGGCCGAGAAGGTGCTGCCGGCAAATCTCTGCCCGCTCATCAAGTCGACCTACGGCTTTGCTTACTCGCAAAAGTGCCCGTTTACGTACTTTAGCGACATGATCATCGGTGAGACAACCTGCGACGGCAAGAAGAAGATGTACGAGCTACTCAACGAGCTCAAGCGCACGCACATTCTGCATCTTCCGCAGGGTCGCGATCGCGCCTACGAGCGCGAGGGCTGGTACGAGGAGTGCCGCCTGCTCAAGGAGGAGCTCGAGGGCTTCTACGGCATCACGATTACCGATGACGACCTGCGCGCCGCCGTGCGTCGTCGCAACCGCCTGCGTGCGGCCCAGCTCGAGATGTTTGCGCTGCAGGCCAACCAGCCGGCGGCCATGAGCGGCGTCGATCTGATGAGCACCATGTTTGCCGGCACGTTCAGCTTTGATATCGAGGCCTATACACAGCAGCTGGAGCAAAAGGTTGCCAAGCTGCGTGAGGCCTACGACGCGGGCGAGCGCCCGGTCGCGGCAGATGCCAAGCGCATTCTGATCACCGGCTGCCCGGTGGGCGGCGTGATTAACAAGATCGGCCGTACTATCGAGTCCAACGGCGGCGTGGCCGTGTGCATGGACGACTGCTCGGGCGAGCGCACGGCGGCCATGATGATCGATCCGGAGGCTCCCGACATCCTGCGCGCCATCGCCGACCGCTATCTGGATATCAACTGCTCGGTCATGACGCCCAACGACGGTCGTATGAAAAACACGCTGGCCATGTGCGAGAAGTATCACGTCGATGGCGTGGTAGAGAGCGTGCTACAGGCCTGCCATACCTTCAACGTTGAGAGCGCGCGCATGCAGGAGGCCGTCGAGGGTGCGGGTATTCCGTACATGAAGATCGAGACCGATTACAGCAATGGCGACATGGGTCAGATCGAGACGCGCATCGCTGCCTTCATCGAAACCCTGTAGGTGACGGTATGTGACAAAGGGACTGTCCCTTTGTTACATGTGAGGGAGGATGCCAAGGCGCCTGAACGCGCCGCTATCTTTGATGTTTAGATTGGGAGAGAGCCATGATAGGGATCGGGATCGATATCGGATCTACGGCGGCCAAGGCTGCTGTGGTCGATGGGGAGGGTTCGGTGGCGTGGACGTGCGTGCAGCCAACCGGGTTCTCGTCGGTCGATGCGGCCGAACGTCTGCGCTGCGAGCTTGCTGCTGCCGGCTACGACGTGGCGGCCGACGACGTACGCGTGGTCGCGACTGGCTACGGCCGTGTCGCCGTGCCCTATGCGCACAAGGTCGTGACCGAGATTACTTGCCACGGCACCGGTGCCGCGCGCCTGTTTGGCGATCACGGCACGGTGATTGACGTGGGCGGCCAGGACACCAAGGTCATCCAACTCAAGGGCGGTCGCGTGGCCAAGTTCGCCATGAACGACAAGTGCGCTGCCGGCACGGGGCGCTTTTTGGAGATCATGGCCGACCGCCTAGGCATTTCCCAGCAGCAGATGGCCGACCTTGCGCGTTCCGGCGAGCCCACCAAGATCAGCAGCATGTGCACGGTGTTTGCCGAAAGCGAGGTCATCAGCCTGATCGGTCGTGGCGAGCCGCGCGAGAACATTGCACGCGGCGTGATCGACAGCGTGGTCTCGCGCGTGGCGACCATGGCCGGGCAGGCCACGGGCGCCCCGTACTACCTAACCGGTGGCCTGTGCGAGAACGCCTTCGTGGTGGAGCGGTTGGGCGAGCTACTGGGGTCGCCGGTGACCACCTCGCCCCAGGCTCGCTTTGCCGGTGCCATCGGCGCGGCGATTTGCGCCCAGGCGCTCAATTAATGCACCCGCTGTAGGCTCGCATTCATGCGTATACTGGGAGAAAATGATTGACCGAAGAGAGGAGGTATCGATGGCTGACGATCAGATTAAGCTCACGTCTATGACTGCCGCGAGCGGTTGAGCCGCTAAGTTGGCTCCCGGAGCCCTCGCCCAGGTCCTGGGCGATTTACCCAATGTGCATAACGACAACTTGCTCGTGGGGTTCGATACTTCCGACGATGCGAGCGTCTTTCGCGTAGGGGAGAACCTGGGGCTCGTGCAGTCCATCGACTTCTTTCCGCCGATGGTCGACGACCCGTTCCTGTTTGGCCAGATCGCCGCGGCCAACTCGCTGTCGGACATCTACGCCATGGGCGGGCGGCCGAGCCATGCCATGAACCTGCTGTGCATTCCCAATTGCCTGGGCGTCGAGGTCGCAGGTCAGATTCTGGCGGGCGGCGCCGACAAGTGCGTCGAGGCGGGTTGCTCCATCGCGGGCGGTCACACCATCAACGACGACGAGCCCAAGTACGGTCTGTCCGTGAGCGGCTTTGTCGCGCTCGACCGCATGCTCGCCAACAGCGGCGCGCGCGTGGGCGATGCGTTGCTGCTGACCAAGGCGGTCGGCTCGGGCATCATTACCACGGCCATTAAGGGCGAGCTTATCGAACAGGACGAGGCCGCAGCCATGTTTGACTCGATGTGCACCCTCAACGAGGCGCCGATTCGTCTGGCCGAGGGGCTCGAACTTCACGGCTGCACCGACATTACGGGCTTTGGCCTGATCGGGCATGCGTGCGAGATGGCCGAGGGCTCGGGCGTGCAGATTGAGCTTGCGTCGGGGGCGGTGCCGCTCTTTGACCAGGTGCTCGACATGGCGCGTCTGGGCATTATCCCCGCTGGCTCCTACCGCAACCAGGACTTCTTTGGCCCGCGTGTGGCTGCCGACGAGGACCTGGAGCCGGGCATGCTGGATGCGCTGTACGATCCACAAACCTCGGGCGGCTTGCTCATCGCGGCACCTGCTGCCGATGTGGATGAGCTTGCGCGCCGTCTGCATGCCGAGGGGCGCGTTGCCGCCACAATCGGCCGCGTGTGCGAGCCGGTGCCAGGCGGTCCTGCCGTCCACGTTGTCCGTTAACGACACGTTTATTGAACTATGCACCGTTCTAAAACGATTTATTCGAAAGGAATTTACTATGTCTACCAAGATTGATGTCAATGCCATGGGCGATGCCTGCCCGCTGCCCGTCGTCAAGACGCTCAAGGCCCTCAAGCAGCTCGATGGCGAGGGCGTTGTCGTGACCTCGGTCGACAACGAGACCGCCGTCAAGAACATCTCCAAGATGGCACAGGAAAAGGGCTGCACGGCCTCGGTCGAGAAGGTTTCTGACGCCGAGTGGCACGTGACCTTGGCGACCTCTGGCGCCGTTGCCATTGCGGACCCCGAGCAGGATGGCGCTGCCTTCTGTGATGCCAGCGCCGGCAAGGGCAAGCTCGTCATTTCCGTCTACACCGATTGCATGGGCCGTGGCGACGACGAGCTGGGCCACAAGCTCATGAAGGCCTTTATCTTTGCCGTGACGCAGCAGGAGGAGCTGCCCGCGACCATGCTGTTCTACAACGGTGGCGCCAAGCTCACCGTCGAGGGCTCTCCGGTGCTCGACGACCTGAAGGGCCTGGCCGAGCAGGGCGTCGAGATCCTCACCTGCGGCACCTGCCTCGATCACTATGGCATTAAGGACCAGCTGGCGGTGGGCGAGGTCACCAACATGTACGTGATCGTGGAGAAGATGGAGCAGGCCGTGCGCGTTGTGCGCCCGTAGCGTATTGGTTGGAGTTGCCATGAGGGAGAAGCGCCCGGCGCTTGTCATCACGTTTCCCACCACGGCGGCCGCCATGGGTTGCGAGTCCCTGTGCGTCGAGCGCGGCCTTCCCGGGCGAACGATTCCCGTGCCCGGGGAGGTCGCTGCCGGCTGCGGTTTGGCATGGAAGGCGTTGCCTGCCGATGAGGAGCTGCTGCACGGCGAACTCGCCGCGGCGGGCGTTCCCACCGAGGGCTTTACGGTGATTGACATGTGGGAGGTCGTGCGATGATCTACCTGGATAACGCGGCGACGACCATGCACAAGCCGCAGGCGGTCATCGATGCCGTGACGCAGGCGATGTGCTCGCTCGGCAATGCCGGGCGCGGCGCGACGTCGGGTGCGCTCGACGCGGCGCGTACCATCCACGGCTGTCGCGCCAAGCTTGCGCGCTTGCTGGGCTGCCCGCGGGCTGACCATGTTTGTTTTACGCCCAACTCCACCGCGGCGCTCAACACCGTCATTAATGGCGTGGTGAGCCGCGGCGACCGTGTGGTCACGACGGTGCTCGAGCACAACTCCGTGCTGCGTCCGCTCAACCGCCTGTCGGCAGAGCAGGGCGTGACCGTTGAGCATGCGGGCTGCGACGCGAACGGCGCGCTCGACTATGACGAGCTCGAGCGGTTGATCACGCCGGGCACACGTGTCGTGGTGGTGACGCACGCCTCCAATGTGACCGGCAACGCGGTCGACATTGCACGCGTAGCCGCCATGGCCCATGCGGCCGGTGCGCTCGTGATCGTCGATGCCTCGCAGTCTGCCGGCACGGCGCATATCGATATGCAAGCCATGGGGCTCGACGTGGTGTGCTTTACCGGCCACAAGGGGCTCATGGGTCCGCAGGGGACCGGCGGGCTGGCC
>CABUZK010000020.1 GCA_902496115.1 uncultured Collinsella sp. | reverse complement strand
GGTGTCGGGGAAGAGCACCATGGCAAACGCGCCGATGGTCGCGACGGCCATGAGGAAGCTTTCGTCGAAGGCCTTGCCGCGGCGGATGTTATTGAATGCCTTTTGCAGTACGTCGTAGCCGGCAATCAAAAACGGCACGAGGAACAGCACAAAGCTGGCGTAGATGTCGCCCGGGGTGCCGAATGCGGCGGTGAGGGTGCCGAGCTCGTCGAGGGCGTACACCACGGCAAAAATGCCCAGCGCTACCAGGATACGATTGCGTTTATGCTCAAGGGACTCTTTCTTCTTGCGCTTCTTCTTTTTCTTTTTGGGATCGGCGGTGGCCATGACTCGTATCCTCCCATTTGAATGAATGAACACTCGCTCATATAATTTCGCGAGCAAAGGCCGCGGCAAGCGCGACCTTGCAGGTTGGCGTAAACCTGGGCTAGAGAATGATCTCGCAGTCCGGCTCGGCATCGGCGGTGAACTCTACGACGCGGTCGAGGACCTCGTCGAACTCGGCGTCGTCGGCTTCGAGCGTCAGCTTCTGGGTCATAAAATTGACCGAAACGGACTTGACGCCCTCAAGCTTGGCAAGTTCGTCCTGAAGCTTGCGCGCGCAGTTGGCGCAGTCGATCTCGTCGAGTTTAAGCTGCTTTTTCATAGTGGGTTCCTTTCCCTGTTTTTGTGGCTTGGGTGCAGGCCGCGCTGGTACCGTGGTTGGTTGCTATTCGCAGATATGGCTCATGCCCTGGTTGAGCATGGTGTAGACGTGATCGTCGGCAAGCGAGTAGAGGATGTTGCGGCCGTCGCGGCGGAACTTGACCAGGTGCGACTGCTTAAGCGTGCGCAGCTGGTGCGATACTGCCGACTGCGAGGTCGCGGTCGCTTCGGCGATGTCTGCCACGCAGAGTTCGCGGCCCATGAGGGCGTAGAGGATCTTGATACGCGTGGTGTCGCTGAAGACCTTGAACAGGTCGGCGAGGTCGTACAGCAGCTCCTCGTCGGGAAGGTCCTCGGGCGAGCAGGTGGTGGGGACGTCGGGCACGATGGTGGCGTCGATGCCGGACTTTATTTCATCAGAGGGATCGCTCATTGCAATATCCTTTCATATGAACATGCGCTCATATAACTTACTTCCGAGTATATGAGCGCATGCTCATATGTCAATATAATTCGCGAATTTTTTTGCTATCGATTGGTCCTAAAGGCGGCTAAAGGCATCGATGAGCGTGGATAAGGCCGCCGATGCCAACGTGGGTGCCCTAGCGACGTGCAAAAACGGGCCGATATCCACTTGGATATCGGCCCGCATTGCATCGCTTGAGAAGGGTGCCTCGGCGTGTCGCTTTTTCACAGGCGCTATGGCCCGGCAAGTATTACTCGCGAATGGCGCCTCTGCTGGGCAATCTACTTGGCAAACAGGTTCTTGAGGTTAAACTCGGCCTGCACCGTGCGGAGCATGAGGTCAGTGTCGTCGAGGCCCAGGTGCTGCTCGTTGGCGTCGGCGGCGAGGGTGCCACGGCGGCGCGCCCAGTTCTCGAGCGCGGCGGGCGCGGACTCGCGGGGGAGCGAGCGCACATCGGCGTCCAGACTGCGGCAGATCTGGCGCGAGTCAATGACGATAATCTTGCCGGCGCGGCGTGCCTCGGCGTAACCGTCCAGGTGGATCTTGAACCAACTGTCCTCAAAGGCGGCGTTGTGCGCCATGTACGGGTACTTCTTCATAAGCTTGAGCAACTGCTTTTGCAGTTCCTTGTTCTCGCGGAAGGGCGTTTTGCCGTTAATGTCATCCCAGGTGATGTGGTGGATATTCGACAGCGGCACATCCTCGCCGCGGTAGATGTCGGGCAGACCGCAGTAGTGCGCCTCGGCGTCGTGCGGGACGGCGTCGCTGGTGAGCTCCATGATCTCCCAGCCCACGTTGATGATGTAGCCGCGCTCGGGTGAGCGGCCGGTGGTCTCGATGTCGATACCGAGCACCGTGCCCTGGATGGGCTTGCGGGCGTAGGCGACGCCGAGCGCATCGCGGTCGCCGCGGATCTCGCGCATGACGGACGCGGCGGTGCGCTTTTGCATCTTGCCGATGGCGGCGCAGGTGTCGGCGTCGGACAGACCGCGCGAAAGCGTTGCGGGTGTCACGTTGCGCAGGCGCGCCTCGCCAATCTGGTCGCACAGGTCGCGGTTGCGGTCGGCCAGGTCGCGCACGGTGGCAAAGTCGAAGCCGGGGTCGTCCTCCGCGGTAAAGTACTCGGTCTCGAGCACCTTGAGGGCCTCCTCACCCTTCTGGCGCTCGGACTCCATGGCGCCGTGATCGCCATAGATGAACATGGGGATAAACGGTTGACGCTCGTATTCGAGTGCTTGCGATACGTTCATATGCTGCTCCTTGGACGGGCCGCGTTGTGCGGCTCGGGTTTATCGAGTTATGGCGAGATGATAGTTTACCATGGGCAACTATTGGCATCGCGCCTAGGACAATTACAATACCCTAGTTGACCGCTAGGACTTTTACAATGCTGCCGAAAGACACGAAAGGTTCCATCCGTCATGGATTTGCTGATTGATATTCTGCTCGACGCCGGCAAGGACACGCTCTCGCTGGTGCCGTTCTTGTTGGTGACATATCTGGTCCTCGAGACGCTCGAGCATGTTGCGGGCGATCGCGTCAACGGCGCCATCAAGCGTGCCGGCGCCGCTGGCCCCGTGGTCGGCTCGTTGCTGGGCATAGTGCCGCAGTGCGGCTTTTCGGCCATGGCGGCAACGCTATACGCCGGTCGCGTCGTGACGCTGGGAACCCTGGTGGCGGTGTTTCTCTCGACCTCCGACGAGATGCTGCCGCTGCTACTTGCCGAGCAGGTTCCCGTGCAGACTATGGCGATGCTTTTGGCTTCGAAAGCGCTGATCGCGCTGGTCACGGGCTTTATCGTGGATGCTGCCATTCGTGGCCTGCGTCGCAACGCCCGCGCGCATGCGGCGATTCGTCGTACCGTGTTGGGGACCACTGTCAATCCGGCGCACGTTAACTGCGCGCATGACGACCACAGCGGCGGTGACATCATCGACGAGGTGGCCGAGGCGGGCGTGAGCGCCGACCACATCCATGAGCTGTGTGAGCGCGACCATTGCGGTTGTGATGACGACGAAGACGAGCACGGACATGGACATGGCCACGATCACGGTCATGAGGGCGAGCATGAACACCATCATGACCACGGTCACTCCCACTCACACGAAGGTGCGCCCGTCCTGTCGATTATCCGCAGCGCCATCTCGCATACCGTGCAGGTCTCGGTATTCATTTTCCTAGTGACGCTGATTCTGGTCGCCGTGCTCGAGACCTTTGGCGAGTCCGCGATCGAGCAGTTCCTGCGTGGCAACGAGACGCTCGCCGTCCTGGGTTCGGCGCTTGTCGGCCTGATCCCCAACTGTTCGGCGAGCGTGGTCATTACGCAGCTGTATCTGGAAGGCGCGCTGCAACTGGCGCCGATGCTTGCCGGCACGCTCATTTCCGCCGGCGTGGGCTACCTGGTGCTGTTCCGCACCAACCGCAGCGCCCGCGAAAACGCCGTGTTCCTGGTCATGATGTACGTCATCGGCGCTGGCTGGGGCCTCGTCCTATCTGCCTTTGGCCTCTAAGTAGTCCTAACAAAACGGGCTTCAAAATAGCCATGCACGGCGCCTGCACAATGCGGCGACGCATGGCATTTTGAAGCCCGTTTTTTGTTGAGCCACGGATCCTGAGCGCTCACACCGTCCAAAACAAAAAGGCAGATTTTTAGGCATCTCCCAAAAATCTGCCTTGGTTAGCGCAGCAGCTCGGTGAGGTTGCGCTTAAAGCGGGCGCGGTCTTCGCTGGTGAAGGCTGCTGGCCCGCGGGTGCGACCGCCAGCGCGGCGCACCTTCTTTTCTTCGTGACGAATAAACAGCTGCATGTCGATGGTCGCCTTGTCGTACACGCGCCCGCGCACGCCGATGGCGGAGGCATCGCGGCCGAGTACCATGCTCGCCAGGCCAATGTCCTGCGTCACGACCACGTCGCCCGCCTGCAGACGTTCGACAATGGCAAAGTCGGCACTATCGGCGCCCACGCTCACATCGAGCGTGGTGACCCAAAAGCCGCGTCGCGCGTGCTCGGCATCGCGCGGGTCGTCGCGGCGAATGTGCCGCTCCAGGTTCTGCGTGCTGTTGCCGGCGATAACCACGGCAACGCCCGCCCGCCGCGCGCAGTCGATCGACTCGCGCGTAACCGGGCAGGCGTCGGCATCAATAAACAGCGTTCGCGGCATCTAGTGCACCAGCTTGCCAAAGCGGATAGCACGAATAATGAGCGTCACGCCAAACACCAGGAGCGCGGCGCCGCTAAAGATGACGAGCATCTTTGCCGACCACAGCGGATAGATAAACACGAACATGCCGGCGATGATGGAGAGCGCGCCGCTCAGGATGGCGAGGGCGCGGTTAGACGAAAGCTCGGACTCCAGAATGGACATGACACCTTCGACGATCCAGCCAAAGCCGGCCACGACCACCACGAGCGTGGTGAGCGTCGCGGTCGAGAAGGCCTGATTGCGCAGGATTATGACGCCGCCCAGAATGATGAGCAGGTTGGAGATGATGCTCGTCACGCGCCAGCCGGCGGGCAGCAGCGGCTCAAAAATGGCGGTGAACAGCCTAATGGCTGCCGTGATTATAAAGTAGAAGCCCAGGACGGTCGTCAAAAAGACGAGGGACTTGGCGGGCGCAAACAGCAGCGCGATGCCGGCAAGCAGCGCGATGACGCCCGTGGCGGCGTAGATCCAGCGCACGGCCTTGATTGCCTTGCCTGCCATGCTTTTCTCGTCAAATCCAAACAGATTCGACTGCTGGTCGTCGTTCTTAAAGATGCCCATGAGGTCTCCTTTCCGCGCGGCGTTTGCCGTCATTGTTGTTTTTGCGGCGTATGTCGCAGTTGCTACAACAAGTATCGCCTAAAGGCACCGGCGTATGGGTCGGGGAGGGCGAAGTGTAACCCAAAGGTCCCGATTTGTTCTCGTTGTTCCCCATGTCGCGTTTTTCTATTCAACAGGTGTAGAACATTGCGGCTCTGTTCGTTATTGCCTGCGTTTTAGGTTAGATTTTCCTAAGAACAATTGCCTTGTATTGGGGGTCTCTATGAACGAAGCTGTTCCCGCGGCGCCGTCGAGCGTGGAGTTGATGGCAAAGCAAGGTTGCGAAAAACTCGGTCTGGAATCGTTTGACGCGCTGGTCCGTCGTGCCCGCACATGCCGTCGATTTGACGAGTCCATGCGCGTACTGCGCGAGTTTTTGCTCGAGCTGCCAGAGCTGGCGCACCTGGCTCCCTGCGGCGCCAATGCTCAGCGCCTGCGTTTTCATGTGGTGAGCGGTGCCGAGGACTGTGCTCGCGTGTTTGACGAGCTTGCATGGGCCGGCGCGCTCAAGGACTGGGCAGGCCCTGCCGAGGGCGAGCGCCCGACCGGCTACATCGCAGTTCTTGCCGAGCGCACCGTTCCCGGCAAGCCCGCCGCGCCTATCACCGAGGTTGACACGGGTATCGCGGCTCAAACGATGATGCTCGCCGCGCGCAGCGCCACGCCCGAGGTGGCGGCCTGCATGTTCAAGGCCTTTACGCCCCGCGCTATCGACGCCATGGGGCTCGATAACGACAAATACGAGCTCAAGCTGATCATGGCCTTTGGCGTTCCCGCCGAGACACAGGTGATCGATGCAATTGATTCCAACCCCGACGGCTCTATTAATTACTGGCGTGACGAGGCGCAGGTACACCACGTACCCAAGCGTCCACTCGCCGACGTACTGGTGTAGTTGAGCGTCGCCGCGGCGTGATCCGGCGGTAAACCACCACAAAGGTGACCGTCCCCTTTGTGGTGGTACGAGGGGAGGGCATGTGGCCGATCTGTATTTGGTGCGGCATGGGCAGACTGAGCTCAATGTGCAGAACATTTTGCAGGGCTGGCACGATTCGCCGCTTACGGCGCGCGGGCGCGAGCAGGCGCTGGCGACGCGCGCGGCGTTTGAGGACCGTGGCGTGACGTTTGACCATGCGTATTCGTCTCCGTTGGGTCGGGCACAGCGTACGGCTGAGCTTATCGTTGGCGAGGGCCGTTCCATAGAGCTGGTCGATGACCTGCGCGAGTGGCATCTGGGCTCGCTGGAGGGCACATCAAATCGCGACATGCCGTCGCAGCCCTGGGGTGATTATCCGGTGGCCTTTAGTGGCGAGTCTGAAGGCGAGCTTCGGGCGCGCATGGTTGCAACGCTGTCCCGTATTATGGCTCGACCGCAGCACGATTGTGTGCTTGCAGTCTCTCATGGCTCTGCCTGCCAGGAGTTTCTTGAGTATGTGGTCGGCGGGGGAGAACAGCCCGACAACGGCGCCGTGCTTCATTTTAGCTATTGTGATGGGGCGTTTTCGCTCCTTGATTGGTAACGAGCGAAAGGACCCCCCTATGAATAAAGATCTGTATCTGGTCCGTCATGGACAGACGATATTCAACCTTAAGCGCATTATTCAGGGTTGGAGCGATTCGCCACTCACGCAGCTTGGTTGCGACCAGGCGGTGCGCGCCGGTATGTTCTTGCGTGCGCGCGGCATCGAACCCGATCATGCCTACACCTCCACACTGCACCGCACCGAGCAGACTATCGCCAACCTGTGGCCGGGCCTTGCCTACGAGCGCCTTGATGGCTTGCGCGAGTGGTTTTTTGGCGACTTTGAGGCCGAGCGCGTGATGCTCATGCCCGAGCGCCCATGGCGTGACTTTTATCGTCAGTTTGGTGGTGAGGGGCAGATGCAGGTGCGCGAGCGCATGGTGTCGACGTTGACCGATCTTATGCGAAGTCCGGACCATTCGTGCGTGCTCGCGGTGAGCCATGCCTCAGCCATCAAGGAATTTTTGGACCACGTGAGGGGAGCGGCGGCCGACGAGCGCGAGCGCGTGCCGGGCAACTGCTCAGTGCTGCATTTTGCATTTGACGATGCAGCCGATACGTTTGATCTGGTCGAAGTCTTTACGCAAGAAGACTATGCGCGCGAGCTGGGGGTTGAGCCGCTCGTGGCGGCATCGGGTCCGCAGCGCGGGTAGCGCGGGCGTGGCGATACGGATCGCCGACGTAATTGCTCGATGCGAAAGGGGCGGGGATGCATGCGCATGTATCCCCGCCCCTTGTTTGTTGAGCTATCGAGTCTTTGTATTGGGCGTTCACGCCCTGTTAGAACCGTGCGATCTGGTGGGTGAGCAGACCCGTCGGAACCTGCGGTACGCCGCGGGCGACCTGCGCGGCAGGGAATAACGCGGCAACGGTAAAGTTGAACGGCTCTTTGCCCGTGTAGGTGCCGGCTGCGCGGGCTTCGTCTGCCAGGAGCTGCGCCGCCCCTGCTAGCGCGGCAGCATAGGTGGGGTCGTCTGCCGGCGTCGGCTCCGGTGCCTGGTCGAGCATGGCTCGGATGGCGGCAACGGCGTCCTCGCGCTTGACCTCCCACACACGGTGCGTAATGCCGGCGGGGTCGGTGACGGCATAGAGCGACGCGCCCTCTTTGGCGGCACCGAGGATGATATCCATGACGGGCGAGGCTTCGTAGGCGAGCGACACGGGGCGCGGCTGCACCTTAAGCTCGGCGATTGTACGGGCGGCTGCGGCCGCATCTGCGGAGGGCGCGTCGTCGCCCGTCAGTACACCGACCGGGCAAATTGCCACAACGCCCGTTACGCGTCCCGGCTCTCCCGAACACTCGTACACGTAATACGCTGCGCCCGGATCCTTGAGCATGAGCCCATCGGCGATCGCGTCGCGCAGGGCGTCGTTGCTGCTCAGGATACCGCCCATCTGCGGCAGCGCTTCGAGCACGCGGTCCTGAGCTGGGCGGATGCAGGGAAACGGAAGTGCTTTCATGGGCGGTCCTAACGCGCGAGTCGGTTTGTTCGCGGCTTATTATGCCCCAACTTGGACGCTTGCGTCCCAGAGCGTGTTGTCAACAAGCGCGATGAGTACGTTCTGGCAGCGAACGATATCGGCATGGGCCCCGGCTCGTTGGGCTTATGCGCGAGCACCAACGAGCCGGGGCCGTAGCTCATGCAATTGCGGTTACCCGTCTTGCCGGCAATGACGGCGGTATCGGTGCAGCCGGTAAAGAAGCTGGCGGGCACGTCCGCGTCTGTCACGTCATCGGCGGCGCGCTTGAGCGCAGCTAGGAGGGGAGAGTTCGGGTCGCGCTCGATGGCGGGGCGGTTGCCTGTCACGGTATAGCTTCCATGGCAGCCGGGGACCGCGGCCTCGGCGACGGCAATGGCATGCTTGGCCATATTGATCGCGGCGGCCGTATCGGTCGGCGGCGTCAGGCGCATGTCGACCCAGACCTTGGCGTGGTCGGGCACGACAAAGGGGCGATAGCCGCCCTCGTCATCATCAACCATATGAAACCTCACAATCAGTTTGCTTTGCAAACCGATTGTAAGTCACCTGCAGATTCGCGACGCGCGCGTAGCAGCATTTACCGTTCGCAGGCCGAGCCAGCGCGTTTGCCGTCCGGGCGGGCTCGCAAACGACGTAGCGGGTACGTACCCTTCATGGACGACATGCTGTGCGACATATCCGCCTTTCGGTATCACCGGATACCTCCACAGGTCTTGGCAATAATGCCGGACCTGCCCGATTCTGCGGACGATCCACGCAGGGAGCGCCTTTGTGAGCATCCGCTTGTCAAGCATTTCCTGGGCACCCCGTTACACGTGTTGGCGCAGGGCGGCTGCGGACGTAAAGGCGGTCGCATTGTAAGACATGTTTGGAACGGGGGGAGGCCGTTTGGCTCCGTGCGGCAGACGGAGTTTGGCCTTGATGTCGCGTCCCCGCTCTTTACGCTGCTGACCCTGGCTTCCTCGGTCTCAAACGAGCGTCTGATCATGTGCATGTATGAGATGTGCGGCACCTTTGCCGTGTGCAAGATTGCGCCCCAGGTAAAGTTGGCACTTGAGCAGGCCTTTGTGGACCGGTGGGGTGACGCACGGTCGGGCTGGGAAAACGTAAAGGATACCTCGGGGAATCCAACAGACTTGTGGAAACGACCTCCCTTAATCGAGCTCTCCGAACTTACGGAGTTCGCCAATAAGATCCAGGGGCTCCGCGGTGCTAAATCGTTCACACGTGCCGCGAAATGCATTACGGGGGTTGTGGCATCGCCGCTTGAGGTTCAAGCTTCGATGCTGTTTGGCCTTACGAGGCTGCGCGGTGGCGAAGGGCTGCACCTCACCAATAATGTCGAGATTCGCATGACGCGCAGCGCCCGCCTGATTTCGGGGCTTGATAGGCGCTACGCCGATATCTTGCTGTCAAATAAGGACGGCAGCCGGGAGTGCCTGGTTGAATGTCAAGGTAAAGCCATTCACGGATCCATAGAATCCAAGATCTCGGACTCCGATCGAACGACGGCCCTGCAAGCCATGGGATATCCCGTCGTTCTGATGACCTATGGTCAGCTGGTTGACTCCGATGCCTTCCGCGTGGTGATGGAGCTTATCATGTCCTATCTCGATATGCCGTTGAAAGACAAGACGTCGCGGCAGCAAGAGCTCGAACGGCGGCTTCGTGAGGAGATTTTTATCGATTGGGCGGGAATGTAGCCGCGCGGGTGGAAAACGGTCGCGGAAGCTAGGGTTTTAGTTGCGAATAGCCTTCAATTGCTCCTTGGAATTGGCTTGAAAAGTGCTACCTAGAGCAAGTTATTTCGGAAAATGGACAGTCAACATTAGTTTGGCATATAGAGATCGATTTTTACCTACTAAAACCCCTGATAAAGCTGTTTGTAAAAGCAGTTGTGCTTAGCGACTAGGGCCTCACTGTCTATTATCCGAAAAAACTTATTATGGGTAGCATTTTCAAAACCAGCCGGAGCAACGAAATCGGCCCCCGTTTCGTGAAAACGGGGGCCGAATGGACTTCGTGGTCTGTCTGGCAGGCTTGGCGCCGACGCTACTTGATCACGCGCACGCGATACATCGACGGAATCTGCTTGAGCGCCTCGATGGTGCTGCTGTTCAGGTGCTCGTCGGTGTCGAACATGGTGTAGGCGTTCTCGCCAGCGGACTCGTTGGTCATACGCTGCACGTTGGCGTTGTCCTTGGCGAGAATGGCCGTGATCTGGCCGATCATGTTGGGCACGTTGGCGTGCAGGCAGGCGATGCGGCTCGCGGCGCGCGCCTTGCCCATGCTGCAGGCGGGGTAGTTGACGCTGTGCGCGATATTGCCGTTTTCCAGGTAATCCTTGAGCTCGCTGATCGCCATGTCGGCGCAGTTGGCCTCGGCCTCGCCGGTGCCGGCGCCCGAGTGCGTGGTGATAAACGTATTGGGCATCTTGACGGTCTTGGGCGTGGCAAAGTCGCAGCTAAACCAGCTAAGCTTGCCCTCGCGCAGGGCGGCGTCGACGGCGTCCTCGTCAATGATGGTCTCGCGCGCGTAGTTGATGAGCACGGCGTCGGGTGCCAGCAGGTTGATTTGCTCGGTACTGATCATGCCGATGGTGTCGGCCTTGCTGGGCACGTGCACGGTGAGGTAGTCGCAGCCGCGGCAGAGGTCCTCGAGCGTGCCCACGCGCTGCACCTCGCGGCTCAGCACCCACGCGTGCTCGACGGAAATGAACGGATCGTAGCCGTAGACATCCATGCCCAGATCGACGCAGGCGTTGGCGACCTTGGAGCCCACGTTGCCCAGACCGATAACGCCGATGCGCTTGCCCTTGAGCTCGCGGCCCACAAAGGCCTTCTTGGCCTTTTCGGCGTCGACCTGAATCTCGGGGTCGTCGGCGTTGTCGCGCACCCAATTCATCGACTGCACCACGCCGCGGCTCGAGAGCACCAGCATGCCCAGGACGAGCTCCTTGACGGCGTTGCTGTTGGCACCGGGGGAGTTAAAGACGACGACGCCCTTTTTGGCGTACTCCTCGACGGGGATGTTATTGACGCCGGCGCCGCAGCGGGCGATGGCGCGGATGCCCTCGGGCAGCTCGTAGCCGTGCAGGTCGGTCGAGCGCATCAGGATGGCGTCGGCCTCCTCGGCGGTGCCCACAAACTCGTAGCCCTCGCCAAACTCGACTTTGCCGTCTTTAGTGATGTCGTCGATGGTCTTAATCTTACGCATGGAAAAACTCCTTAGCAGGTTTGGTTTAAACAGGTGGTTTGAAGTGGCTGGTCGGCCCGCGCGTTGCGGGCTAGTTAGATCGCGGGCTCAAACTATGCTGTGCTTCGAAGTCCTTCATGTACGAGGCCAGGGCCTGCACGTCTTCCATGGTTACGGCGTTGTACACGCTGGCGCGCATGCCGCCGACGAGGCGATGGCCCTTGACGTTTTGGATCTGGTGCTCGGCAGCGCCTACGACAAAGGCCGCGTCGAGTTCGGTGTCGCCGGTGCGGAAGGTAACGTTGGCGATGGAGCGACTGTCGGCCTGCGTGGTGCTATGGAACAGTTCGCTGTGCTCGAGCGGGTCATAGAGCAGGTTGGCCTTGGCCCAGTTGCGCTCGGCCATGGCGGCGAGTCCGCCGGTCTGCTCCGCCCAATGGAACACCTTGCCGCACACGTAGATGCCAAAGGTGTTGGGCGTGTTGAGCATGGAGCCCTTGGCGGCCTGGGTCTTGAGGTCCAGGTACTGCGGCGTCTGCGCAAAGGCGGGGCCTTCGGCGATGAGGTCGTCGCGCACGATGACCACGGTCACGCCCGCGGCGCCGGCGTTTTTCTGCGCGCCGGCGTAAATGAGCCCGTATCGCTCGACGTCGAGCGGCTGCGACAGAAAGCAGCTCGAGACATCGGCGACCAGCGGCACATCGCCGCAAGTGGGCAGCTCGTGGTACATGGTGCCAAAGATGGTGTTGTTCTGGCAGATGTAGACGTAGTCGAGCCCGTCGCCCGCGGCCTCGGCGGCAATGCGCGCGTTGACGTCGGACATGGTGGGAATGCGGTCGAAGTTGGTGTCCTCGGAGCTCGCGAGCAGCACGACCTCGCCGTACTTGGCGGCCTCCTTGTACGCCTTGTTGGCAAAGTTGCCGGTCACGACGTAGCCGGCGCGGCCGCGGCGCATGAGGTTCATGGGGATGCCCGCAAACTGCAGCGTGGCGCCGCCCTGCAAAAACAGGACACGGTAGTTGTCGGGGATGCTCAGCAGGCGGCGCAGGGTTGCCTCGGCGTCGTCGATGATCTGCTGGTACATGCTAGATCGATGGCTCATCTCGAGCACGGACATGCCGCAACCGCGGTAGTCCATCATCTCGTCGGCGATCTCGGCGAGCACGCTTGTGGGCAGCGCGGCCGGGCCAGCTGAGAAGTTGTGCACACGTGCCATCTTCTAGTTCCCCTCGTAGTCGTTTGAACGTTCGGGATACTTTAGCACAGTGGAGCGCCAGGCGCGACCGCATCACGGTAAAACTCGAGTGCGCTGCTATGATTTACAGGATGGTTACATGGGGGAGGGGTGCTTTACTCCTCAGGCAAATCCAAATCTGCGAGCGAAGGCATGAGGCTTTCTAGGCGCTTGATCTCTTCGTCGCAAATTAGCTACCTCCTGCCCGCTACGACGCGAGCGTGGCGATGACGGCTTCGTCGCCGGCGTATATGAGGGTGTTGCCGTCGGGGATGATCGTTTGGCCGTCGCGCTTGAGCATCACGACGATAAAGGGATGCTTGCCTTGCGGCACGTCGCGCAGGCGCTGGCCGGCCAGGCGACCGTGGGGCGTCACGGTGACCTCGCGCAGCGTAACCTCGGCACGCTCTTCGAACGTCGGCGCGGCCATAACCAGAAGGTCGCCTTCTTCAATTACGGTATCACCGTTGGGCAGCACCGGGTTCGCACCGTCACGAAGCACCAAGACCACGAGCATGTCCGTGACGCTGCCAATGTCCGCGAGCGAGCGACCGGCAAACGGATGCCCTGCGCCCACCTTGAGCTTGACGAACGACATACCGTCCTCGTCGCGGTAGTCGTTAAACGTACGGCGCACGTCGCCTTCCGCGTCGATCATGTCGAGCTTCTTTGCCACCGCCGGCAGCAGCGATCCCTGCACCACAATGCTCGACACGGCAATCACAAACACCAGGTCAAACAGGTCGTGACCGCCGGGAACGCCGGCCACCACGGCAAAGAGGCTGAATACGACCGAAGCCGCGCCGCGCAGACCCGCCCAGCTTACGAGTGCGACTTGGCGAGGATTGGTCTTAAAGGGCGCCAACAGCAGGCCGACAGCGATGGGGCGGCTCGCGAAGAGCATAAACGCCATGAGGGCCAGGCCCGGTAGCAGCATTTGCGGCAGGCGTGCGGGCGTGACGAGCAGGCCCAATAAAAAGAAGATGGTCATCTCGGCCATCTCGGTGAGGGTATCGAAGAAGTGCGCCATCTCGACCTTGCCGGTGATGTCGCTCGCACCCAGCACAATGCCTGCCAGGTATACGGCCAAAAAGCCGTTGCCGCCCAGGTAGCTCGGCAGCGCGTACGCGACGATCGCCACAGCGAATAAAAAGATAGTCTGCGCGCCCTCGGCCGTTGCGTGTGCGCGTTCAATCAGGCGGCTGGATGTCCAGCCGATGGCAAGGCCCAGCCCCACACCCAGGATAATCTGCTTGGCCAGCAGCACGGGAATGTCGATATTGCCGCCCGCTGCGAGGGTCGCGAGCACCGCGGTGAGCATGTAGGCGACGGGGTCGTTGGAGCCCGATTCGACCTCGAGCAGCGAGTCGGTGCCGCCCCTCAGCGACAGGTTGTGCTCGCGCAGCACGCTAAAGACGCTCGCCGCATCGGTCGACGCCACGACCGAGCCCAGCAGCAGACCACCGATCCAGTCGAGGCCCAGTGCGAAGTGCGCAAAGGCGCCCGTGATGCCAGCGGTGATGACGACGCCGAGCGTGCTCAGCAGCACTGCCGGCGCGGCGACGGGCTTGGCACGGTCGATGTTGGTGTTAAAGCCGCCGTAGAACATGATGAACAGCAGCGCCGTGCTGCAGACGGTTTCGGTAAGTGCGTAGTCGCTAAAGTCGATGTGCGCCGGGCCGTTGACGCCCAACAGCATGCCGAGCGCGATAAAGATGAGCAGGGTGGGGAAGGGGAGCTTTTTTCCGACGGGTTTGATGGTCAGGCACAAAATGATGACGAGACCGATAAAGAGAAGTATCTGGTTCATAGGGAGTGTCCGCTCCTGGGTGGTTGGCGTGGCACGGTCAGTTGTCTGTGGTAATTTGTACCCAAAGATGGTGGGTTTATGGGGCCGAGCCGCGGGCGTTCGCATTATCGACACGAGGCGGGGGGCGCGGGCGGTGCTGGTTGGGGCGTTGGTGCTGGTGGCGCGGTGTTTTCGGGGCGTGCGGGCGGCCGCTTGTGACCGTTGGCAGCGGTGGCACTTTCCAGCTTTATTGCAACGGAGTACAATGGGTAACGTTTAAGTTCAACTTGAAGTTTTAGTCGCGGCATCGGGCTTCGGCCGTAATGCAGGGAAAGGCGTTCCATGGCGATCTATGTGACATCTGATGCTCACGGGCACGTGCGCGCGCTGGACGAGGCCCTTTCCAAGATCTCGCTGACGTCCGACGACACGCTGTATGTGCTGGGTGACATGATCGACCGCGGTCCCGATCCGGTCGGTGTCATCAACTTGGTGCGGTCGCTGCCCAACGCTCGCGTGCTTAAGGGCAACCACGAGCAGATTATGCTCGACGCGATCATTGGCCAGGACCCGCTCGATGCCGAGACCTGGGATATCAATGGCGGTTGGACCACGCGTCAGCAGCTCAACGAAATGGAATTTGAGGCATACGAGGAGCTGGTGCGCTGGGCTGCCGCCCTGCCGCTCTATGCGGTGGTCGAGACTGCCGAGCGACCGTATCTGCTGGTGCACGCCGGCGTTCAGACCGAGGCGGCGCGTGCGTTTTTGCTTGAGCATGGTGTCGATTGCGGCGACGGCAGGGGAGCGGTCGATGCCGATAGCGAGCTGCTGCAGCAAATGCTCGCCGTGCAGTCGTCCGATGACTTGCTGTGGATTCGTCACGGCTACTGGGATGCCCCGACGGGGCTGCTTTCTGCCGAGGGCAAGGGCCCGGTCGTGGTGAGCGGCCACACGCCCACGGTGTCGCTGGGGCGTTATTGCGAGGTTGGCGGCCTGGCAGGGCTCGATGAGGAGTCGGGCCGCGGGCAGATGGTGCGCCTGGGTGGCGAGGATACCGCCGGTGTGCCCGATCGCATCGATATCGACTGCGCGGCGGCCACCGGTTCCGAGTTCGGCCGCGTGGGAATCCTGCGTCTGGACGACGGGGCGGAGTTCTACGCAAACATTCTCCCTGGCGAATAACTTTGTTCCGCCGTTCTACCGAACGGCGGCCACGTTGACGCTGCGCAGCCCCGAAGCACCCCATCTTGTCGCTCAAACCGTCGCTCGCGTACGGAAGTACGCGTCGCTCCTCTTTCGCGCCAACCTGGGGCACTTCGAGACTGCTCGCTGTCGGTGCCAAAACATCGACGTTTCTTTTCTTCAAATTGATTCGAATTAGGCGCCGTACGGGTTGCGGTCGCGTTCTATGCGTTGGCGAATGTGGGCGTATTCGACAATCAACAGCACCAGCAGTAGGGCCATGATAGCCAGGTAGCTCACGACGGCACCCATCAGGCCCAGCAGGTTGATCAGGATCACCGGGAGCACTACGCTCACGGCAAAGCAGATCAGGTAGATCTTGGTGACGTCTCCAGCGTGGCGCAGCACCGTGATGATGGCGTAGATAAAATCGATGGCCGCGGTTACGCCGCCGGCGACGACCATCAGCAGCGCCAATGTGCGGTAGCGCTCAAAGTTGAGGTCGTACATAAAGCTCATGAGGGGAATGCCGGGGCCGGCCATAAATGCGGCGCATACGCCGGTGATGGCCACGATCAGCGCCATAACGGCAATAATAATCAAGTCAAAACGGCGGCGTTTGCGCGGGTTCGCCCAAATGCTCGACAGACGCAAAAGCTGCGGTTTATAGACAAATCCGATGCTCAGCAAAATAGCCTGCGCCGGAAAGAACAGGGCATTAAAGTACAGCTGATATTTGTAGGCCAGCGTGCCTTCCATCACAAACTTGGGCATGCTCTCGATGAGGTTGAACAGGAACAGTGCGCCAAAGAGCGGGGCGCACTGGACAAACAGGTGGCCGACCTCGCGCAGACTCACGCGACGCGATTTTTCGGTTTCGAGCAGGGCCAGCGGCGCGGTGACCAGCACGAGCGAGACGATGGCGGTGACACCCATGGCCATGGCCGCGATGGGCATGCTGCGCGTAAGGAACAGCGCCACGCTAAAGACCGCGATGACGCCGACGGAGCGCAGCGTTTGGCTCATGCCGGCCAGGTAGAGTTTATCGGCCTGCTGCAGGCGGCCCTCGTACACGTCCGCCACGCCGTCGATCACCTTATACAGGTAGACGCCCAGGCCGATCGTTGCCATCTGCGCGTCGTAGCCGCGGGCACTGCTGTATGCAAGGCCGCAGGCCAGCGCGAATGCTCCGCAAAGCCAGCGGTTGAGCTGGTAGGAGGCAAAGGACGCCTTCTCGTCGATGTCCGAGACCTGAAAATTGCGCACGCCGTAGTTGCACGCGATCATGATGAGCGTGCCGGTGACAAACGCAATGGAGAACTTGCCGGCTTCCTCGGCGCCCACGAGCTGCGTGGACACGATGGTGAGCAGAGGAAACGCCATGCCCCATACGGCGGTGCCCAGGGTATTCCAAAGGTAGTCGCGACGGGTGGCATGATCTTCGTACTCGGCTTCTTGCGTGGAGAAGCCGCCGCCGTAGACGGCTCCGAGCAGGCGGTTCCACCAGGCATTGACCATGCGGTGGATGGGGCCGGGCTGGCGATCGCGCTCGCGGCGACGGCGTGTGGCCTGGTTGCTGTCGGGACCGCCGGCGTTACGCTGGCTTAGCTCTTGGATTCGTGCGAGCTCCTCGGCGGCGTGCGATGCGGGGAACAGGCCGTTCTCGATGCGTCCGCCCTGCCCGTGCGCCCCGCCCGATACGGTGGGGTCGGTGACGCCGTTGCGGCGGGCGATGGCGCGGCGGATGCTATCGAGGGGCGTGATGCTCAAGGCGGAGTCCTTTCTATTGCTGCGCTCTAGTATAGACGCGGCGGTGTTTGCTCGTGTTTTTGAACGGATTGTTCAATATTGTAGGCGGTGCCATTCAGTAGTCGGCACTTAGGGACGTTCCTTATGTGCCGACACTTTGGGAGTGTCCCTAAGTGCCGGCATCTAGGGACACTCCTTGGTTGTTGCCTGTTTAAGAGTGTCCCCAACGACTGGTCGTGTAAGAACGTCCCCAATGACTAGGCCGCTTGCCTGCGATTATTGACCGTTGGGCGGGCGCTTCGCCGTTGCCGCAAAAACGTTTTTGCATATCGGGTACAACGGGCTTTACGTGAGTAAAGTGCGCGCCGCGTCCGCGTATCGCGTTTTTAAAGGAGGCCCCATGCCTGGTGTTACCCCTGCAGAAGTTTTGTCCAACCTTGGCATTACGCTGGTCGAAGATCCCGCCGATAATCAGCCCCGCCTGTTGGTCGATCTACCCGCCGCGGAGCTCGTCGAGCACGCCATCCGCCGCGAAGAAGGCCGCATGGCATCCAACGGCGCGCTGGTGATCGAGACGGGGGAGCGCACTGGTCGTTCTCCCAACGATCGCTTTATCGTTGACACCCCCGATGTCCACGATAAGATTGCCTGGGGCGCCGTCAACCGACCGCTTTCGATCGAGAGCTACGAGACCATCAAGGCCGGCATCGTCGACTATCTCAACGAGCGCGATGTGTTCGTCACTCGCGGCATGGCCGGCGCCGACCGCAACCACACGCGTCGCCTGCTCGTCGCCTGCGAGCGTGCCAGCCAGGCGCTCTTTATTAAGCAGATGCTCGCCCGTCCGCTCGCCCGCGAAATTGCGCGCACCGGCGAGCCGGACTTTTGCGTGCTCGCGGCACCTGGCTACCAGTGCGACCCCGCCATCAAGGGCCTCAACTCCAGCGCCGCCGTGGTCATCAACTTCCAGGAGCGCGTGATTTTGGTTGCCGGCACCGGTTACTCCGGCGAGATCAAAAAGTCCATCTTCAGCGTCATGAATTATCTGCTGCCTGTCGAGGACGACGTACTGCCCATGCACTGCTCGGCCAGCATGGATCCCGTCACGCACGAGACGGCCGTGTTCTTTGGCCTGTCGGGCACCGGCAAGACCACGCTTTCGGCCAACCCCACGCGCCTGCTGATTGGCGACGACGAGCACGGCTGGTCCGACATGGGCATCTTTAACGTCGAGGGCGGCTGCTATGCCAAGTGCGAGGGCCTGGACGCGTTCCACGAGCCCGAGATCTTCAATGCCGTTCGCTTTGGCGCCATCTGCGAAAACGTAGTGCTCGATGAGAATCGCAAGCCTAACTACGACGACGTCTCCATTACGCATAATACGCGCGTGGCCTATCCCGTCGAGCATATCCCCAATGCGTGGACCAAGGGCATGGGTACTACCCCGAGTGTCGTGTTGTTTTTGACCTGCGATGCCTTTGGCGTGCTGCCGCCCATCTCGCGCCTGACGGCCGATGCCGCCATGTATCACTTTGTGACGGGCTTTACGGCCAAGATCCCCGGCACCGAGGTCGGCGTCACCGAGCCCACGCCCACGTTCTCCTCGCTGTTTGGCGAGCCGTTTATGCCGCTCGATCCCATGGTCTATGCCAAGATGCTCGGCGAGCGTATCGCCGACGGTCGCACCCGCGTCTATCTGGTCAACACTGGCTGGATTGGCGGCGGCTACGGCGTGGGCCATCGCATCGAGCTTGCCTACACGCGTGCCCTGGTGGCCTGCGCTCTCGACGGTACCATCGAGGACAGCGAGTTCGTGCACGACGACATCTTTAACGTCGACATTCCCACCACGTGCCATGGCGTGCCCGACGGTATTCTGGTGCCGCGCCAGTACTGGCAGAGCACCGCTCGCTACGACGAGGCCGCGCACAACCTGGCCGTGATGTTCGAGGAGAACTTCGAGAAGAAGTACTCGCACCTGCCCGAGTCCGTCAAGGCCGCCGGTCCGCACGCTCAGGTGCACGCCGACGCCCGTCATCGCGGACGCGGCCTGCTGGGGCTCCGCCACTAGCGTCGCCTCAGACCCAAAACCACCATAAAGGGGACAGGCACCTTTGTGGTGGTTTTGCTCGCGCGGATGACTCGGGTTACAATACGCCTGACATATCGCCCCCTTCTCCGGATGGGGGCAGCGTAAGCGCTCTTGTGGCGGCACCGTAGGACTTTGAAGGTGGCCGTCGTAAGGGCGCTTTTTGTTTGGGTGCCCTCGCTCGGGCGCGAATCGTGAAGGGAGCATGTATGAAGAGCTTTATTGCCGAGGATTCATTTTGGGAGCTGTTTCCTCAGGCGGCGGTCGGTGTTGTGGTCGTGGAGGGTATGAAGCCCGCGGCCCAGATACCTCAAGAGGATGTGGACGCGATAGCGGCGCTGCTCGACCGTGCCAATATCGATGCGGAGCGTCATCTGACCAGCGATACAATCAGCGAGAACGCACCGGTCAAGGCGTGGCGCGAGGCCTATCGTCTGTTCAAGACCAAAAAGGGCGCGCGCTGTTCAATCGAGAACCTGCTCAAGCGCGTGCTCAAGGGCAAGCCGGTGGGCCACATTACGCCCGCGGTGGATATCTATAACACGGTGTCGCTGTCCTATGCACTGCCCGTGGGAGGCGAGGATCTGCATGCGATTGAGGGAGACCTTCGCTTGAAGGTGACCGACGGCGGGGATGCGTTCCTGCCGCTTGGCGAGGAAGCGGACGACCCGACGCTGCCCGGCGAGCTCGCCTACATTGACGATGCGGGCGCCGTGTGCCGCTGCTGGAACTGGCGCGACGGCGTTCGAACGGCTCTATCCGACGATTCGGCCGACGCGTTTTTGGCGATTGAGTGCGTAGAGCCCGAGCGCATGGGGGACTGTCAGGCCGCCATCGATCGCTTAGCCGAGCTGCTTGAGCGCTATCTGGGGGCGACGGTTGTCGTTAAGACGCTTGTGACCCGCGACAATCCCCGCGTGGAGCTGTAGCAACTTCTGCAAATCATACTCGCCGGTCAAAACCACCACAAAGGTGCCTGTCCCCTTTGTG
This sequence comes from uncultured Collinsella sp., assembly GCA_902496115.1. GTDB lineage: Bacteria > Actinomycetota > Coriobacteriia > Coriobacteriales > Coriobacteriaceae > Collinsella. The sequence goes on along the minus strand of CABUZK010000020.1, from coordinate 9,615 downwards.
GTGGTTTTTATGTTGATGAGTTAACAAATAGGGCGCGCAGTGCTGGCGGCCGCTGGGTACGGTTAAGATGTTTACCCGTTAGCATTATGCAAGCGAAAGGCGGTCGTCTCCCATGCAGCAGAGCGACGAGACACGTTTCGAGGACTTTGTCGGACTGATCAGCGGACTCTACAAGGAGATCCAGCGCATTAAGACATCTGAGGGCGCAAGGCTGGGCCTTAAGGGCTCCGACATCATGTGCCTGTACTATCTTGAGCGCAGCAAGGACGGCTTGACTGGTGCCGACCTCGCCCGCATGGCTGGCGTGACCCGCGCTGCCGTCTCGCGCACGCTGGCGCATCTGGAGGAGGGTGGCTACGTCGAAGTCGACGATTCGGGCGATGCCGCCGTTAAGTATCGCGCCCCGGTTCGACTGACCACGTTGGGCGGCGAGAGCATGAACGAGGCCGATTGCATTATTCGTGAAGTGCTCGACACCACCGGCAAGGCCATGGGCGTGGAGCAGCGTGAGCAGATGTATGCGTCGCTGCGTACGATTCTCAACACCTTGCGCGAGCTGTAGGGCCGCCTGGGCATTTGCTTCCAATTAACAACTGCATAGTCCTGTTTGAGCGCGTATACCGTGCCGGGGCCTTGCTGTCAAAATTCCCTGCGCGGGACCTGCGCAAGAAAGGATTCGCTATGTCCGTCCGCATTATTACCGATTCCGCAAGCGATATGTCGCCGGCGGAGCATCCGGCACTGGCCGTTTTGCCGCTGTCCGTCACCTTTGGCACCGATGTGTACATGGATGGCATCGACATCGATCACCAGCGCTTTTACGAGATGCTCGTGGAGCGCGATGAGCTGCCCAAGACCGGCCAGGTCAACCCGTACGCGTTTTCGCAGGCTATCGCCGAGGTTCGCGAAGCCGGCGATGAGGCTGTGATTATTACCGTGGGCGCTAAGCTCTCGGGCACCAATCAGAGCGCCCGTACCGCACTAGCCGAGGCGCCGGGCGGCGATGTGTACGTGGTTGATAGCAACAACGTCACCCTGGGTGAACGCATCCTGGTTGAGTATGCGCTGCGCTTGGTGGACGAGGGCCGTAGCGCGGCCCAGATCGCAGCGGCGGTCGAGGCCGTGCGTGACCGCGTGGTGGTTATCGGCCTGCTCGAGACGCTGGAGTACCTGGTGCGCGGCGGTCGCCTGTCTGCTGCTGCCGGCGCCGTGGGTACGCTGCTCAACGTAAAGCCTGTGGTAGCTGTCGAGGACGGTCTAATCGTGCAGCTGGGCAAGGCACGCGGTTCCAAGAACGGCCGCAACCTGCTGAACCAAAAGGTCGAAAAGGCGGGCGGCATCGACTTTTCCATGCCGCTGGCGCTCGGCTATACGGGCCTTTCGGATGCGGTGCTCAAGAAGTATATCGAGGACAGCGCGGCACTGTGGGCTGGCCACACCGAGGGCGAGCTGCCCGTTCACACCATCGGTGCCACCATCGGCACCCACGTAGGCCCCGGTGCCGTAGCCGTAGCCTTCTTCCAGCCCGCCAACTAACCAACCTGCCAACAAATGATCCCTTGGGGACGGAGGAAAACGGATCATCGACCGCACGGAGGCCGCGAATGATCCGTTTTCCTCCGTCCCCAAGGGATCATTTCTTTATGCTGTTAATGCGGAGAAGGGAGCGAGCGATGGCGTCTGAGGGCTTTTTTGAGCAGGTGTATGAGGTGGTCGAGCAGATCCCCGAGGGGATGGTCGCCACGTACGGTCAGGTGGCGCTGCTCGCCGGTCGCGCGCGAAGTGCACGCTATGTGGGGTATGCGCTGCATAGCAACCCACGCCCTGGTCAAATTCCCTGTCATCGCGTGGTGTTTGCCGACGGCCGTATCTGTGAGGGCTTTGCCTTTGGCGGTCCCGATGCTCAGCGCGAGCTCTTAATGGGGGAGGGCGTGGCGTTTACCGATTCCATGCACGTCGACTTGGCCGCCTGTCGCTGGCCAGCTGGACTCTAACAGTTCTGCCGTGGCCAAAACCACCACGAAGGTGCCTGTCCCCTTTGTGGTGGTTTTCCGTTGTAGGTTTACCGGGGCTAACTTATGGAGAAGGTGTGGCAGCGCATATTGAGGCTACAAAGTAAACCACGGAGAACTATATTATATTCAGCAACGGAGCAGGCAATAGGCGATGAAAAAGCCTGCCCTGTTGAGTTTGATTCGCATTCCTCCCCTCTGTGCGATTCAACGGTGTACTTCGGGAACGGGCCCGCTGGCAACTGACTGCCGGCGGGCCCGTTCCCGTTTGTCGGAGGAGTGCGTTAGACAGAGCCGAACCGGTCCGGCACCAAAAAGGCGGACGCCGTAGCGCCCGCCCAAAAGCAATCGAAAGCTCAAGCCAGCAGATCGGTCTAGTACACCATGCCCATGGCGTCCCGAACCTCGGCCAGGGTCTGCTCGGCGATCTCGTTGGCGCGACGGTTGCCCTCGTGCAGCACGTCTTTCACATAGTCCAGATCGTTCTCGTAGCGCTGGCGACGCTCGCGGATCGGCGCGAAGTACTCGTTGACGGCCTCGGTCACGTACTTCTTGAGCTGGCCGGAGCCGCCCATGCCAATCTCCTCGGCAATCTCGACCTCGGAGCGGCCGGTGCAGATGGCGGCCGTCAAAAGCAGGCCAGATACGCCGGGGCGGTTCTCGGGATCGAACGTGATCATGCGCTCGGAATCGGTCTGGCTCTTCTTGATGCGCTTGGCCGTCTCCTCAGCGGTCATCGAGATGTTGATGGCGTTGCCGTAGCTCTTGCTCATCTTGCGACCGTCAAGGCCGGGCAGCAGCGGGGTCTCGGACAGCAGCGCGTCGACCTCGGGGAACACCTTGCCGTAGCGGTTGTTAAAGCGGCGGGCGATGGTGCGGGTGAGCTCGATGTGCGGCAGCTGGTCGCGACCGACGGGCACCACATTGCCCTTGCAGAATAGGATGTCGCAGGCCTGGTGCACCGGGTAGGTGAGCAGAAGGCCGGTAAGCTCGTGACCCGATGCCTCCATCTCGGCCTTAACCGTGGGGTTGCGCGCCAGCTCGGCCTCGGAGACCAGCGACAGGAACGGCAGCATGAGCTGGTTGGCGGCGGGCACGGCGGAGTGCGCGTAGATCATGGTCTTGTCGGGGTCGATGCCGCAGGCAAGGTAGTCCATGACCATGTTGTACACGTTGTCCTGGATGTGCTCGGTGGTGTCGCGGTCGGTGATGACCTGGTAGTCGGCGATGAGCACGTTGGTCTTAGCGCCCATGTTCTGCAGCTCCACGCGGCCCTTGAGGGTGCCAAAGTAGTGACCCAGGTGCAAGCGTCCGGTGGGGCGGTCGCCGGTAAGCATGGTGAACTTCTCGGGCGTCTTGGCCAGGCCCTCGCGAATGGCGTTGCTCTTTTGCAGCGCGACTTCGTAGCTGTTTTCGTTTGGCATGATTGCTCCTAACGTATGTTCATGGCTCAAGATGATAGCGCGTTTATTGGAGGGGCGGGGCATAAGTAGGCGAGGGGTGGGAGAGGGGTGGCTTGTGCGATGGGCGAGGCGCGGCTGCGCTTGGCCAACGGTGCCCGCGCGCATCCTCGGCAGCTTATCCTAGAGCTTGTGGTGGCGCTCTTCCTTACGATCCTCGGCTGCTTGCTCTTCCTGCTTAAAGGCGGGGTCGTCGGGGGTTACCAGCTCGTCTTCGTGCGTTCGCTTGTTGTAATGGTGGCGCAGCACGGGCTCAAACAGGTGCAGGCGCTTGGCGAAGGCCGCCGAGCCAATGGCGAGCACGGTAAAGATGAGCACGCGCATGGGGACCTCGACCTGATTGATGGCCGCGGCGCCGGCCGAAAGCAGTATGCACCAGGCGTAGATGAGCAGTACGGCTTGCTTTTGGTTGTAGCCCTCTTGAATGAGGCGGTGGTGGATGTGGCCCTTGTCGGCCTGTCCAATGCTAATGTGGGCGCGCTTGCGGCGCACGATGGCGCTAAACGTATCGATGATGGGTACGCCGGCCACGAGGAGCGGGATGATGAGCGAGGTGAGCGCGGCGGTGCGGCTCACGTTGAGCAGCGAGATGGAGCCCAGTGCAAAGCCCAGCAGTAGCGACCCCGAGTCGCCCAAGAAGATGCTCGCGGGGTTGAAGTTATAGTGCAAGAAGGCGAGGCACGAGCCAAAGAGCGCAATGGAGAGCGCGGCGGCATCGATGCGGCCCGAGAGAACGGCCATCGAGAACATCGTGAACGATGCGATGCCGCAGATACCCGTCGCCAGGCCGTCAAGGCCGTCGATAAGGTTGATGATGTTGGTGAACGCCACCAGGTAGATCACGGTAATGGGGTAGGCGAGCCAGCCGAGCATAATCTCGCCGGGGGCAAACGGGTTGACGATGACGCCGATTTTTAGGCCGCCTACGCAGGCGATGAGCGCGGCGAGGACCTGGCCGGCCAGCTTTTGCTTGGGCTTGAGCTGGTAGATGTCGTCGATCGCGCCGGTCGCAAAGATAACGGTAAAAGAAAGCGCAAGGATGGGGTAACTGATGTGCAGACGGGGGTGGGGCACCAAAACGGGCGGCCAGCCCAGGTACCAGGTGCCTAGGATTTGAACAATGCAGGCGACGACGAGGCCCAAAAAGACCGCCGTGCCACCCATGCGCGGGATGGGTTTAGTGTTGATGCGGCGCTTGGAAGGATAGTCGACGGCGTCGAGCTTGATTGCCAGGCGCTTGACCAGGGGCACCGCAAGGAAGGTCGTGATAAAAGCCACGGCCGCCACGCAAAGGTACGGTATGAAGCTCGTGGAGGAAGCCATGAATCGATAAACCGCCAAGCGTCGAAGGAAAAGGTCAAATGATGCCACGCCGCAAAGGGTATAGCTGACCCATGATACTCGACCAAGGGGGGTGTGAGGAATTGCACGGGGCGATAATCACGTGCTTACCAGATATTCGAGTGATGGTGGGGTTCTGCCTGGTGCCTTTTGGGGATCTTGGCGGGATTTGCAATGGCGATTTTCGGCAAAAGAAAACCACCCCCCACGTTACGAAAATGAACCCACCTAAAACAGGTGGGTGCCCTCATCGACTGTTCCAGCGTCCTTAACAACGAAGGATACCTGTACTAGGTACGACTGTGTGGGCTCCCTAAATAAACGCGACGGTTCACCCAGTTGCTCCGCGGGGGGCGGAATACCTACATCATAAAGCGGCACTTTGTGGATTCCAGTCTTGACATTACAAAAATCGTGTCGGACGATTACGGCGTCTTGGGCTCGAGCCGTCTGTGCAGTTGGTCCCTTTGCGTTTGAGCTGCTGAATCGTTGTTTTGGAGCATGTTTTTATGCCGACGTCGTTGACCGAACTTTTTTCGCCCGCTTGCCATTTGTGTCCACGCCGTTGCGGTGCGGCCCGCGATGAGGGTGCGCGCGGCGTATGCGGTGCCGACGACACGCTCAAGGTGGCCCGCGCGGCGCTCCATATGTGGGAGGAGCCGCCTATCTCGGGCGAAGCCGGTTCGGGCACGATTTTCTTTAGCGGCTGCTCGCTCAAATGCGTCTATTGTCAGAACCATGAGATCTCGACGGGCAATTTTGGGTTAGAGATTTCGTCCGAGCGTCTGGTCGAGATTATGTTGGAATTGCAGGACCAGGGTGCCAACAATATTAACTTGGTGACGGCGACGCACTACGCGCACCTGCTGCCGGCTGCGATTGCCGCGGCACGGGCGCGCGGGCTGGTTATTCCAATCGTCTACAACACGAGCGGTTATGAGCGCGCGAGTGCCGTGGCGGCGCTCGGCGATCTGGTCGACGTGTGGCTTACCGACTTTAAATATGCCGATGCGGGGCTTGCGCAGTCGCTCTCTCATATTCAGGACTACCCGCGTGTGGCCGTGTCGGGCCTGGCTCAGATGGCGCGCGAGATCGAGCGCCGCGGGGGAGAGCTGGTGGACGAGGACGGGCTCATGAAGCGCGGCATGATCGTGCGTCACCTGGTGCTGCCGGGGCATGCGGACGATTCGTGTCGCGTGCTGGACCTGGTGTGGCAGACGGTGGGCGATGTGCCGATCTCGGTCATGAACCAGTACACGCCCAATGCGCTCATGCGCGAGCAGGGCGGCGACCTGGCGCGTGCCGTGACGCGCGAGGAGTACGAGCGCGTGCTCGACCATGCCGATGACCTGGGCTTTACGACGATGTTCTGGCAAGAGGGCGGTGCGGTAGACGAGAGCTTTACCCCGGCCTTCGACACCACCGGCGTCCTCACCAGCGCAAAGTAACGTGTTCGTCGATGATTTCCTGGGACGGGGATTAAAAAATCATCGAGAGAATCGCTTGCTCGAAAGGTTGTCAAAATAGCCCCGGTCCCAAAAAGACTGGGTATTGGGCGTTGACAGTTGGCGAGCCGTAGGTAAAATATCAACTTGTCCTGGGGACGTAGCTCAGTTGGGAGAGCGCTGCCGTCGCATGGCAGAGGCCGAGGGTTCGACTCCCTTCGTCTCCACCCTTGGATTTGATAAGCCGCTGACATTGTGTCGGCGGCTTTTTTTAAAAAGAAAGGGCGGTACCATGGCCGAGCTTGAGTCCCAACCATTGTCTGACGAGGAGCGCGCCGAGTTGGAAGAGCTCCGCGCCGAGAAGGCCCGCCGCGAGGAGCAGGAAAAGGCTCGTCGCGAGCGTGAGGAGCTGACTGCCCTGCGTGCCGAGCGCGCGAAGGCCCAGGAGGCCGCCGTGAATGCCGCATCCGAGCGCAAGCCCGTGCCCGCACCCAAGCCCGCCGCCGCGAAGCCTGTGCCTGCCGCACCCAAACCTCAACCTAAAAAGGTGGCTCATCCCAAGCCCGCCGAGCCCAAGCCGAGCCGTGATGAGATGACCTTTGCCCAGCGCATGGTCACCTCCAAGGAGCCTACGGGCGAGAATGAGATTCCCGGCATGGCTCCGGCTCAAAAAATCATCATCGGGCTCGCCCTCATCGCGTTTATTGTCTTTATGGTCTACACGATCACGGGCAGCATGGGCCTGCACTAACCTGTTCGCGCCGGGCTCCATACCCGCACGTCCGCCTCGTTCAACCCTCAACTTCTGCACCACTCATCCGAAAGGTCGCCCCATGGCTTTGACCGATATCTCTCATCCCAGCGACATTGCAATGCTCACCGATCTCTACGAGCTCACTATGGCCCAGGGCCTGTGGGAGAGCGGCAAGGCCAATGAGCAGGGTTGTTTTACCGCGTTTTACCGCGACCATCCCTTTGGTAGCGCCTACGCCGTCATGTGCGGTACCGCCGAGCTGCCCGAGCTTGTCGAGAACCTGCGCTTTACGCCCGAGGACATCGACTACCTCGCCTCGCTTCAGGCCCCGGCCGGCGGCGCGATGTTCAAGCCTGGATTCCTCGACTACCTGCGCGATTTTCGTGCGCATGTAAACATCGACGCCGTCCCCGAGGGCGAGCTCGTCTTTCCGCGCGAGCCCATGGTGCGCGTCACCGGCCCCGCGCTGGAGTGCCAGCTGCTCGAGACGGCGCTGCTCAACATCGTCGGCTTCCAGACACTTGTCGCCACCAAGACGGCGCGCGTGGTGTTGGCGGCGGACGGCCGTCCCGTGGCCGAGTTTGGCCTGCGCCGCGCCCAGGGTCCCGATGGCGGCCTGGCCGTCGCGCGCGCGAGCTACGTTGCCGGCTGTTCCTCTACGTCCAATGTGCTCGCCGGGCGCCGCTACGGTATTCCCGTCTTTGGCACGCATGCGCACAGCTGGGTGATGAGCTTCGATTCCGAGCTCGAGGCCTTCCGTGCCTTTGCCAAGTCGAGCCCCAAGAACTGTACGCTGCTTATCGACACCTACGATGTGCGCGATGGCTGCGAGCATGCCATTACGGTTGCCAAGGAGATGGAGGCTGTGGGCGAGCGCCTGTCGGCTATTCGCATCGACTCGGGCGACCTCGCCAAGCTCTCCAAATATGTTCGCGGCCGTTTTGATGCCGAGGGCCTGCCCTATGTGGGGATCTCGGTTTCCAACGATCTGGACGAGTACACGATTCAGTCGCTGCTTGACCAAGGCGCGCCCATCGATAGCTTTGGCGTGGGTACCAAGCTCGCGACCTGCTACGACCAGCCGGCGCTGGGCGGCGTGTACAAGCTTTCCGCCCGTCGTGCGAGCGAGACGGACCCGTGGACGCCGGTGGTCAAGCTCTCCGAGCAGCCCTACAAGCGCACGATCCCGGGCGTGCAGCGCGTGCGCCGTTATTACGACGGCTTTGGCGGCCCGATCTGCGACATGATCTATGACGAGGACCATCTGGCGGGGGAGGGCGCCGCGCGCGGCAATACCCTCGTGGCCGTGAACGATGCCGCGCTGGTGACCGACGTGTCCGAGCTCGAGTATCGCGAGCTGCTGGCGCCGATCGTGCGCGATGGCAGCGCCGTTGCCCCGCGTGAGAGCATTGAGGACGCACGCGAGCGTTGCACCTGGGCACTGGACCATCTGGATCCGGTCTACAAGCGCTTCCTGTACCCGCAGACCTATGTGGTGGGCATGGAGCAGGGCCTGGCACAGGTGCGCGACGAGCTCGTGCGCAAGAACATGGCCGCGGCTTCTGCCTTCCCCTGGGCAAAATGATCCCTTGGGGACGATCCCTTGGGGACGGAGGAAAACGGATCATTCTCTCGCCCGCCCGCTCAACATTCGATTGGTTTGACGCATGACGACTTCTTATAAAACGATGGTGGTAAAGATCGGTTCGTCCACGGTTGTGGGCGCCGACGGCAAGGTCAACCGCGCCTTTATCGGCGGGCTTGCCGATCAGGCCGCAGCGCTGCGCAAACTCGGCTGGCGCCTGGTCGTGGTGAGCTCGGGCGCTATCGCCTGCGGCTATCCCGTGCTGGGCTTCGACCGCAAGCCGGTTGGCGACCTGCCGAGCCTGCAGGCCTGCGCCTCGGCCGGTCAGTGCATCATCTCGTCGGCCTACGACGAGGAGTTTCATGCGCGCGATCTGCTCACCTCGCTCGTGCTGCTCACGCGCCACGATACGGCCCGCCGCACATCCTACCTGCATGCGCGCGACGCCCTACTGCGCTTGGTGGAGCTGGGCGTGGTGCCGGTCGTCAACGAGAACGATACCGTTACCGTCGACGAGATCAAGTTTGGTGACAACGACACGCTGGCGGCGCTTGTGAGCTGCCTGGTTTCTGCCGATCTGTGCGTGACGCTCTCGGACATCGATGGCCTCTACACCGCCAATCCGCACGAGGACCCGACGGCTGAGTTTGTCCCGGTCGTGCATAAGATCGATGCCAAGATTATCGCCTCGGCGGGCGATTCTTCTACATCGGTGGGCACGGGTGGCATGATCACCAAGATCCGCGCGAGCCGCATCCTGATGACGGCGGGCATTCAAAGCGTGATTTGCTCGGGCGAGGAGCCCGATGCGCTCGTGCGCCTCGCTCGCGGCGAGAGCGTGGGCACGCTGTTCGATCCGCCGGCGGAGCGTCTGGACATTGCGCCCCGCAAGCTGTGGATCGCACTGGGTGACAAGGCGCATGGCTCGGTGACGGTCGATGACGGCGCCGCGAAGGCGCTGGTCAGCCGTGGTTCTTCCTTGCTTGCGGTGGGTATTCGCGAGGTCGATGGCGCTTTC
>CABUZK010000019.1 GCA_902496115.1 uncultured Collinsella sp. | reverse complement strand
GCGGTCGGCCCCATGCCGTCCTCCGTCGCCAGGAGGAAGAGCTCGACCTTCTCCCTGCTGTACATGCGAACCTCCAGTCCGGACCGCTTCACGGTCCAACTTTCTGTCCGCACCCCCAAACGGCCCCTTTTCGTTCTCGGGGACAAAAATCGCGCGTCTACTCACTCGGGATAAATCCTTACTCCCATTCCTCCGAATACCGCCCCGTGCCTTGCCGTCTCGAAACACGGGGAGTAAATCGCGAAATTGCAGGTGAAAGGGAGTAAATAGCCAAAGAAAAAGCCTCCGTTCCGACGCGGGAACAGAGGCTCGATAATCGGATTTACTCACCAATGTCGCTGGCGGCTTTGCCGTGACTCTCGTACAAAACGAAACTCAGCAGCACAGTGCGGCACTCAAAAATACAGGTCAGAACCCTGTCAGACTACTCCCACTCGATGGTCGCGGGCGGCTTGGACGTGATGTCGTAGCACACGCGGTTGGCACCGGGGACCTCGGCAACGATGCGGCCGGAGATGCGGGCCAGCACGTCGTAGGGCAGCTTGGCCCAGTCGGCGGTCATGGCATCGCTGGACTCGACGGCACGCAGGATAATCGGGCGCTGATAAGTGCGCTCGTCGCCCATAACGCCCACGGACTTGATGTCGGGCAGGACCGCGAAGTACTGCCAGCAGCTGTGCTCGGAGTTGCGCTCGCCGGTCTGCTCAAACAGACGCTGGTTGTAGGCGTCGAGCTCCTCGCGCACGATGGCGTCGGCGTTCTTGAGGATTTCGAGCTTCTCCTTGTCGACCGCACCAATGATGCGGATGGCAAGACCCGGGCCCGGGAAAGGCTGGCGAAACACGATGTGGCCCGGCAGGCCCAGCGCCAGACCAAGTGCGCGGACCTCGTCCTTAAAGAAGTGGTCGAGCGGCTCAATAAGGTCGAAGTGCACGCCCTCGGGGAACGGGATCAGGTTGTGATGGCTCTTGATGGTGGCCGTCTTGCCGCCAGTCTTGCGAGCGCCGGACTCGATGATGTCGGGGTAGATGGTGCCCTGAGCCAGGTACTTGACCGGCTTGCCATCGGTCTCGAGCTGCTGCGCCACGGCGAAGAACTCTTTCCAGAACTGCGTGCCGATGATGCGGCGCTTCTCCTCTGGCTCGGTCACGCCGGCCAGAAGCTCAGCATAACGGTCCTCGGCGTGGACGTGGATAAAGTCGACGTCAAACTGCTTGGTGAAGACCTCCTCCACCTGCTCGGGCTCACCCTTGCGCAGCAGGCCGTGGTTGATGAACACGCAGGTCATCTGCTTGCCCACGGCGCGGGCGCCCAGCGCAGCCACGACGGAGGAGTCGACGCCACCGGAAAGAGCCAGAATCACGCGGTCGTCGCCGACCTTCTCGCGGAACTCGGCCGTCATGGTCTCGACCAGGTTGTCCATGCTCCAGTTGGGCTCCAAGCCGCAAATCTCAAACAGGAAGTTGCTCAGCAGCTGCTGACCGTACTCGGAGTGCTTGACCTCGGGGTGGAACTGCGTGGTGAAGATCTTGCGCTCGACGCACTCCATGGCGGCAACCGGGCACACGTCGGTGCTAGCGGTAACGGTAAAGCCCTCGGGCACCTCGGAGACGGCATCGCGGTGGCTCATCCACACGGTCTGCTCCATGGGCGTGGAGTTAAAGAGCTTGGCGCCGGCCGTGCGCGTGATGGTGGCGCGGCCGTACTCGCCCACCTCAGAGTGACCGACCTTGCCGCCGAGCGTCACGGCCGTGATCTGATGGCCGTAGCAAAAGCCCAGAACGGGAAGGCCCAGGTCAAAGATGGCGGGGTCGATGGACGGAGCGTCCTCGGCGTACACGGAAGCCGGGCCGCCAGAAAGGATGAGCGCAGAGGCGTTCATCTCGCGAATCTCATCGGCCGAGATGTCGCAGGGGACAATCTCGGAATACACGTTGAGGTCGCGGACGCGACGGGCAATGAGCTGACCGTACTGCGCACCAAAGTCGAGTACGAGGACCTTTGCGGAAGCCTTTTGATCCATGGTTCCCCCTCTTGTTGGCGGGGAGCCGGTGCCCACCCGCGTGAATGAACGAAAATAACCTCCATAGTGTACACGTTATATGGGGTTTCTCGTCCCTCGCAGTCATCAGCGCACGGCAAACGCACGACCAGGCCCCTATTTGACGGCAATTGAAGTGTTACAGACGTTACAGATGATGTAATACGTTTGAACATTGGACGCCCTGTGCCACAATACTGCCGAACGACTCCGCCCCTGCGGCGGCAAATACGATAGGAATACCAGCATGAAGCGCATCCTTCTCATCGCCACGGGCGGCACCATCGCATCGACCGAGGACGGCAACGGCCTCTCCCCCGCCCTGACCGGTGAGGAACTCGCCCAGAGCGTCCCCGAGATCTCGGGCCTCTGCGAGCTCGACGTCGTGCAGCCCATGAACATCGACAGTACCAACATGCGCCCCAGTGACTGGATGCGTATCCGCGACGTCATCGTCAGAGGCTATGCCGACCACGACGGCTTCGTGATTCTGCACGGCACCGACACCATGAGCTACACCGCGGCGGCGCTTTCCTATCTGATTCAGGACAGCCCCAAGCCCATCGTACTCACCGGCTCGCAAAAGCCCATGGGCAATCCCTTTACCGATGCCAAGCTCAACCTGTACCAGAGCCTGCTCTATGCGCTCGACGAACACTCGCACGACGTCTCAATCGTGTTTGGCGGCGTCGCCATTGCCGGCACGCGCGCCCGCAAGCAGCGCACCATGAGCTTTAACGCGTTCATTAGCGTCAACTATCCGCCCATTGCCTACATCCGCAACGACCGCATCGTGCGCAACGGGCTTCACGGCACGCATCAGGGCGAAAACCCGGTGCGTTTCTACGACAGCATCGACCCGCGCGTATTTGTACTCAAGCTTACGCCCGGCGTAAACCCGGGCATCCTCGACGCCCTTGCCGATAGCTACGATGCCGTGATTCTGGAGACCTTTGGCATTGGCGGTATCCCCGAGTTTGGTGAGTCGGGCGAGTCGTTTCAAGAGGCAATTTTCCGCTGGGTCGATTCGGGCCGTACCGTCGTTATGACTACGCAGGTCCCCGAAGAGGGTCTCGACCTGGGTGTTTATGAGGTCGGCCGAGCTTACGCCGATCATCCGGGTATTTTGCGCGGCGACGACATGACCACCGAGACGCTCGTGGCCAAAACCATGTGGGCGCTCGGCCAGTCACGTGATGCGGCAGAGATTCAGCGCCTGTTTTACAGCCAAGTCAACCACGACCGTATCCCGATGGCGTAGCTAAAACAAAATCCGCCTCTTTGGGCCTTGTAGGGCACGTGGTACCCCTCGGAACGTGCAAAAAGCGGAGTTTTCAGCATCCGCCCCTTCCGGGAACGTTAAAAACGCTGGCTGTAAATTGCCTTTCGACTCGAAAGACTCGTTCCACGCGCTTGTTATTCATCATATTATTGAATTTTGTGGATAATCCAAAACATTACGCGTCGTATTTGTGGCCCCGGCTGCCGTCAAATTATTGAGGGATGCTGAATACTCACGTTTTTGCACGCCGCCGTCGGGGGGACCCGTTCAACAAGCGGCAAATCTAGCAAAAAAGGCTACTCGATACCCTCGAGAAGCTCTGACACCGTCATGCCGAGTGCGGGCGCGATCTTAAATAGAACCTTGAGCGTGAAATTTGCCGTCCCATCTTCGATTCGGTCGAGGTAGGGTCGGCTGATTCCTGTCGCCACACAAAAATCAACCTTGGAGATACCAAGGTCTCTGCGTGTCTCTTCGACCCGCCTGCCAAGAATCTGTTTCGCATGCTCATTCATGCAGACGAGTTTGAAATGGAGCAAAACAAAAACGTAAACTATAGTTTACGTTTTGCCGAATATACAGGAGTTTTCTATGTCGGGTTCTTCGGTCCGCATGTACCGAGCCACGCTTCGCACAAACAGCGCACCGCCCAAGCTCGTCGTCGTTGAAGCAGAATGCCTTTCGCCCGATGAGCGCACAGCATTTTCATTGCTATCAAGTCGCGTCGCCGCCGTTCTGGTCCCTTGCCCGGCGCAAGGTGAACTTGCCATCCAATGCCAAGCGCACAGCTGCCCGCTCAATCAGGCTGCCGTAATCGCAACCAGCCAACACGGCCTGCCGCTCCTTCTAGAAGCCGGCATCGCACTCGCCCTTCGTGGCGCCGGATACGAAAACGAGACCGCCGCTGACATGGTCTTTCAACCACGATCGAGCGGCGGCCTCGCAGCAGCCATTGAATATGCGTGCAGGCTCGTTGCCTAAAAGGACAAGCTAGAAACCAAAGCCAAAGCCCGTTCCGGTAATCGCCGAGTACATAAAGTAGACGTTGATCACGTTGAGGAACACACCCGTGATGCAACCGTTGCGCAGGTAGCGCTCGCACACGATGCGCGCCATGGCGGCAGAGTCCTCATTGTTCTTGGCCTGGCGTCCCGCCGTAAAGTACGTCGCCACGCTCAGCAGCAGGTTGAGCACCGGTAGCGCCAGCAGCTCGTAGCTCTTGCCCCAGCGCGTCACCTCGCCGGCGGCATTAAACTTCGTTGCCACCTCGGGACCAATGTTGGGAATAACACACGCTGCAACCACCAGCGGAATCACCGCAAGCACCAGCAGCGCGATGCCCATGTAGCCAGCTTTTTTGCCATATTTAAACATGCGCGTCGTCCTTACACGTTAAAGCGGAAGTGCACGACGTCGCCATCGGCCATGACATAGTCCTTGCCCTCAATACGCAGCTTGCCGGCGGCCTTGGCGCCCTGCTCACCGCCGAGCTCGATGTAGTCATCATAGCCAATGACCTCGGCCTTAATAAAGCCACGCTCAAAGTCGGTGTGGATGACGCCGGCGGCCTGCGGGGCGGTCGCGCCCTGGCGAACCGTCCAGGCCTTGACCTCCATCTCGCCAGCCGTAAAGAACGACTGCAGACCAAGCAGCTTGTAGGCAGCCTGCGCAAGCACGTCCAGACCGGGCTGCTCCAGGCCCAGGCTCTCCAGGTAGTCGGCCGCATCCTCGGGATCGAGCTCGGAAAGCTCGGCCTCGATCTTGGCGCAGATCGGCAGTGGCTTGACGCCATCGATGGGCGCCAGGTCCTCGTTGAGCATGTCCTCGTCTACGTTGGCCACATACAGGATGGGCTTCATGGTGAGCAGGAACAGGCCCTTGGCGGCGGCGCGCTCCTCGTCGGTCATCTCCATGGACGCGGCGCGCTTACCCTCGTTGAGCCAGTCGAGCAGGCGCTTGGCGACCTCAAACTTGGGCATGAGCTCCTTGTCGCGCTTGGCCTCCTTCTCGAGCTTAGGCAGCTGCTTCTCGAGCGTGCCCATGTCGGCCAGGATAAGCTCGGTCATGATGGTGTCGGCGTCACCGGCGGGGTCGACGAACTCGCCCGTGCGGCCCACCTCGCGCATAACGTTGGGGTCCTTAAAGTAGCGCACGACCTCGCAGATGGCGTCGGTCTCGCGAATGTTGGCCAGGAACTGGTTGCCCAGGCCCTCGCCCTCGTTAGCGCCCTTCACCAGACCTGCGATGTCGACGAACTCGACCGTCGCCGGCACAATGCGGCCCGGGTTGACGATGTCGGCGAGCTTTTGCAGGCGGCTATCGGGCACGTCGACGATACCGACGTTGGGGTCGATCGTGGCGAATGGGTAGTTGGCGGCAAGGCCGGTCTTTTTGGTAAGCGCGGTGAACAGCGTCGACTTGCCCACGTTGGGCAGGCCCACGATACCGATGGAAAGGGACACGACAGCTCCTTTTGGTACAAGCATTTCAAACTGCATAAGTATAGCGCCGCCGCAGCATCTGGGCGAACCCGGACACCACGGCGGCACGAATGAAGCAGAGATAGAGCTCGCTGACTAGTCCGCGAGCTTTTCCACCTGGTCGAGCATCTTGTCAAGCTTGGCCTTTGCCTCGGCCTTGACCTTCTCAGCCTCTTCGTGAGCCTTCGCCTTCTGGGCGGCCTTTTCCTCGGCCTCGGGGTCGACAACGACCAGATTGGACGCGTCATGCTCAACCAACTTGAGCGCATGCTCGGGGCACACCTTGACGCAGGCACCGCAGTCCAAGCAATACGTGGACTCCAACGCAAAGCGGCCGCTTCCCACCAAATCACAGGCGAACGTGGGACATACATTGACACACTCGCCACACGACGTGCACTTGTCAAAATCACACTCAGGCGTGCTCACCTGCATGTTCTGGGCAAGCTCGGGGTGGTTTTGCAATGTCGAGAGCACCAACTGGCGACCGTGCGTGAGCGAACGGCGACGCTTGGTCGTCGTGGTGCCGCACATGGTGTTGAGCGTACGCTCGAGCTGGGTAATCTGGTGGCGGTGGGCTTTGAGCTTCTGCGTCACCGAGGCCAGCGCCGCCGTTGCCGGGTTGAGCTTGGTCACGGTAAGGCCCGTGGTGCGGGCAATCTTTTCCATGTACTCCTTGCGCTCGTACTCGCGGCGCTTATGGCACTTGAGGCTCTTGGGATCGACCTCCAGACCCATGCCCGTGCCCGCCCACTCCTCGGCGGTAGCAATGGCCTCGCCCAGGATGTCCTCGCCACCGGTGTTACGGCACTTATCGCACACGCCCAGCGGCAGGTACACGCTCACGTTGGGATAATCGGCCAGCACCGAGAACCAGGTCTCGGCCGTAATATCGCCTACACAGGCGACAACAACCTCGTTCTCGCGCGGCATGCGCTTAAGGGCACGCGTGCAGGTAACGTAGGCGGTCTCGTGGCTCGTAGCCGCCGAGACAATGTCGTCATACAGGTTTTTGGGCGCCAGGCGCGGCGAGATGATCGCCTCGGTCGGACAGGCAGCGGCGCACAGGCCGCACTTGCGACAGGAGTCGAGGATCTCGATGGAGTCTTCCTCGACCTCGATAGCGTTGACCGGGCACACGTCCATGCACGCGGTGCAGCCGCTCTTTTCGTTTTTGCAGGTCAGGCACGGAATGGTGTTACCGCGCGGACGCTCCTTGTAGTCGGCGGGATTCCACTGCGGTGCCGACGGATCGAGTGCATCGGTCACACCGCCAAGCGGGTTTTTAAGAAAGTCGAAACCCTTGCTGATCTCGATAATGTCATCAAACAGATCGTGTTCCTGCGCCATGCGCGGCCCCTCCCTGAGCAGTGCAAACAAGCAAGAGATAATGATACGCTATCGGCCCACGCCTCGGGCAAATTACACGCGGCGCACCTTTGAGGCAAATAGTCTATGGCCTATCGCCGCCTCGATTGCACAAGGTCAATCAAGCGCCAAACTATGCCTCGCACATGAGCTGCACGATCTTTTGTTTGGTCACCTTTGCCTGCTCGTTGGCCATATTACGCTCATTTCTAAAGACCGCATTTGCAACACTCTGCAGATCGGCATCGGAAATCTCGCCAAGGCCCAGCTCCTCGAGCGTCGTCGGCAGACCAACGCGCTGGCAAAACTCGAGCACCTGATCAAGCTCGGGTGCACGCTCCAGGCGAAGCTGCACCACCAGGCCAAATGCCACGGCCTCGCCATGCATGGCCTTGCACTCGGGCAGAATCGTCAGACCGTTGGCGATGGCATGCGCCAACGCCAGGCCACCGCTCTCAAAGCCAACACCCGAGAGCAGAATATTGCACTCGATCAGACGCTCAACCGCCGGCGATATACGGCCCTTTTTGAGATCGCGCTTGGCAGCAACGCCGCACTCCATGAGTGTGTCATTGCAGGCGCGAGCCGCAACCAGAGCCAAGTGCCCCGGCGCGCCACCGTGTTCGTTGGCGCCGTGCGCCGCGGCGCACGAACGCGCCTCGAAGTACGTTGCCAGCGCGTCGCCCATACCAGCGACCGTCATACGCAGCGGGGCCGTCGCGACCACGTTGGTATCGACCACGACCAGATCTGGATTCTTCTCGAGCATCAGATAGCGGTCGAACGACCCATCCTCGTGATACAGCACCGAAATCGCGCTGCACGGACCGTCCATCGAAGCCGCCGTGGGGCATACGCACAACGGCAACTCGGCATAAAACGCAACGGCCTTGGCGATATCGAGCATCTTGCCGCCGCCAATACCCACCACCATGTCGCAATACTCAGCCTGGGCTTCCTTAGCCATTTCGACAACGGCCTCTTCCGTACACGGACCGTCATAAATCTTAAAGAACGGCTCGCTTAGATCTTCGTCCAGAAATCCATCAACAATCTGCTTGCACAGCCGATCCTCGGTGCCCTGGTCAAACAAGACATAGGCAGCGCAGCCCAACCATGACAAATACCTGCCTTGACGCGACAGTTCGCCCGGCCCCTGAACATACCGGCCGGGACCGCCGTAAACCATAGGAAGCGCCATACGAGAATCCGCCCTTCATCAAACAACGATTGGTGCAAAGTAACCTTACCCCTTTGCACCATAGCAAAAAGGGGCAAAGCCATCTGTCGGCTTTGCCCCTTCCTTACCTTAGTTTAGTTTACTCATCCATAAGGTAATAATGACCCAGTGCGTCGGCACCCAGGATGGCGTTTGCGACCATCTCGGGCGTCACCTCAAACGGCATGTTGCACATGGTGTCATCGGGCGCGCAGGCGGCCTCGGCAACAATCATGGCCTGCTCGCGCGTAAACTCGGCAACGCCAAGTTCCTTCATCGTGACCGGCAGGCCCAGCTCAATGCAGAAGCCCAAGACTTCCTCGAGCTTCTCGGTCGGGGCATCCTCGAGTACCAGCTGGACGATGGTGCCGAAGGCGACCTTCTCGCCGTGATACATGCCGTGGCACTCGGGCAGCATCGTTAGGCCATTGTGGATGGCATGAGCAGCAGCAAGGCCCGAGCTCTCAAAGCCAATACCGGAGAGCAGCGTGTTGGCCTCGATGATGTGCTCGACGGCAGGCGTGAGCGCACCCTTCTCCAGCGCGACCTTGGCCTTGACGCCATCGGCCATAAGGGTCTCGTAGCAGAGCTTGGCGAGCGCCAGGCCGGCCATACCACCCTTGCCGCCGGCGCAAGTGCCGCCGTCGGCATCATGCGTCGCCTGGGCCTCAAAGTAGGTTGCGAGCGCATCGCCCATACCGGAAACCGTCAGGCGCACCGGGCTCGCCGCGATAACCGTCGTATCCATCAGGACAATGTTGGGGTTTGCCTTAAGGAAGAGATATTTATCGAACTGGCCGTCATCGGTATAGAGCACCGAAAGCGCCGAACACGGGGCATCGGTCGAAGCAATGGTGGGACAAATGATAACCGGGGACTCCAGGTAATAGGCGACGGCCTTCGCGGTGTCGAGGATCTTGCCGCCACCGACGCCGACGATGATGTCGCAACCGTTGTCGCGGGCGAGCGCGACCAGGCGATCGACCTCACCCTTGGAGCACTCGCCGTTAAAGTCCTCAAACAGCAGCTCGGCCTTAGCCTCGGCAAAACCGCCCTCGATCTTGGCACCGACGCGCTTCTTGCCCGAAGGCGTCACGATGACGAGGGCCTTAGCGCCGAGCGGCTCGACATAGGAGCCAAGCTTTGCAAGCTCGTCCGGGCCCTGGATGTACTTGCTGGGGCTATTGAAAATTGCAGCCATTTTTATCCCATTCTCTAATAATAAAAAAGAAAGGGGCTCCGTACGGATACGTGCGGAGCCCCTCGTTACGATAACAAGAGTCGATTAGAAATCGATGTCGGTGTCGTAGTAGCAGGCCTTGAGGATCTTCTCGAAGTCGGCAGCCTTGGTCTCACGCGGGTTCTCCGGCGTGCAGGCGTCCTGCTCGGCGTTCGCGGCGATCTCGGGCAGCTTGGCGAGGAACTCCTCCTCGGAGACCATCTGCGGGTTCTCGGCGTCGACCTTCACGCCACCATTCGCGTAATCCTTGATGGACTGCGGAATGTTGAGCTGATCGTTGAGGTCGCGAATCTTCTGGACGAGCGCGGCGATGAGCTCCTCGTTGGTCTCGCCGGGAAGGTGCAGGATCTCCTTGGCCACGTAAGCGTAACGCTCGGCAGCGCGCGGGTCCTTGGAGTTCCACTGGATGACCTTGCCCAGGTACATGGCGTTGGCAGCACCGTGGATAATGTGGCCGTTCTCAAAGGCTGCACCGGTCTTGTGAGCCATGGAGTGAACGATGCCGAGCAGGCCCGAGGAGAAGGCGATACCGGCGATGCACTGAGCCTCGTGCATGTGCTGACGGGCCTCATGGTCGCCAGCATAGGACTTGGGCAGCCACTCGACGATCTCGCGGATGCCGTGCAGGGCGTTGGCATCGGTGAACATAGAGGCGCAGGTGGAAACGTAGGCCTCCATGCAGTGGGTCAGAGCGTCCATGCCGGTATGAGCGCACAGCTTGGCGGGCATGGTGTAGGTGAGCTCGGGGTCGACGATGGCGACATCAGGGGTGATGTTGAAGTCGGCCAGCGGATACTTGATGCCCTTGGCGTAGTCGGTGATGACGGAGAAGGCAGTAACCTCGGTAGCGGTACCGGAGGTAGAGGAGATGGCGCAGAAGTGAGCCTTCTGACGCAGCTCAGGGAAGCTGAACGGCTGGATGATGTTATCGAAGGACTCCTCGGGATACTCGTAGAAGACCCACATGGCCTTAGCGGCATCGATGGGCGAACCGCCGCCGATGGCGATAATCCAGTCGGGCTCGAACTCGCGCATGGCCTCGGCGCCCTTCATGACCGTCTCGATGGACGGATCGGACTCGACGCCCTCGAACAGCTTGACCTCGAAGCCGCCCTCTTTGAGGTCGGCCTCAACGTCCTGCAGGAACCCGCCGCGGCGCATAGAGCTGCCGCCAGAAACGATGATGGCCTTCTTGCCCTTGAGGTTCTTCACCTCGTGGCGAGCGCCCTCACCAAAGTACAGATCGCGAGGATTGGTAAAACGTCCCATACTGTGCCTCCTAAACAAGCCCCTCTTAGACTTGCGTATATAACGGAGCACCCGATTGGCTCCGTTAGGACCGTTTTGCGCGTTGCCGGCGATGACAATGCGCGATGTCTAAACGTCTCAACGCTCAGACAAACACTATTTTACCGTTCTGGTTGGTCAGTTATTCACCTAAAGCCAACAATGATGAAACGTTTTTTCTATCCCTGAAGACCCTTGTGGGGCATTCATACTCCCAAGCTGGGCAAACGTTTTATCAAGGTTGACCACATATCCCGGGCAGGACGGTGACCCTCCGAAATGCACCCCGTTCGCCGCCAAAAATCGACCGCTTGCGGCACCGTGATACCACTCAGCCGTCCAAGGTGCCGACATTTGTGCGACATCCGTCTTCGTGGTGCAAAGGTGCATGTCCAAGTGCGGCACCCCCGGTGTGCCACATGCGGGTAAACTAGAACCTTATATAGAGACATTTGAACCCTAACCGCAGCAAAGGAGGCCCCATGGCATTCGATCCCATTCAAGAGGATTGCCATCGCCTCGTTCTTGAGGCCTTGCGCCGCGACAATATCCCGCTCACCGACGGTGCCGCCGTAGAGCGTCTAATGGAACAATTCACCCGCAACCCCGCGCCGCTCATCGTGCACGACCGCGACCGCGCCGGGCACCTCATTGCCAAGGTGGTCGAGGCTGTCGACTACCGCATTCCCTTTATCCCTGACGATACCCAGGCAGAGCAAGAAGAGGCCGCTGCCGAGAGCATGCTCCGCGAGGCAGCCGCGCTCGATCCGGCCAACTGGGACGCCCAGCGCATGCTGACCGCCCTCACCGCCAACTCCAACGAGGAGTACGTACAGTATCTGGTGTCCAAGTGTGACGAAGTGGAGCACGACCTGGCGCTCAAGATTGCCTCGGCGCAGGACCCCTACGAGTGTGAGGCCGCAGGCGACCTGACCCGCCGTCCCTACCTGCGCTGGCTTGCCGCCTTGGCATCGCGCGCCCTCATTAGCGGCCGCTATCGCATGTCGCTCGAAGCCGCAAACCGCAGCCTGGACTTTGCGCCCAACGACCCCGCCGGCGTCCGCCATACTGCGATGCTTGCCATGGCAAAGCTCGAATACCCTGCCGAGGAGCTCAAACGTTTTCGTTCCGCCCACTCCGTGCCCTATCTTGCCAACACGCCGCTGCGCCGTCGTCCCAAGGACGCAGAGCGCGACTTGGACCCATGGACGCTCATCGCGTTGATGAGCGCAGCCTGGCGCGAGCTGGACTACGAGGGTGCCGAGCACTACTTGCGCATCCTTGCACGCTCGTGCCCGCACGCAGCCGAGGCACTCTACTTCCAAACCGAGTTTCCCGATGGCATCTATGCCCGCGTCAACGTGGGCGTGGGCTCCACCGACGAGCTTGTCCTTGCGCTGTCCGAGGCGACGCCGGTACTGCAGGAAGGCCTGGGCGCCCCCGACAACGCCAGCTTTGCCGCCTGGGTCGCCACCAACGATATCGTGCGTTCCCAGATTGACGAGCGCATCCTGCGGGCGGCCGAGCAGGGCCTGCCGTTTAAGGGAGGAGACCTCTAATGGATCCGAGCGTCTACATCCCCGCCTACCTGGAGCGCGCCTACCTTGCGTCGCACCCCGAACTCACCGATGCAGCACGCGAGCTTGTCCATAACGACGTGAGCGTCAACCCTCATAAGTATGCGCAGACCGAGCATGCCCAGGCACTGCTGTCCTATGCAGGCGTCCACCGCCACCTGCTCGACGAGCTCCATCGCATCGAGGACATGGGCAGCGACGAGGAGTTTGAACAGACGCGCAACCACCTGTTCGACGATACGCGCGATGAGCTGCTCAAGATCGTCCGCGTCGACGCGCTGACCGTCGATGCCCAGCTGCTCGCCATCATCCTGGCGGACACGCCCGTCGACGCCTGTCTGGGCGACCTGATGAAACTCGAGGCGACCACGACCGATTACCTGCAGCAAAGCGTGCCCGGGTTCGACATGGAGGCCCCGCACTACTGGGCCAACAAGGTGCTGGCAGACGGAGTGACGGCGGCCGATCTCACCGTAAGCGAGCCGGCTCTTATCGGGTGGCTCCACACGCTCGAGGCCATCTCGCAGCTGTGCATGGCGAGCGCTCGCTACCGTGCTGCCGCCAACTACGCCCGCCGTGTTCTTAAGGCGGAAGGCTATCCCACCCGAGCTGCAGGCACCGTGTTACTCGCCCTCGCTCGTCTGGAAGACGAAGACGGCTTTTTTGCCCTGGCTCACCAGCTCGAGGAGCAGATGGGGGCCGATGCCCTCGAGAACTCCCCCTGGTACCTACTCGCCCGAACGATCCTGCTGTTCAAAACGAACAAGATGCGCCCGGCGACACGCGCGCTGCGCGAGTTTGCCAACCGCTGCGAGGGCGGCGCGTTCTTTTTGCTGAACCCCATGTATCAGACGCCGTACCTTCCCTGCCGGCCCGAACCGCACGACCCCTGGGACCTTTCGCATCAGGCGGTTTGGGAGGCCGACGGCATCATCTCGGATACTCCCGACTTTGCCCCCTGGGCCAGCGCTTGCGAAGACGTATCGCAGCTTGCCCAGGAATTTGCGCGCCGTTACGGCTTTTAACGGCGCAAACGCCACGACCATGTCATTCACGTTAGGAACGGCTTCATGAACTTCCGCTCATCTCTCGCCTGCACCTCGAGCGATATCGCCCGCTGGGGGCTGCGCTCCGTCCTTAAGCGCCAGGGTGGCGTACTCCCCGGCCGTATCGCCATGAAGATCGACCCCGAGCTGCTAAGCGACCTCGCGGGCCTTGTCGACCGCAGCGTGGTGATCACCGGCACCAACGGCAAGACCACCACCTCCAACCTCATCGCCGATGCCGTTGCCGCCAGCGGCGCCACCGTGGTATGCAACCGCGCTGGCAACAACATGGAGCCGGGCGTGGTAGGTGCCCTGCTCGAAGCCCGCAGCAATCTTAAGCGTGCCGGCAACGGCAAGCGCGTAGGCGTCTTTGAGTGCGACGAGCTCTACACGGTGCGCGTCCTGCCCAAGCTCAAACCGACCTACTTTGTGCTGCTCAACCTGTTCCGCGACCAGCTGGACCGCTACGGCGAGATCGACCACACCCAGGACGTCATCGCCCACGCGCTGGAGCTTTCGCCGGCAACGACGCTCATCTATAACGCCGACGATCCGCTGTGCGCCTCGATCGCCGCGCGCGTCCCCAACACGAGCATCACCTTTGGCATCGACGGTGCCACGGGCACCGAATCCGATCGCATTAGCGACTCGCGTTTTTGCTCGCAGTGCAACGCGCCGTTGGAGTACGACTATGTGCAGTACGGCCAGCTCGGCGCATACCATTGCCCCTCGTGCGGCTGGGGTCGTCCCGCGCTGGTCCGTCGCGTGACGGGCGTTGAGCTCACCTGCAACGGCTACGGCTTTGACCTGAACTTTGGACCCGATACCGACGCACCCGCAACGCACATCGCCACGCGCTACAACGGCCTATACATGGTCTACAACGTTGCCGCCGCCTTCTTTGCGGCGCGCGAGCTGGGCGTGGACGCGGCGCATCTACAGCCCACGCTCGATGCCTACGTCCCCGCCGGCGGACGCATGGGCCGCTGGAACATTGCCGGCCGCACCGTCGAGGCAAACCTGGCCAAAAATCCCGTGGGCTTCGATCGCCAGATTCAGTCCATTAAAACGGCAGGCGGCAGGCTCTGCGCCTTCTTCCTCAACGACAACGACGCCGACGGCCACGATGTCTCGTGGATCTACGACGTCGACTTCGAGCGCATCGCCGATACCCCAGGGCTTGTCGCCTTTGCCGGCGGCACGCGTGCACACGATATGCAGGTACGTCTGAAGTACGCCGGCATCGACGCCGCCATCATCTCGAATATCGAGCAAGCGATCGGCGCCGTGGCGGACGAGGAGGCTGGCGATACTTTCTACGCCGTCGCCAACTACACGGCCTTCCCGCCGCTGGTCAAGGAGCTCGACGAACTTAAGGGCACCGATGCGAGCTCGATCGCCTCCCACGCCGCAACGCGCGCCGATGGCAGCGCTGTCCCCACCGATATTGCGCCGGTCGAGCTCTCGCGCCCCCTGCGCATCGTCTACCTGTACCCCGATGCCCTCAACCTCTATGGCGACGGCGGCAACGTCATTGCCCTCGAGCGCCGCTGCGCCTGGCGTGGCATCCCCGTGCGCGTGGACGATGTCCGTATGGGCGAGTCGCTCGATCTCACCGACGCCGACATCGTCATGATGGGCGGTGGCTCCGACCGCGATCAGCTGGCCGTGGCACACGAGCTGTTCGCTCAAAAAGACAAGGTCGCGGCCCATGTTGAGGACGGCGGCTCGCTGCTCGCCATCTGCGGCAGCTATCAGCTGCTCGGCCGTTCGTACTATATGGGCGAGAATCGCATCGAGGGCCTGGGCGTCATTGCCGCCGAGACCGTGCGCGGCTCCGACCGCCTGATCGGCAACGTCGCCGTCAAGACCGACCTGGCACCCGAGCCCTTTGTGGGGTTCGAGAACCACGGCGGCCGCACCCTTTTGGACGCCGATGCCACGCCGCTCGGAACGTCCGTCATCACGGGCACCGGCAACAACGGCGACGATGGTTTTGAGGGTCTCATCTACAAGGGCGTCATCGGCACTTACCTACACGGACCGGCACTGCCCAAGAACCCCGAGCTCGCCGACTGGCTCATCGCCCACGCCCTCGAGCGCCGCGGCGGTGCACAGGCCAACGCTCTGCTGCCGCTCAAGCCCCTCGACGACGCCTACGAGCACGCCGCCCACGACGCCGCCATGAAGCTCCTCCCCTAACGCCCCGCCACCACAAAGGGGACAGGCACCTTTGTGGTGGTTTTGACCTGCCACGACAGTTTGTCTCGATCTGTAACATCTAGACCGTTAAAAGTCGTCTTACTGTTACAGAATGAGATGTTCGTCCCGACGCCCGCCGTCTGTCTCGATCTGTAACAGATAGAGCCGATTTGCCCGCCCAGATGTTACAGATTGAGATATTTGAAAATCGGAATAAAAGCCTACTCCTGTGTGGTGGTTTTCCAGTTTGCCAACGATATACGCGCCGGCAAAAAAGTCTGCTATACTCTTTCCCGCTGTCCCCATCGTCTAGCGGCCAAGGACGCCACCCTTTCAAGGTGGATATCGCGGGTTCGAATCCCGCTGGGGGCACCACAGAATCTGAGAAGCCCGTTACCAATTCGGTAGCGGGCTTTTTGCTACCCATGCGCCGGGATTCGAACCCGACAGGGTGCGGAGCTGAGGAAACGCGCAAGCGTTTTCCAGCGCAGCACGCAAGGAGCGAAGCGACGCAGCGGAAGCGGGCGGCGTCAGCCGCACGCGGACATCCCGCTGGGGGCACCAACTTTAAAATGTTCGAATCCGCCGGATGTAAGGTCCGACGGGTTCGTTCTTTTTGCCGTTATAAGACGAAAAGTACTCAACGCCCTTGCGCTAGATGAACAGCTCGCATTCTTTTCGCTCAGAGCAGGCTTTGCTCAACATCTTGGTAGCCGCAGAGAGCATGACGCGATTTACCGCGCGAGCGCCCCGCGGACATACGGCGACACAGCGCATGCAAGAGATACAGGCCTTTTTGTCCACCCACTTGGGATCGTCTTTATCGATAGCGCCAACGGGACACACTGCGGCGCAAGCCCCGCAGGCGGTGCACTCCTTTGTGGCCTTAGGCACCATACCGGTGCCCCCGGCCTTCTTATAGGGACGATTGCCCGGAATAGCCGGCTCAGAAGCATCTCCCGCAGATATCTTTTGCTGAATCTGATCCGCAAACCCAGCGAGCTGCACCGCGTCCTGTGCATCAGGCCGACCGGCGGCAAACTGGCGAACAATAGAATGCTCGGCGATGGCAGAAACCGCCGCGATCACCCGAAAGCCCGCATCTTTCGCCGCATCCTCAAGCTCGACCAGCGTGTCCTCATACGCGCGATTTCCGTAAACGCAAACCAGAACCGCCTGCGCACCGTTTCCCCGCATCATGCCCAAGCGCTCCGCGGCCACAGCCGGGACTCGCCCGCCATACGAGGGCACCGCGATCACGGCTACATCCTCTTTTGTCATCGCAACTGTGCGAAAACCAAGCCCGCTATCGGTCAGATCTACAGCAACGGTTTCCCCTTCCAACGCATTGGCAATGTAGCCAGACGCCTTTTCCGTTCCGCCGGTCGGGCTAAACACGATATCGAATACCTTCATCGGATCATCCTCCCCTTTATGAACAAACGCCCGAAACGTCCGCATGCCAAAACAGGTTACAACTTTTAAGATGCCCCGCGCGAAACGCTCGCTCGGCTGCAAGTTCAAAGCAGGTCAAAGCGGCAAAAAAGAAGGGGCCTCACACAGGCGAGACCCCTTCACACGCAAAATCAAACGTGTCTGTTACACGTAGAACAGAATGTCGTCGTAGGTCGGGACCGGCCAGTAGTCAGCGGCCACAATCTCCTCCATGGCATCCACGGCGGCGCGCAGCGTATCCATAGCGGGAACGACCTCGTGTGCATACACGTTGGCCTGCTCCTGGCCATCGAGAGCCTCGGCCTTCTGATGCACGGCGTCGAGCGCCTTGATGGAGTCGTTGATGGTGGTGATGCCGTTGCAGAGCTTGTTGAGCGTGTTCTGCTCGCACTGCATGGCGGCCTCCGCACCAGCGGCACGAATAGTCTCAAGGCCCTTAGCGACCTTGGTGGCATAGGCGGTAATGACCGGGCGATAGGTACGACGCGCCTCGCGAACCATCGTGGTGGCCTCGATGTTCATGAGCTTGTTGTACTTCTCGAGCTTGCAGTCGTAGCGGCACTGGGCCTCGGCCTTGGTCAGGACGCCCGTCTCCTCAAAGAGCGCAATGGCCTTATCGGAAACAAAGGCGGGCAGGGCGTCGGCCGTGGTCTTGTTGTTGGCAAGACCGCGCTTCTCGGCCTCAACGGGCCACTCGTCGGAGTAGCCGTCACCGGAGAACAGGATGCGCTGGTGGTCGGTCAGGACCTTCTTGCAGTACTCGAGCGCAGCGTCCTGGAACTCATCCTCGGGCGTACCCTCAAGCGCGTCGGCGAAGGACTTGAGCGACTTGGCCACGGCGGCATCGAGCACCAGGTTGGAGTCGGAGACGTTCTGCTCGGAGCCGCAGGCACGGAACTCGAACTTGTTGCCGGTGAAGGCAAACGGGGAGGTACGGTTGCGGTCGGTGTTGTCCTGCATCAGCTTGGGCAGGGTATCGGCGCCCAGGTCGAGTACGCCGCGCGTGGCATGGACGGAAGCCTTGCCATCGATGATCTTCTCGACGACCTCGGTAAGCTGGTCGCCCAGGAAGATGGACATAATCGCCGGAGGAGCCTCGTTGGCGCCCAGACGATGGTCGTTGCCGGCCGAGGCAACGGAGGCACGCAGGAGCTCCTGATAGTTATCGACGGCCTCGATCACCGCGGTGAGGAAGACGATGAACTGCAGGTTGTCGAGCGGGGTGTCGCCCGGATCGAGCAGATTCTCGGACTCGGTGCCAAGCGACCAGTTGTTGTGCTTGCCCGAACCGTTAATGCCCTCGAAGGGCTTCTCGTGCAGCAGGCAGACCAAGTCGTGGCGGGAGGCGATGAGCTTCATCTTCTCCATCATGACCAGATTCTGGTCGATGGCCTCGTTGACTTCGCCATAGACCGGTGCGAGCTCATGCTGGCAGGGAGCAACCTCGTTGTGCTTGGTCTTGGCGGGAATGCCAAGCGCCCACAGTTCATCGTCCAGGTCCTTCATATAGGCCGAGACGGTGGGGCGGATAGCGCCAAAGTAGTGCTCCTCGAGCTCCTGGCCCTTGCATGGAGCAGCACCAAAAAGGGTGCGGCCGGTGATGACCAGGTCCTTGCGCTTGCGGTAAGCGTCCTTCTTGATCAGGAAGTACTCCTGCTCGTCACCCACGGAAGGAACGACCTTCTTGGGGGTCTTGCCAAACAGCGCCAAAACGCGCTTGGACTCACGCGAGAGCGCGGTCATGGAGCGCAGCAGCGGGGTCTTCTTGTCCAGGGCCTCGCCCGTGTAGGAGCAGAAAGCCGTGGGGATGCACAGGACATCGTCCTTGATAAAAGCGGGGCTAGTGGGGTCCCAAGCGGTGTAGCCACGGGCCTCGAAGGTAGCACGCAGGCCACCGTTGGGGAAGCTCGAGGCATCGGGCTCGCCCTGGATGAGGTTCTTGCCCGTAAACTTGGTAATGGCGGTGCCGTCGTGGTTGGGCTCCAGGAAGCTGTCGTGCTTCTCGGAAGTAATGCCCGAAAGCGGCTGGAACCAGTGCGCATAGTGCGTCGCGCCCTTGGAGATGGCCCAGACCTTCATGGCATGGGCAACGGCGTTGGCCACGTCCAGGTCGAGCGGCTCACCGCCCTCGAGGGTTGCAGCAAGGCGCTTCCAAATGTCCTTGGGGAGGTAGTCCTTCATGACTTCCTCAGAGAACACCATGGTCCCGAAGCGGTCAGTAAGTTCGGCCATACGGAACTCCCTTCGTATCGGCA
Source organism: uncultured Collinsella sp. (assembly GCA_902496115.1). Classification (GTDB taxonomy): domain Bacteria; phylum Actinomycetota; class Coriobacteriia; order Coriobacteriales; family Coriobacteriaceae; genus Collinsella. The sequence continues at coordinate 12,222 of CABUZK010000019.1, read as the reverse complement.
CCGCGTGAGAAGCGGTGTTGATTACTAACGAACGAGTCATAGCTTAGACTCGCCGTGTTTCCGCGACATTACCGTTATGTTGCCGTCGCGAAACCAATCATTGAGGTTACCCTATCGAGGCGGCGTTGCCACCCTCAACAGCCAATCAACTGCATAAATTGCAGACCTCTCCCCATGGTTTAAGGGTAGTCAATTTGGGACGGGGCTTTATTAACTGGTATTTCGTATCAGATACCATTCAATATAGCCCCATCCTACATTGACCGCCCTGTTATAGGAAATGCCGATAGCGAAGCATTTTCGATTGGTATCCCCAAATAGCGAGTGAAACTCCATCGTGGCACAGTGGTGCTGTAGAATCCTTACAACACATCGCACTATTACGTATCTAAAGGAGCACGATATGCGCGTCGACGAGCTTTTTAAGCAGGCGGCATCCCAGGGCACCGCACCCGTTTCGTTTGAGATGTTCCCGCCCAAGGGCGAGCTGACCCTCGACACGGCTCGCAAAGTGGCAGGCAATCTGTGCAAGCTTTCGCCGAGCTTTGTCTCGGTCACCTGTTCGGCCGGCGGCTCGGGTAACGGTGCCACCACCGCCCCCATCGCGCATATGATTTCGAGCGAATTCGATACGCCCTCGGTAGCGCACCTCACCTGCGTGGGCCGCACCCACGCCGACATCGCCGCCAAGATCGACGAGTATCGCACCGCCGGCGTTGAAAATGTGCTGGCCCTGCGTGGTGATCTTCCCGCCGGCGCGACCGAGGACGACAAGCCCGCCTCGGACTACGCCTACGCCCGCGACCTCATCCCTGAGCTCGTCGACGCCGGCTTTTGCGTGGGCGCCGCAGCCTACCCTGAGGGCCACATTGCCTGTGAGGATCTCAACGCCTCGGTCGAATACCTCAAGCAAAAACAGGACGCCGGCGCGAGCTTCTTTGTGACGCAGCTCTTTTTTGATAACGAGTGCTTCTACCGTTTTCGCGAGCTTGCCGACAAGGCCGGCATCACCGTGCCCATTGCCGCGGGCATCATGCCGTTTATGGGCAAGTCGCAGATCAGCCGCATGGTCTTTATGTGCGGCGCGTCGCTGCCCTCCCCCGTCATCAAGATTCTCGCCAAGTACGAGAACGACCCCGAGAGCCTGCAGGCGGCCGGTGTAGATTATGCCGCCCATCAGCTTTGCGACCTCAAGGAGCACGGTGCCGACGGTCTGCACCTGTACACTATGAACCGTCCTGCAATCGCCGCGACCATTATGGAGCGCCTGGGGTAATGGAAAAACCGCACGCCGATATAACCGTTGTTGAAGTGCCGGCCGACCTTGCGTCGCCGGCGCTTTACCGTATCGACGCTGCCCACCACCCTCGTGTCGACCGTGCCGAGATGCTGCGCTACCTGGGCTACGGCGGTCAGCAGATTGAGCCCGAACTGTCGCAGCGTATTGAGCTTGTCGTTGAGCGTCTGGAACTGGACATTGAGCCCCGTGGCGTGCGCCGCATATTTGCCATCGATGCCACGGGAGTCGATGAACAGGGCGATCCTTGCATTCGCTTGGTCGGCACCAACGTTGAGCTGCGCGGTCGCGATATCTATCGCCACCTCAAAGACGCCCGCTTTGCCGCACTCATGGCATGCACCCTCGGCATGGACGCCGAGCGTCGTCTGCGCACCACGGGAGCCCAGCAGCCCCTGGAGGGAGCCGTGCTCGACGCCGCATGCTCTGCCTATGTAGAAGCCGCCGTCGAGCAGATGGACCAGCAGGTCAAGGCTGCGGCCGCCGCACACGGACTCGCCGGTAACTGGCGCTTTAGTCCCGGCTACGGCGACTGCCCGCTTACGGCCCAGCGCTCAATCGTGGCTGCGCTCAACGCTACGCGGCTCATCGGGCTTACCGTCACGCCTACCAGCCTGCTCATGCCCACCAAGAGCGTGACCGCGGTGATCGGTCTGTTTGACGGCGAGGTCCACGACGCCCAGAGCCGCCCCACCTGCAATATCTGCCGCATGCGCGAGCACTGCCGCTTCCGCGCCGCCCACACCACCTGCTATTCCAGCCATTAGGAGCCCTCGATGTTTACTCCGCTTATCACTCATGATCTGGACGGCGCCGCGCTGGCGGCGCCCGTTGATGCCGCACGCCGCAATGGCGCTGTATACAAGACGCGCACAATCGACGACCTTCGCATTAAGGACGATCGCCTGCGCGCCGCCATCGAGGGCACGGGGCACCTGCTGTTCGACGGCGGCATGGGCACCATGCTGCAGGCGGCCGGCATGAAAGCCGGCGCCCTGCCCGAGCTGCTCAACTTTGAGGAGCCTCAGGTCATTACCGACATTCAGCGCCAATACGTCGAGGCTGGCTGCGACGTGATCACCGCCAACACCTTTGGTGCCAACGCCCACAAGCTCGACGGCGCCGCCACCGTGGCAGATGTCTTTGCCGCCGCTGTCGCCTGCGCCCGCGCGGCCGGTGCCCACTACGTCGCCGGCGATATCGGCCCCATCGGCGCGCTACTTCGCCCCTTGGGCACCCTGAGCTTCGACGAGGCCTATGACCTCTTTGCCGAGGAAGTGCGCGCCGGGATCGATGCGGGCGTGGACCTCTTTATTATCGAGACCATGACCGACCTTGCCGAGATCAAGGCGGCCGTCCTCGCCTGCCGCGAGAACTCCGACCTGCCCGTCTTTGCCACCATGACCTTTGAGGAAGACGGTCGCACGTTCCTGGGTACGAGTCCCGAAGTGGCCGCCATCACCCTCGACGCCATCGGCGCCGACGTTTTGGGCATCAACTGCAGCCAGGGCCCGGCCGAGCTCCGAGGACTCGCCGCGCGTATGCTCACCGTCACCGACAAGCCCGTTATGGTGCAGGCCAATGCGGGACTGCCCCGCGTGGACGATGACGGCAATACCGTCTTTGATATCCAGGCACCCGAATACGCCGAGGCCGTCGCCGGCATGATTGAGGACGGCGTGAGCGTCGTGGGTGGCTGCTGTGGCACCACGCCCACGCACATGGCGGCACTTCGCACCCTCATCGACAACCACACACCCAGCCCGCGTCACCGCAAGCCCAGTATGTCGGTCACGAGCGCCCAGACGGTCGTGGACCTCCCCTGCGACGGCCACAAGATCGCCGTCATCGGCGAGCGCATCAATCCCACCGGCAAAAAGCGCCTGCAACAGGCCCTGCGCGACGGCGACCTAGACTACGTCGTGAGCCAGGGCATCAGCCAGCAGGAACAGGGCGCCGACATCCTGGACGTCAACGTGGGCCTGCCCGAGATCGACGAGGTCAAAATCATCCAGCAGGCGACCGAGCAGCTCCAGGGCTCCACGCTGCTGCCGCTGCAGATCGACTCCACCGACCCCGCGGCCGTCGAGGCCGCCGTGCGCCGCTACGCTGGCAAGCCCATCATCAACTCGGTCAATGGCAAGCAGCAGATCATGGATGAGATCTTTCCGCTGGTCGCCCACTACGGCACCAACGTCGTCGGCCTCACGCTCGACGAAGACGGCATCCCCGATACCGCCGAGGCCCGCTTCGCCATCGCCGAGCGCATCGTGGCCGAGGCTGCCCGCTACGGCATCGGCCCGGACCGCATCCTCATCGACTGCCTGGTCATGACCGCCTCGACCAACCAGCGCCAGGCCGAACAGATCCTGCGCGCCATGTCCCTGTGCAAGGAGCGTCTGGGCGTCAAATGTGCACTCGGCGTGTCGAACATCAGCTTTGGCCTGCCTGCCCGCCCGCTGCTGGGCTCGGTCTTTTTGGCTGCCGCTTTTGGCGCAGGTCTCGATGCCCCCATCATGAACCCGGGCTCCAAGCGCTTTATGGATACCGTCTACAGCTATCGCGTCCTGAGCGTTGAGGACGAGGGCTCGACCGGATACATCGAGCGCTATGCCGGCTGGACCGATCCGTACAAGATCGCCGCGAACCCGGCGGCGGCTCAGGCGGTATCGACCGACGCCGCGCCCGCTGCTGGCACCGTCGGCACCGACGGCAACGACGACCCGATTCGTCGCATGGTCGTCTCGGGCCGCAAAGGCGAGATCGCGGCCGAGACCGAGCGTCTGCTGGCAGATCACGACGCCATGGACCTCATCAACAATCACTTTATCCCCGCCCTCGACGAGGTTGGCGTCCTCTTTGACCAGGGAAAGTTCTTCTTGCCGCAGCTCATGGCCTCGGCCGAGGCCGCACGCGTGGGCTTTGACACCATCAAGCGCCTGATGCCCGCCGGCGAGATTGCCGACAAGGGCAAGATCTGCGTGGCCACCGTCAAGGGCGACATCCACGACATCGGTAAGAACATCGTCAAGATGCTGCTCGACAACTACGGCTACACCGTCTTTGACCTAGGCCGCGACGTCGACCCGCAGGAGGTGCTCAAGACCGTCAAGGAACGCGACATTAAGCTCGTCGGCCTCTCGGCGCTTATGACCACCACCGTCGTGGCCATGGAAGAGACCATCAAGCTGCTTCATGCCGAGGTGCCGGGCGTCAAGATCATCGTAGGCGGCGCCGTGCTCACCCCCGAATACGCCAAGCAGATCGGCGCTGACTACTACGCCAAGGACGCCGCCGAAAGCGCGCGCATCGCCGAAGAGGTCTTTGGGCAGTAACACAACGGAAACAACCGAGCACCAAAACGTGCCGCATGCGCCACTTGGCACGTGCGGCACGTTAGAATAGATAAGACTATGCTCGTTTTGGCAGATAGGAGCGCAAGGATGGCGATCACGCCCGCAGAAATCGCGGAAACCCGCGGCATGGTTGAGGAACAGAACCTCGACATCAGGACCATCACCATGGGTGTTTCGCTCATGGGTTGCGGTGACGAGAACCTCGACCGCATGTGCACGAAGATCTACGACCACGTGACGTACACGGCTGAGCACCTGGTCGAGACCGCCGAGAACCTCGAGCGCGAGTACGGTATCCCCATCGTCAACAAGCGCGTTTCCGTCACCCCGGTGGCGCAGATCGCCGCATGCTGCAAGGATGAGGACCTCACCCCTATCGCGCATGCCCTCGACCGCGCGGCCGAGACGCTCGGCATCGATTACCTGGGCGGCTTCTCCGCGCTCGTCCAGAAGGGCATCGGCGACGCCGACCGCCGTGTCATCCAGTCCATCCCCCAGGCGCTCGCCGCCACCAGCCGCGTCTGCTCCAGCGTCAACGTCGCTAGCCTGCGCGCCGGCATCAACATGGATGCCGTGCTCATGGCGGCTCAGACCATCATCGATGCCGCCAAGCTTACGGCAGATGAGGATTCCGTTGGCGCCTCCAAGTTTGTCTGCTTTGCCAACATGGTCGAGGACTCCCCGTTTATGGCGGGCGCCGTTCACGGCGGCGGCGAGGCCGATGCCGTTATCAACGTAGGCGTCTCGGGCCCCGGCGTTATGGCCGCAGCCCTGGAGACGCTGCCCGATTCCGCATCGATGATGGAGGTCGCCGAGAAGATCAAGCAGACCGCCTTTAAGATCACCCGTGCCGGCGAGCTCATGAGCCGCGAGGCCGCCCGTCGCCTGGGTGTCGAGAAGGGCATTGTCGACCTGTCGCTGGCTCCCACGCCCGCCATCGGCGACTCCGTCGCGCGTATCCTCGAGATCATCGGCGTGGGCACCTGCGGTGGCCCCGGCACGACCTGCGCACTCGCCATGCTCAACGATGCCGTCAAGAAGGGCGGCGTCATGGCCAGCTCCAGCGTGGGCGGTCTCTCGGGCGCCTTTATCCCCGTGTCCGAGGACGCCGGCATGATCGCCGCCGTCGAGGCCGGCGCGCTTTCGCTCGAGAAGCTCGAGGCCATGACCTGCGTGTGCTCCGTTGGCCTGGACATGATCGCCATCCCCGGCGACACCCCGGTCGAGACCATCGCCGGCATCATCGCCGACGAGATGGCCATCGGCGTCATCAACAATAAGACCACGGCCGTGCGCGTGATTCCCGCTATCGGCAAGGGCGTGGGCGACTGCGTCGAGTACGGCGGCCTGTTTGGCCGTGCACCCATCATGCCAGTGAACCCCAACGCCGGCACCGTGCTCGCCCACCGCGGCGGACGCTTCCCGGCGCCGCTGAACTCGCTCAAGAACTAGCTGAGGGTTCGGGCGAGGAGCCCCGGGGAGGGCAAATATATAAGGTCACCTGCTCGGACAGTCCTGACTCGCACGGAGAGCACATTAAGTGCTCTCCGGCTCGTGCGGAACTCGCGATCGACCTTATATATTTGCCCTCCCCGGGGCTCCCGCACAACGGGACCTCAGTTGGGTTCTATCCCTTTGGCAGTCGCTTCGCTTCTGCCCTACTTTGCTGGTATGGCGGTTTAGCGTTGGATCGGTTCTTTCTGATATATGCTGGTTGCGGCTCTTCTTTTGGGAGGAGTCGCTTTTTTGTTGTGAGGGAGATGGCCCGTGGCTGATGATTTGATTCGTTCTGAGCTGCTTTCTGCGGATTGGAATGGCGAATGGATGCGTCTGCAGGCCGCTCGACATCGGACTGATGATTCTTTTGAGTGGGATAAAAGGGCTCGGCATTTTCGGCCGCTTGAGACTGCTCCGTATGCCCGGGATTTTATAAAGCTGTTGGCGTTAAAGCCTGGTGAGTCGGTGCTCGATATGGGGTGTGGGGCTGGGTCGATTGCTATTCCGCTTGCTCAGGCTGGGCATTCCGTGATTGCTGCCGACTTCTCTCCTGCTATGTTGGGCACGCTTGATGCTGGTATTGAGTACTATGGGCTCGAGGATCGCATTACGCCGCTTGAGCTTGCTTGGGATGATGATTGGGATTTGGTTGGACCGGTTGTGAAAGCGGTGGATGTTGCCTTTGCCAGTCGGTCGGTTACGACGACCAATCTAAAAGGTGCGCTTGCCAAGCTTGATCGTACGGCTCGCCGACGTTGTGCTGTCACGATGGTCGCCAACTCCAGTCCGCGTTATGACCTGCACTTGATGAACGCCATCGGCGCCTCGGTTACCTGTAGCAATGGTTTTGTTTACGCCTTTAACATCCTTATTCAGATGGGGGCGCTGCCGCAGGTCACGTATTTTGAATCGCCCCGTCGCGACACCTTCGATAGTCTCGAGACGGGCGTGGCGGACTTTTCTCGCATGCTCGAGCATGGCAACGAGGACAAGATCGACCGCCTGCGCGACTATATCGCCCACCACATGATCGAGAACCCCCATGCCGGCGAGCCGGGATCCAAGGGCGTGCCGCAGGGACGTTACATGCTCGACCACATCCGCAAAGTCCGATGGGCGTTTATCGCCTGGGAGCCGTTCTCTGCGCTCCGCCCGTAGCCCATCTATAGCACGCATCGTCCACCCGCCCGACATCCGCATTCTTTGCGAACTGGGCAAACGCGCTCCACACCACGTCGTTCCTGCGCTATCGTGGGACAGCTCACGTAGATTAAGGCCCCATTGCGGGGCGCCCCATACATAGAAAGCGAGAACCCATGGCACTGACAGGAGCCCAGGTCAAGCAGCTTCGCAGCATGGCCCATCACCTCAACCCCGCCATCATCATCGGTAAGTCCGATGTCAACGAGGGCACCGTCGAGCAGACGGTCGCCTACCTGGAGAAGCACGAGCTCGTTAAGTGCTCCGTGCTAGACGGCTCCAGCCTTTCTGCCCGCGAGGCCGCCGAGGAGCTCGCCGAGCGCTGCCACGCCGACGTCGTTCAGGTTATCGGCCGCAAGTTCTCGCTGTATCGCGAGTCCTCGCGCAAGGATATCGAGAATATCAAGCTCGTCTAAAACCGACTGGTCATACCGAACAAGTCTGCGGGCGTCCGAGTGATTCAGACGCCCGTTTTTTATCGCTCGACAAGCACGCGCTTGAGCCTGCCTTCGACCAGGCGCTCATACAGGCGCCTTGTCTCGGGCTCGGGCACGCCTTGAACCTGCTCTCGCAGGTGGTGCATGTGGCCGCTGTATAGCTCGACAACATCGCGGCGTCGTCCCGCTGCACCGTAAACGCGCATGGCACAGCGAACCATGTCCTCACGCGCCGTCTCTTGGCGAAGCCCCGATTCAACGAGCCAAATTGCCGATTGCAGGTCATTTTCCTCGAGAGCGGCATTCGCTCCCCTAATCATGCAGTCGATGTACTTGGATTGCATAATGTGGCGCATGCGCGTAAAAAACGTGGGGTTGCAACCGGTGGGAACATACAGCGGCCCCGCGTAGAGCTGCTCAACCTTAAGACATAGCTCAACCAGGTGCGGCCCTCTCGCGCCCATACGGTTTCCCAGAATCTCGCGGCTCAGCTGGTCAAAGAGCCTTACATCGGTCTTAACGTAGTCGCCGTTGAGCCCAATGCACTCGTTTTGGATGAGTACACACGACTTGCCATCCGGAGTTGGACCCAAAGCCGAGCGCAAGCGCGATACCGTCGAATACAGATTGTTGCGCGCGGCGTTAAACTCGGCATGGGGCCACAACTCCATGGCAATTGTCTCGCGGTCGACCATGGCATCCATGCCCAGCGCGAGCCGCTCGGCAAGTGTTGCCGCCTTTTTGCGACGCCACATCTTATCCGTGATGGGAAAACCGTCGCGCTCGGCGCGAAATGCGCCAAACATGCGCATCTCAATATGGCCGATCGTATCGACAGCCTCAACCTCGCCCGCCTGGAACAGGTGCTCGCTTTCGCCCTCAAAATCATCGCGTAGTGAATACCGCGACAGCTCACGCACCGGAAGCTTCTTGCGAATCCTGACGGCAGGCTCGCCCAGACAGTGCATCGCAAGACGTGCGAACAGTCGATACGATGGGTCTAAAATCCCCGAGCGATTCATAGACATCCAGGCGGCAAGATCGCTATCGCGACCCGCAGCGGCCAGATGCAGCGCCACGATCCAGGCTTCTGAGCCACCGACCTGCGTCTTGCTAATGTCGAGCAGCTCTGCCTCTTCGCGAACCGATACCAGCGACGTATTGCGCAGGTACGCCACGCGCTCAAGCAGCAACGCGTTTTCGCGCATGTACGTAATCGATTCGTCGGCGAGCTTGAGCACCTGGACCGCGCGAAACTTTGCGTTGACCGGCCGCCCCTCCGCCAGCGATTGCCAACCCTCCAGCAATAACCCAAACAGCTGAATTTGATTGTCACGAACACGCACCGCAAAGCGGTCGAGCTCGCCAAACGCCACATCGTCGGTCACGGGCAAGCCCGCGAGCAGGCGCCGCGCCGCCAGCACCATACGCAGCCAAATGGATGGCGCCTTAAGCCCGCGGATATCGAGCGCCTCGAGTATCTGCGCCATCTTGTCATCGCGCTCGTCGGGTTTAGCAAACGAGCCGTCGAACAGCTCCACCAGCATATGGTCGGCCTGTATGAGAATCCCCGCGATATCGAGCTCGCAATCATAGGCTTTGCACACCTTGAGCTTCACGAGAACATTGCCGTCTTCCGCTCGCTCGATTAGGTGGCGCTTGACCTCGATATGCGCGGACAGCATGTCGAGCACCTCGCAGGATGTCTGTTCTTGCACAACAGGGTTGGCGGGAAGCCCCAGGTCATTGTCGCCATAAAAGGCGATGGTGAGCGCCTGGGCTATTTTCCAGGTAGCGGGATCGACCTCGTGCGCCGCCTGATCACCCGCACGTTCGATAACGGACGCCATATACCTTGCTAGCTTTGTATTGCACACGCTGACAGCCGCCAGATACACGCCGAGTGCCTCGGCGGGTGCCGGCTCTTGCTCCTGCTTTTCCGCATTGATCATCGCCGACGCCGCACGGCAAATGTCCCCTCCGTGCCCGGTCAGGGCAAGATCGGCCCCATACTGCCCGGCAAGTTCCAATACCACATGGCGGTCCAAGAACGCGTCGGCCAGGTCCATAGCCAAATCGCATCGGCCCGCCTTGATCAAAATGCGAGCAGCCCGCGATACAAGTTCGGGACGGATCTCGGCAACAAGCTTTCGCAGCCTCAGGCGCGCGTTGTCCTTAGCGCCCAAACACCTAAAGGTGCGATCAGACGGATCCACGCCAAAAATCGGATAATCGCGCACAAAGATGGACTGGTCGACCATCGAAAGCCTCACGCCGCACGCCTCTAGCTCCGCAATGCGGCCCTCGCCCATCAGTACCATCAAACAGGCAACGGTAAACAACAGGTTGTTCTCGAGCGATGCGAGATCGACCAGCGCCGCACCGTACACGTTGACGATTTCGTTCTCGAGCAACCCGGCAACATCGCCCTGTCCATACATTCCCGTCTGCAGGGCAGATACCAGCTCGGGTACACCCTGTGTGAGCCGATAGAAATCAAGCGATGTGCTGATTGAGAACGCCGTGGCCCATGACGAATACTCATAGGCGTGCACCTTGAGCATCTGCGCATTGACTTTTACAGAATCGCCCAGCCCGTGGATAAGCAATCGGTTGGAGGGGCGGCAGGCAATAAAGACCCCCGTCCCCGTAGCACGTAAACTGCGGATTCGATCGATGAGGTCCTCGGTTTCGTGCTGCTCGAGATTGGGCACGTTATCGATCGCAACGAGCGAATGAGGTTTGTCCTTAAGCTCATCGGCGACAACCTCGAGCTGCATAAAGAGCTCGCGTCCAATCGCGCGGTCGGCCTCGATAATCCGAACCGGCCCTCGCGTGGGGTCCGATTTAACCTCCTGCACGTATTGCAGCAACACCGACGTCTTGCCAAACCCATCGGGCGCGTAGAGCAAAACAATTCCCGCCTTGCGCCCTTTAACGATGAGCTCGTTCATCAAGCGATCGCGCCGCACCATATAGCCGCCGCCCGTCGGCATCAACTCGAGGTCGTCCGTATTGCCCAGATCGTTTACCATGCTTGCTCCTCAACTCGACCATATGGACACCGTAGCTGCAGGACCATATGAGCCGCCCCGTGAATAGCGCGACTTAGAGTTTTTCATTGTCTGCCGGTACGTGTTTGGCAAGTTTTTGTACAGCGAGGCCCGATGGTAACTTATCCCCCGACCAATAGGTCTTTGCGCAGGTCAATGCGCTTGCCAGCATGTCCCATCCCATTTGCAGTGTAGCGCAGTCGGCTATTTTTATTTGAGTTGCGCAACTCGCCTACTCCTCGCTACCGCCTGCGACTCTATGGTGGCAAATGTGCATAGAATCTGCTATAGAATGAATCACAAAAATTTAAAACCCTCCAGTCAAGCACGCGGCAAGGTTTCCGTCATGTATACGCCACGGCGTATGCCCACTAAAAAGGCCCCCGCAAAGCGAGGGCCTTTTGAGAAGCTATGTAAGATCGCTTGGTCGCGTTACTCGCAGAGCGAAAGAGCGGCCTCGTCAGCAACGACGACGCAGTTGGTGTGCAGCTGCAGGATCGAAGCCGGGCATTTGGGCGTAACCGGACCATAGCACATATCGTGCACGGCCTGAGCCTTGGCCTCGCCGTTGGCGACAACCAGGATCATGCGGGCATACATGATGGTCTGGGTGCCCATGGTGTAAGCCTGACGGGGCACGTCATCGATGCTGTCGAACAGGCGGCTGTTGGCCTGAATGGTGCTCTCGGTCAGGTCGACGCAGTGCGTACCCTTGGAGAAATGGTCATCGGGCTCGTTAAAGCCGATGTGGCCGTTGTTGCCAATGCCGAGCAGCTGCAGATCCGGGTAACCGGCGGCAGCGACGATCTTGTCGTACTCGGAGCAGGCAGCGGCGGCATCGGGGTTGGAGCCATCGGGCACGTGCGTGTTGTTCAGATCGATATTGATGTGATCGAAGAAGTTCTCGCGCATAAAGTAGTGATAGCTCTGGGGATCGTCGTGCGAAAGACCACGATACTCGTCCAGGTTATAGGTGCTGACCTCGGCGAAGTCAATGTCGCCCTTCTCGTACCAAGCAGCGAGCTGTTTGTAAGCGCCAATCGGGGTGGAGCCGGTGGCAAGACCCAACACGCAATCGGGCTTGAGGATAACCTGGGCCGAGATGATATTAGCGGCCTTGCGGCTCATATCCTCGTAGTCTTTAGCTTTAATGATTTTCATTACGCGTCCTTTCTCGTACAAGAGAGGCAAGGCTCCCCTTACAAGCACTTGCCCGCGGCCCGCGTCGGCCGCAACCAACGTGTGCGGCCACCAGGGCGAGGTCGCGTAATATATGTGTCTCGTGTCTAACCGCGTCGAGGCCCCTGCCCGTCCACGGTGACCCAAAGCCTTTTAGCTTCGGACAATCCCCATCTTGCCACGGAGGGCGCCCTCTTTCAAGG
>CABUZK010000018.1 GCA_902496115.1 uncultured Collinsella sp. | reverse complement strand
GGGCCGCCGCAGAGCACCCTCGACCTACCGGGGATTGCTATGACGTACGTTGGCTGAAATAAAAAAGCAATGCCCGCCGTCCTTGGTGGAGCGGCGGGCACGTTTGCTTAGTTATCGCTGGGACTACTCAGCCTTATTGCGACGGTGGAAGAAGGCACCGATCGCGGCGATGATGGCTCCAAGGCCACCGACGGTCGCGACAGTCGTCACCGTTTGGTCGCCAGTGTTGGGGATCGCCGAACCGTTCTTCTTGCCGCCCTGGGCCTTGTCGCCTGCGGGCTTGCTCGTCTGGCCGCCACCGTTCGAGCCGTTGCCGGAACCCTGGTTGCCCGAACCTCCGGTGTTGCCCGAGCCGCCCTGGTTGCCGGAGTCGGCATCCTTGAGGCCCTCGATGGCCAGCTTGAGCTGGTCATAGGCCGCCTGGAGCTGGGTGTCGGAAGCATTCTCATCACCCAAAACATCCTCGGCGTAGGTAATGGCGTCCGTCAGGGCCTTGACGGACTCGGCCGTCTTTCCCTTGGTGTCAGTCTCCTTCGCCTGCTTGACCAGGGCCTTGAGCTGTTTCTTGGTCGGGTTCTCGACCGGGGTCACCGGGGTCTTCTCGAGCGCGTTGCGAGCACTCTCGAGTGCCTTGAGTGCCTGGTCGACCTCGTCCTGCGTGGCGTTCTCGTCGCTCAAGATGGCGCGGGCGCTCGCCAAGGCGTTCTGGAACACGGTCCAGGAAGCCTCGGTGTAGTCGCTGGCCTTAAGGTCGCCGGCTGCAACCTCGGCATCAACCTTTTCAATCGCGGCAGTGAGGTCGTCCTTCGCCACCGGATCGGGAACGGCCGTACCGTAGAACTTGAGCTCCGCCATGCTGCAGTAGGCGTCAACGCTGCCACCGCCGGCGTGGAGCACCTTGACGGTCACGTAGCGACCGCGCGCGGCACCAAAACTCATCTGCTTCCAGTCGCCACGGTCGGTGAGCACGCGGCCGTCGTTGTCGAAGGTAAACGTACCCATCGACGTGGCGGTGCCCATCTCATAACCGTCGGCGGTATCGGAGACCAGCACCTCGGCCTCAAAGATATCGCCGTTCGTGCCGCCGTCCTGGCGCGGCAGGAACGTGACGTCGGTGAGATCGTAGTCGCGGCCCAGGTCGACGGTCAGGTGCTGGGGCATACCGGCATTATAGGCATAGTCGCTGTGCCAGAGCGTCTGTTCGTCGCCGTCAAGAGCGTTGACGGCGTTGCTGCCCTCGTAGTCGGCCTCGCTCGAGAAGCCGGTCACCTTGACGTTCTCGCGGTTCTCGGGCGTGTTGATGAGGCTCTTCTCATCGACGGGGCGCATCTTGAGGCCGTCGATTGCCTTCTCGATCTTGGCCGTGGCGTCTGCGACATCCTTCTTGTTATAGCTGCCCTGGCCGCCGTCGAGGAGCTTCTGAGCCGCCTCGACCGCAGCGGTGAGAGCTGCATAAGAATCCTTGGTGTAGACGGACTCGCTGTAGCCCGCGGCCTTGGAAAGCGCTGCCATGAGTGCAGAGGTGTCGACACCAGCCTTGACCTCGGCCTCATAGGATGCGGTCTTGGAGGGATCGAGTACCGATGCCACCGTGATCGTTGCCTTGCCCGCCTTGTTGGCACGCAGGTAGTAGTTCACGCTATCGCCGGCCTGGACAGCGGAGACGCTCACCACAGAGGGGTCGGAACTCTCGACCGTCACGTAGGGGTAGCCGGCGCTCTCAGGCGTGGCCTTGGCGTCGACGAGCGTAACATCACCTTCAAAGAACTCGGTCTGGTTCTTGCCCAGCTCGACGCCCTCGATGGCCTCGACACCCTGCGTGTAGTTGAAGTTGATCTCGCGCAGCGTGAGCATCTGGTCACCCGATGCCTCAAGCGGCGTGATCTCGACCTTGGTCGCCTTCTTGCCATTGTTCTCGGCAGAGAGACCAAAGGCGTAGCGAGCCTGGAAGGAATCGTACTCCCCGCCCGCGAACTCCTGGGTCGAGCCATCCTCGAACGTCACGACGGCCTTGATCTTCTGCACGGTGCCGTTACCGCCGTTGCGGTTGACAACCTCGACGGCATCGAGCTTCGATGGCGTCTTAAAGGCAAATGTCATCGTGGTGGGAAGCTTCACGTAACTCGGAAGCTTGCCCTCACTGTCCCAGTTGCCGCTCCAGTCCCACAGGAACTCAAAGCCGTTGTCGCCCTCGTTATTATCGAACAGCGCGTTATAGCTCTTCTGCTGAATAAGCTTCTCGACGTTGGTGCCGTCATCGGTAGTGAGCTCGTCGTTGGTCATCGTGATGTCGAAGGCGTCGCGGCCGTACTCGGCGACCGTGGGCTGCGGAACGTCCGGCATCGTCACCGTGCCATCGCTCGCAAACTCAAGTGCGTCGCACGCCGGGCCAATGAGCCAAGATGTCGAGGGCAGTTCAACCTTGCCGGCGGTCTTGGCCTTGAGCTTGAAGCTCGCCACCGCGCCGGTGCCGTTGTAGAGCTTGCCATCTCCGCGGTTGGCAAAAGCGAGGTTGATGGTCTGCGTGCCGTCCTCAAACTGGATCTTCTCGCGCGACAGGTTCTCCATGCCGGCGGTCGAACCATCCTGTGAGATGCTCTCGGACACAAACTCAAACTGGTCACTCTTAAAGTTGACGAGCGCGCCCAGGGCGTTGACGTTCTTGGCGTCGGCCGCATAGACATCGACGGTGATCTCATCGCCGGCCTCGACCTCAGTCTTGCTCGGAATCACCGCAAGGGTACCAGCGACCTTGCCCTTCTGCTTGGTGCCGCCGTCGAGCCCCGCCATGGTGAACGAGTAATCGTAGACGTCGTAGACGCCGTTATTGTTGAGGTCAGCAAAGTGGTCGCGGATCTGCGAGTTGAACGTCGAGGCATCGGACCCACGGTTCTCGAGACCCAGATAGTTCTTCATGTTGGAGTAGTCGCCATCGGAGATCGTTGCCTTGTTGAGGTTGGAGCCCACGGCGAAGCCATCCGTGCCGTCGGTCTTGTAGATGGCGATCTCGGACGCGGAGAAGAAATTGCCGACCGAGGCGAGCGGCGTCATACGCACGTAGCGTGCGGCCACGGCGCCGTCGAACGCCACCGTCTTACAGGCGGCGGAGCGCTCCCAATCGACTTCCTGGGTGGTCCAATGCGTGCCGTCGAGGCTCGTCTCGATGCGCATCTTGGTCACGGTGCCATTGCCGGCGTCGTCACGCGGATAGTACTCGAGCTTGTCAAGCTTGTAGGCCTTGCCGTAATCGACCGTCAGGGCCTTGCCCAGATCGTTGCCACCGGAGTGGAAACCGCCGTCGCCCGACTGGAACTCATGGTCGAAGGCGAGATCGGCCTTGTGGCTGCCATAGAGCGAGCCCTCCCAAGTGATCTTCTCAGCTGTGGGGACGTTGCGCCACGGGTCGAGCGCGGAGCTCGCCTCGAGCACGTCACTCCAGGCGGAGTAGCCATCGGCGTTGCGCGAACGAATCTGGTAGGTATGCTTGCTGTTGTAGGCAAGGTCGGCATGCGTAAACTCCGCCGCATCGCCCACGGCGAACACGGTACCGTCTACCTTAAGGTCGTAGGAGGTAGCACCATCGACCTTTCCCCAGGTGAGCTTGATGCTCGTGGGGGTGGTGGCATCCTCGGGAGCGGCAAGGTTCGCGGGTGCGGAGAGGTTCTCGTTGAGGCGGTCGACGGCCAGCGTGGCATCGGCGTTCACGAAGCCGCCGAGTTCGAGCGTCTGCGCCGCTGCAGCGACATCGGTCTTCGCGAACTTGACGTAGACCTTGGGGTTCGTGGTGATCTTGGTGTTGTTGAAGCTCTCGCCCTGCTCGGCCTCGGTGCTGTCTGCATCGCTGCCGTAGTGGTTGAGGTTGGGGGTCTCGTTGTAGAAGTAGACCGCCTGGCCGGCCTCGGGGTTCGCGGCGTCAAAGGCCTCCTGCGAGTTGACCTCAACCACGTTGAGCGCGGAGCCACCGTTCTTGGCGACGACGCTCGTGGGCTTGGCGGACACGTTGGCCACGAAGGTCGTGGTGCGGTTGGAGTCGTAGCCGTTGTAGCCACCCTGCGAGGCTTCGGCGGTAAAGGTCGCGGTGCCGCCCGTGGCCTTGGAGCTGTAGACGGTACTCACATGCTCGCCGTAGGAGATATTGTCGATCGTGCCGTAGGCATCGTCCTCGGTCGTGTTGTTCTGGATGGAAGAGCCGTCGTCCTCGTACTGCGTAAAGGTGCCGTCACCCTCGGTGGCGAAGAACTCGACGATACGCTGGCTGCGGTCGGTACCCTTGGTGTTGGTGTCGCTCACGGCCTCGGGGTTGTTGTTCTCGGCATACATCGGCACGATGGCGTTGGCCTTCACAAACAGCGGCAGCTTCCAAAGCGGCGCATCGTAGTTGTTGAGGACCTGGCCGCCGCGGTACTGCTTACCCGAGAAGTAGTCAATCCAGATGGTGGGATTCTCGTCGGTGCCGTAGTTGGGAAGGTAGATACCATTGCGAACGTCATTGCCGTTCTCATCTGCCTGGGTATCCTGATACACCGGTGCCACCAGGAAGTTCTCACCAAACATGTACTGATACTGCGTCGAGGTGCTTGCGGCGTACTCGGAGTTGTCGGAGAGCAGCATGGCGCGGATCATGGGCAGGCCGGTATCGCCGTTGCCCGTGTCGACGTTGGCCGCCGAGGCCGCGCTCGTGTAGATATAGGGCATGAGTTGCGCCTTGAGCTTGAGGTAAAAGCGCGAAATGCCCGTGTAGGGATCGCCGTGCGTCATGGGCGACTTGCGGTAGGTGCCCCAGCCGTCCATATCGAGCATAGAGGGCGTGAACGTCTTCCACTGGTAGTCGCGCGCGGAGATGATGGGGTCGCCACCAAAGATGCCGTCCATATCGGAGCCGATGTTGGGGTTGCCCGAGAGGCTCTGACCGATATACGTGGGGATGTGGAAGCGGATGTACTCCCAGTTGCCGCCGTACTGATCGCCGGTCCAGATGCCACCAAAGCGCTGCGTGCCGGCCCAACCGTCAAGCGTGATGATGTTGGGGCGCTTGTTGGCACCGGTCGTCACCGTATCGTAGGCCGTCTTGATGCCGTTGAGGCCAAAGGAGTAGCCAGAGCCCACCCAAGCGACGTCGGTCTTGAGGGTGGTAATGCCGCCCGTCTTGACCTCGGCGTCGAAATCGCGAAGCAAATGCCACGGGGTCTCGGAGTTGCTGTCAGGCTCCAGGTTAGACTGGGTCCACAGACCCGTGCTCACACCCTTGGAGTTAGCATACTCGGTAAACTTCTTAAGGTTGTCGACGTTGGCACGCACGGCGTTGAGGCGCTCGGCTGAACTCGTTCCGTCGGAGTTGACGCCGCCGGTCTTGTAATAACCGTTCTGGCCATAGCCGGCACCGTATCCGTCGTTCGGCAGGAACCAGCCGAGCGGCATGTCGTTGTCCTCGTAGTCATCGATAACCTGCTGGGCGGAGAACTGGCGGTCGAAATCGGTCGCCTTCATGTTCTCGGTATCGACCGTGGGGCCCTCTCCGTTGAGCGTCTCGGCGGCAAGCGTGCCGTCGAGCTTGTAGCCCGTCGACATGCCGGACTCGTATTTAACGTTGCCCTTCTCACTCGAAGGCTTGCTGCCCTTGGTCTCCCACTTCTTCTGACCCGAGGTCGTTGACCAGCCATCACGGTTGTAGGCATTAAGGTGACCCAGGTAGAAACCGTACTCGGGCAGCAGTACCGGATTGCCGGTCACCTTGTAGTAGTCCTGCAGCATCTCGGTCGCCACGTTCGAGGCGCCCGTTTCGGTTGCCACGAAGTAATAGGCATCGAACTCATTCTCGCTGTGCGAGGTCGTGACCGTCGAGGAGTCCGTAGAGCCAAAGTCGTAAGAACCCTCGGCAAAGGTGTTGCGAAGCACGCCGTAGCCGTCGCTCGTCCAGTAGAACGGGTTGGGCGAGGCGACGCCGCCGTCGGTCCAGTTATTAGTGTTGGAGATGGCGATGGTCTGGTTGGTGTGCAGGAAGCGCCCATTCTGGGTGCCACCGCCAAAGAAGTTCTCGGACTTCTCCTTGGCGAGTGTCTGGACAGTACCCTTCTTATCAAGGTCGAGGGATGCGGACTCGGAGACCACGACGCGGTCGCCCGATTTAATGCTCATCTTGCCGGTCGCCTTGTCCAGAACCACGGTCGCCTTGCCGCCGGTGATCTCGATAGCGTCGCCTTTGTCGACAACCGTTGCGCTCGGCTTGCTGTAGGTGTCCGAGGTGTCGGGCTGGGCCTGAATCTTAGCCGTGTGGGACTTGCTACGCGGCGTGGCGTACTCGGAAAACTCGCCTTTGGGGTCGACGTTGTAACGGAAAATGCCGTCCTCTAGAAATGTGATACGCCCCTTAATGCCGTCGGCGAAATCGATGTCGACGACGTTCGAGGCTGACTGGGAAACGGTCGCCGAGTCGACGCCCTTGAGCGGCGTGGCAATCGCCTGCTGGGGGCTGGCGAACACGAGAGTCGCCGCTGTTGCGACGAGAACCGCGCTTCCCTTCACCCACCGTTTCGTGAAAATGGAATTCCTACGCACCTGGACTCCTTCCCTCCGACATGCGGAAGTGTCGCGGACGCGCGCCCTGCAGCATGGGCGAACGCATCAAACGGGGGGGGTGTTCGGTACATTCCGTACAATTGGCCCACCCGTTACCAAGGGGTCAACTGGTAGTAACCAGATAGCCACCTATTAGGTTGAATCAGCATACGGGAGCAGTTGCGCAACCAAATTTAGAATTCTCCCAGCGGTATAAAAACGAACGTAGATGGCGAGGTGGGTCTAAAACACGATACCAATTGGTTCTCCAGCCAGATACCACTTAAGCATATTTTTACTGTTTAACTGGTATTACATAACCAATACCTTTCCCTCGGAAACCGGGCTTCGCGAATTATCCTGAGGGAAAGTCGCAGCCGCCATCCCGCGACCCACCGGGAATTACCATGACGCACAATGGCTGATTTGATTTGGAATAGGAGGTTGTTGGAGGGTGGTGGACAGTTAGTTCAGATACGTATATTTTGGCGGTGCTAATTGGCGCTAACAAACTGGTTTTAAGTCGCTTTAGACCTAATAATAGGTCTTTCTCGCTATTGCCCGCGCGTCTTTGTCGGTCCAGACTATCAAAAATAGCTCAATTGTGCCCAAATTGGCCTCCACACGTCCTCTGAAAAATACGTATCTGAACTAACTGTCCAAGAGGAATGTCCACAGATAGAAAAAGGCTCTGGCGAACCTCCGAATCACCAGAGCCTTTCAAAACTCGCACACCTGAAGCACATCGCTGCATTCCTGTTTTCACCCATGAAGTTAGAGAGCCTCTTCCGCCCACTTCTCGAAATCAATCGCACGCCTTTGGGCGGTTCGGTACGCTTCCATGTCTTCACGAGCGCCTACCACTACGATGGCCATTTTTCCTTTGATTTTAATGAGGCGGTACACAATCCGAATGCCACTTCCCCTGAGCTTGATTTTCATGAAGCCAGTCAAATCCGTGCCCGCCTTGTTTCCAAGAGGCTTGCCGAATCCGCCTTCGTTCTGCGGCAATGGGTTCGTTCTGATTCTTTCTATAGCCTTAAACACGTGTTTTCGCTGGGAACCATCGAGACGTTTGAGATCCTTGAGAGCATCCGGGTAGAAAGCGACTTCGTACCCGCTCATTCAAACTCGACCTCATCCATCTGATCGAGTTCGTCCTGGCCCACACCCAACTCTGCCATAACATCAGATAGGGAAACGAGTTCATCATCGCTTGTCGCAGCCGTCCTCTTAAGGGCCAACGTCAACAAGGCGAGGTCCTCCTCCGCCTGCTTAGCCTCTCGGTATTCATCGGGCGTCACGATAACGAACGCCGGCTTGTTGTGTTTCAAAACTACAACCGGGTTGTCGTTGCTCACTCTCGAAAACGCAGCGGGACCCTTACCGTGACTGAAATCGCTGATGGGAACAAGATTGTCGAGCATCTTTAAAGCAGGCATCGAGACCTCCAAATATAAAGTCTTTTATGCATTCATTTTAGCATGCAGAAAATACCAGCAATCACGGAATAGTGACACGGACGAGGCATCGCTTTCCACCAACCGTTGATCATCGACCGAGCAAAATGTCCCGCCAAGAGATCGAGCGAGGATTCCGTCCCTCGAAGAGGGCCGTATTGGCCTCCTCGCGGGACGAAATCATCGCTCGTTCGTTTCAGCCCGTGCCATCGCGTGCTAGACGGCCAGCTCGCCTGATTCACCCATAAGCCATCGTGCCAGGTCGACGACCTTGATGCCATCCCAATCAGTCGTTTCGTGCCCTGTTCGGGCGATGACGCACTTGGGATAGGCGTCTCGAATCCGTCGCAGCGGATCAAGCTCGCGCTCAAGCGTCGCTTCTTGGGAAATGTCGTCACTCACCTGGATATAGACACGGCGGTCACGCCTGATGGCGACAAAGTCTACTTCCTTTTGGTAGAGAACGCCCACGTAGACTTCCCATCCGCGGCGCATAAGCTCGATTGCCACCATATTCTCGTAAACATGGCCAAAGTCGAGCTTTTTCGTGCCAAGCGCGGCGTAGCGAAACGAATGGTCGGCCAGATAGTATTTATCTCCCGTCGACAGGTATTTCTTTCCTGAGACGTCAAAGCGACGAAACCGGTAGAACGCAAACGCATTACACAGGTAGTCGATATACACAGCCAGCGTCTTGTCGCTTATCTTAAGGTTCGCTCGTGAAAGCTCGGCCGCCATCCCCTTGAGAGAAGAGATGTTTCCGACGTTATCCATCAGGAACTCGCAGGAACGTTTAAGCTGCTCCGCATTACGTATACGATATTTTTGTCTGATGTCGCGCAGGATAAGAGTTTCAAGCACATCCGAGATGTATGAGAAACGCATCCTTTCGTCCTGGTAGATATAGGAACCCGGCATTCCTCCCTCGCGGACATAGCGAGCAAGGGCCTCGGCTGGAGAAGTGATCTCGTGATACGCCGAGAACTCCGCAAGTGAAAACGGAAAGACCTCGATCTCCACCGTTCTTCCCGTGAACAACGTCGAGAGGTCGCTTGAGAGAAGAAAGGCGTTCGACCCCGTGATGTAAATGTCATATTTCTCTGACGCATGAAGACTGTTGATAGCCCGCTCGAACCCTTCACACATCTGGACCTCGTCGATCATGACGATATTCCGGCAACCCTCAATATAGTGCTTTTCCACATATGTATGCAGCGCATGGTATTCCGCCAACGGCTCGAACTCAAGTAGATTGAAGTTGACGTGTATGACGTTGGCCGAGGGGTCGTTTGAATGAAGTTGGCTGGCAAACGTCTCAAGCAATTTCGATTTTCCGCATCGCCTGATTCCGGTGATCACCTTGATATCAGGCGTACCTGCCACCTTGGAAAGCTTGCTCATGTAGAACGGGCGATTAATAAGTCTCATGGCAATCCACTTCGCAAAATTAAGATTAACTGAAAAACGCGAAGTACAATATATCATCTACTTCGCGTTTTTGAGAAATCCTAGATTTCGCGTAATTATGTTCGCCAAGCTATCGCAAACCCGACACGGGTGAGATCTCCGCCTGATTGACCCTGCGCAGCAGTCCGAAGCGAAAGACGCGAGTCCTCAGACCGCTCCGGTAAAGTGAGGGCCGCGACGGTTACCGCGGCCCTCTTGAGAAACGTGTGCGATTGTCAATCGCTCGCGCTAGTCTTCCTTGCGGCGGAAACGAGCAAGAAAGACTCCGATTGCGGCGATCGCGGCACCCAGGCCGCCGATCGCGGCGACGGTCGCCACCGTTTGATCACCGGTGCTCGCAAGTGAGTTAGCGGACTTGCCACCCTGAGCCTTGTCACCAGCGGGCTTTCCCGCCTGGGCGCCATCGTTCGAACCGCCGGATGTCTGCCCACCGTTGCCGGAACCCTGATTGCCACCGGACGCACAAAGCCCCTTCGGCAGCACACGGTGCAACCAAGTCACCGCAGGCCGGGGCGGGGGGCCGAGTTTCCCACTGAGCGACTCTGCTTGCAGCCGGAGCGAAGGGGGAAACTCGGCTCCCCGCCCCGGCCGGACAGGTCAGTCTACACCGTGTACTGCGGCAGGTCCTGCAGAGCGATGACGTCCATGCCCATGTCGTTGGCGCTGCCGTGACCCTGCTGGTCCTCGCGCACGGCCTCGATGGCGCTCACGTACGTGTTGGCCGCAGACATCGCCGTCACGCAGGTCACGCCGCGGCGCACGGCCTCGGTACGCAGCAGGTAGCCATCGCCACGCGAGCCCGGGCCGTACGGTGTGTTGATGATTACCGCAATCTTGCCATCGGCGATGAGGTCGCCGATGTTGGGGCACTCGCCGTCGTGCGGGCCGCTGATCTTCTCCACGACTTCGCACGTCACGTTGCCTCCGCGCAGCACGCGCGCCGTACCCTCGGTGGAGCAGATATCAAAGCCCAGGTAGCGCAGGATGCGGGCGACCGAAAGGATGTGGCGCTTGTCGCGGTCGCACACGCTGATGAACACCTTACCGCAGCTCGGATCGGGCAGCTTGTAGTCAATCGCCAGCTGCGTCTTGGCGTATGCCTCGGGATAGCTCTTGGCGATACCCATGACCTCGCCCGTCGACTTCATCTCGGGCCCCAGAATAACGTCGGCTCCCGGGAAACGGCCCCAGGGCATGACAGCTTCCTTCATGCAGAACCAGTCCAGCTGACGCTCATCGCTCGGCAGGCCCAGGCTCGCGATGGAATCGCCCGCCATGATACGCGCCGCGCACTTGGCCAGCGGCACGCCGGTGGCCTTGGAGATGAACGGCACGGTACGGCTGGCGCGCGGGTTGGCCTCGATCACGTAGACGGTCTCGCCCTTGATGGCATACTGCACGTTGACCAGGCCGCGGACCCCCAGCGCCATCGCGATGCGGCGCGTGGTCTCGCGGAGCTTCGCCTGCAGGCTCTCGCTAAAGCTGAACGGCGGAATGCAGGTCGCGGAGTCACCGGAATGAATACCGGCCTCTTCGATATGCTCCAGGATGCCGCCGATGTAGACCTCCTCGCCGTCGCACAGGGCGTCGACATCAGACTCGATCGCACCCTCCAGGAAGCGATCGAGATACACCGGGTAGTCAGGGCTAATGCGCGCAGCCTCGGCCATGTAATCGCGCAGATGCTCGGCATCGTAGGCGATCATCATGCCGCGACCGCCCAGCACATAGCTCGGACGCACCAGCAGCGGGTAGCCAATGTGCGCGGCAACGGCTTCGGCCTCCTCAAACGAGGTGGCCTGGCCCGCCGGCGGATACATAATGCCCAGCTTATCGAGCAAGGCGGCAAAACGCTCGCGGTCCTCGGCAAAATCGATGGCGTCGGGCTTGGTACCCATGATGTTCACGCCGCTCTCCTCGAGCATGCGTGCCAGCTTAAGCGGGGTCTGGCCGCCGAGCGTCACTACGACGCCGTCGGGACGCTCAACGTCGATAACGTCCATGACGTCCTCGTAGGTGAGCGGCTCAAAGTACAGGCGGTCGGACGTGTCGTAGTCGGTCGAGACAGTCTCGGGATTGCAGTTGACCATGATGGTCTCAAAGCCGCGGGCCGCCAGCGCATAGCTCGCATGCACGCAGCAGTAGTCGAACTCAATACCCTGGCCGATACGGTTGGGACCGGCACCCAGAATCATCGCCTTGGGCTTGCTTGCCGGCGTGGTCTCGTCGGGGGCAACGCACTTCTTGGCGATCGGGCTCGTGCGGTAAATGTTCTCGTAGGTCTTATAGTGGTATTCCGTGGCACTCGAGAACTCGGCGGCGCAGGTGTCGACCGTCTTCATGCTGGGAACCACGCCCAGACCCTTACGGTAAGCGCGAACAAAACGCTCATCCGAGCCGGTCAGCGCGGCAATCTCGGCATCACTCGTGCCATACTGCTTGAGCAGGCGCATCGCGTCGGCGTCAATGTCCTCCACGCGCAGGCCGCGAACGCTCTCCTGGACCCGCACCATATCGTTGATGCGGTTGAGATACCACGGATCGATACCGCAGATGGCGTGGATGCGCGCAACATCCCAGCCACGGCGCAGGGCCTCGACCACAAAGAAGATGCGATGCTCGGTCGGGGTGCCCACGGCCTGGGCGAGCTCATCGTCGCTCAGCTTTTCGGCGCCCTCCTTGCCGCCGGCACAAATGCCCTGGTGCCCATCCTCCAGCGAGCGCATGGCCTTGCCAAAGGCCTCCTCAAAGGTGCGACCGATCGCCATGATCTCGCCCACGGCCTTCATGCGCGTGGTGAGCGTGGGGTCGGTGCCCTTGAATTTCTCAAAGGCAAAGCGCGGCACCTTGACCACACAGTAATCGATCGTGGGCTCAAAGCAGGCGGGCGTAGCTTTGGTAATGTCGTTGACGATCTCGTCGAGCGTATAGCCCACGGCCAGGCGAGCGGCGGCCTTGGCGATGGGAAAACCCGTGGCCTTGGAGGCCAGCGCGGACGAACGGCTCACGCGCGGGTTCATCTCGATGACAATCAGGCGGCCGGTCTGGGGATTCACGGCAAACTGCACGTTAGAGCCACCGGTCTCGACGCCGATCTTCTCCAAGATGGCGAGCGAGGCGACACGCATGCGCTGATACTCAAGGTCGGAGAGGGTCTGCGCCGGCGCCACGGTGATGGAGTCACCGGTATGTACGCCCATGGGGTCGAGGTTCTCGATGGAGCACACGATGATGCCGTTGCCGGCGTGGTCGCGCATGACCTCCATCTCGTATTCTTTCCAACCCTCGATGGACTCCTCGACCAGCACCTCATGGGCAGGCGAAAGTTCGAGACCCTGGCTCACGATGGAGACGAGCTCTTCGTGAGTATGTGCGATGCCGCCACCGGCGCCGCCGAGGGTAAAGCTCGGACGCAGCACGCAGGGATAGCCCACGCGCTCGGCGATGGCCTCGGCGTCAGCCACGCTGTAGGCATAGCCCGAGCGCGCGACCTCCAGGCCGATCTCGGCCATGGCCTCGTTAAAGAGCTTGCGGTCCTCACCGCTCTCGATGGCGGCAAGGTCACAGCCGATCATCTCGACGCCGTACTTGTCGAGTGTGCCGTCCTTTGCCAGCTCGACGGCGGCATTCAGACCGGTCTGGCCGCCCAGCGTGGGCAGCAGCGCATCCGGGCGCTCCTTCTTGATCACGCGCTCGATAAATTCGGCGGTGATGGGCTCGACATAGGTGCGGTCGGCCAAGCCCGGGTCGGTCATGATGGTCGCCGGGTTGGAGTTGACCAGGATGACCTCAAAGCCATCCTCCTTGAGCACCTTGCAGGCCTGGGCGCCGGAGTAATCGAACTCGCAGGCCTGGCCAATGACGATGGGGCCCGAGCCAATGACGAGGATGCGCTTGATGTCGGTACGTTTAGGCATGTTTAAAACCTCCTAGAGAGGCTGACTCAATGTTTTGGAAAAGTCAGCGAGGGTGCAGCTGGTGCATCAGGTTGCCGTGATGCGAGGGCGCGCTGGGCTTATGCCCGCGCGTCCGAAGCAGAACGGCAAGATGATGTGCCAGATGCAGCCGCAGCGTCGACAGGTCCGCCGTTCGGTAGAACGGCGGAACCACTATCGGCGAAATTCCAGCCGGCAAGGCGGTCCTTGGCGGTATCGATGTCCAGATAGTTCTCCTCGCCGTCCATGAGTCGCGTAAAGGCGGTAAAGAGATAGTGGGCATCGGTAGGGCCAGGCGAAGCCTCGGGGTGGTACTGGACCGAGAAGCACGGGGCGTCGAGCAGCTGGATGCCCTCGGCGGTGCCGTCGTTGAGGTTCACGTGTGTCAGGCGAATGCGGCCAAAGTGCTCGTTCATCACGACCGGCGCGATTCCGCGGCGCACCCAGACGCGCAGATCTCCATCGGCCGCATGCTCGGTCTCGCCGCCGGAAAGCTCGGGGACAAGCTTGCCCAAGCTGGGGAACAGCAGGCCAAAGCCATGGTTTTGTGCGGTGATCTCCACGCGACGGCTTACCAGGTTCATGACCGGCTGGTTGCCACCGCGGTGACCGAACTTAAGCTTTTCCATCTGGGCGCCGCAGGCCAGGCTGATCATCTGATGACCCAGGCAAATGCCAAAGACCGGCACCTTGCCGATCAGCTGCTGCACCTGCTCGTAGGTCTCCACCACGGCATCGGGGTCGCCGGGGCCGTTGGACAAAAAGACGCCATCGGGATTCATGTCGAGCACCTCACTCGCGGGCGTATCCCACGGCACGACGGTAAGGTCGCAGCCGGCGCGGACGAGGCCCTCCAGAATGCCGCGCTTCACACCGCAGTCGTAGGCGACCACTTTGTGACGGGCAGGAGCGACAGGGGCAAGCGCAAAGTCATGCGTAGCGGGCAGGTCGCTCGCGGCAAAAGCGTGGGGCTCAGGGCAGCTCACGGTCTTGACCAGGTTCTCGCCGACCAGCGTAGGCGCGGCGGACAGGCGCTCGGCAAGCTCGTCAACGTCAAAGATCTCCGTCGAGATTATGCCCATCTTGGAACCGTTGTCGCGCAGGTGGCGCACGAGAGCGCGGGTGTCGACGCCCTCGATAGCGACGATGCCGTGCGCACGCAGGTACTCCGGCACGCTGACGGTCGAGCGCCAGTTAGAAGGCGTGACGCACATGTCGTGGACGACCATGCCGCGCATGGCGGGAGCGCTCGCGGGGCGAGCGGTATCGCCGGGGAAGGCCGACTGGACATCGGTCTCGTCAATACCGTAGTTGCCGATCTGCGGATAGGTCATGGTTACGATTTGGCCGGCATAGCTCGGGTCGGTCATGACCTCAAAGTAGCCCTCGAGCGACGTGTTAAAGCAGACCTCGCCGGTTGCGGTACCCTCGGCACCGCATGCACGGCCATAAAAAATGGTCCCATCCTCAAGATACAGGATGCAGGGACCGCAGGTGCCCTTGCTGGTTTTAGCCAGCATACGCTGGCACAGCTCGCTGGGCGCGACGGTGCGGGCGGCAGCGCCCGCAATATGGTTGTTCGCCATAGTTCTCCTTCCCGGTCTCACAGGACCGGCTTAAAGGTGTGTAGTTAGGCCTCGCGGTATTCTAACCGCAAGCATCGCCCATGGCATTAATTACATAGAATTGTTTACAAAATGATAATTATGACTTCCTGTGCATAATGATTTTTCTGGGACGGGGATTAAAAAATCATTCTGAGAGCAGGGCTTTGTCGCCAACTGCATACATGACAGAATGATTTTTTAATCCCCGTCCCAGAAAAATCATCCCGCGTGGGCTTGCGGCTCACGCGGGATGGCATCGTTCTATGTGGCTGCGGACTACTTTTGCTTGTCCTGCTCCAGCAGCTCGGACGGCGTGCGATCGGGCTTTCCGCCGCGGAAGATCTCTCGACCGTGCAGACGATGCTCAAGATCGCGCTCGGCCTGCTCCTCCGTGATCTTGGTCTGGCTCACCACCGGGTCCTCGATCAGCGATGAAACCGAGTTGACCTGTTTTTGAATGCGCTCGGCAATGGTGTCGTCCATGCTTACGATGCGCATCTTCCAGTCGATACTCGTGGCGTTGGACGAGCTCTTGGTCCAAACGAACGTCAGGATGGCGCTTTGGTGCCCCTGAGCAGGAAACATGCCAAAGAAGGAATCATGCTGGATCCTGCTGTCCTCGTCGATATAGGCGTGAACGTTATACACCACACGGTCGATCTTGTCGTTGAGCAGGGCGTTGGTTGCGAGCGCCGCCGCCTGAATCTGACCGTTGGACAGCAGCTCGAGTTCATTGGCAGAAGACGTGTCCAGCACCGTCACCTCAACCGTGCCCGTGCGCTCATCTGCCTCGTCGACGGTAAAATCGAGCGGGAACTGCGTAAAGCCATTGCCCCATTCAAGTCCACCCTTGAGCGCGGTCGAAACGGTATCCACCGAAACACTTTCGGAAAGGTTCGCGGTATTCAGACGTCGCATCACGCCGTAGCCAATCTGCATGCCCACAATCAGCACCAAAATGCCGATAACCACGGCCATGGCGGTCTTCGTAATGGTATGGCTCACCTGCGAGCCCGAAGGGTCGTCCTCGGACAGTGGGTCGATATGTTTTGCCTGGCTCGCGCGATCCTCGCTGCGCAGCCGCGCCAGCGTCGCCTTGTCACCGCGCTTGACGGCGGCCTCTTTCTCGCGCATGCGCTCGGTACGCTTTTTGGCAAGCGTAGGATCCAAGACGCCGGATGCATCGATTTCGGAGAATAACTCCGTCACTTCTTCCGGAGTCAAAGGGTTCTTATCAGCCATGATCTTCCTGTCATATCAATCAGTCGAGCTCGTGCGCACGCGCACCTTCGAACTGCATTCGATAGTAACGGGCATAGGTGCCGCCACGGGCGAGAAGCTCCTCGTGCGTGCCACGTTCCACAACGCGACCATGCTCAACGGTCGCAATCTCGTCAGCATGCTTAATAGTCGAGAGACGGTGGGCGATGATGATCGTGGTACGGCCGCGTGCCAGCTCTTCGAGCGACTCCTGCACCGCTTCCTCGCTCTCGTTATCCAGGGCACTCGTCGCCTCATCCAAAATAAGGATCTTGGGATTCTTGAGAAACACGCGTGCAATGGCGACGCGCTGCTTTTGACCACCCGAAAGACGGCTGCCGCGCTCGCCCACCACGGTGTCGTAGCCTTGCGGAAGCGATTCGATAAAGGTATCGATATTGGCGCGGCAGGCCGCCTCGGCGATCTCTTCCGCTGTGGCGCCCGGCTTGCCGTAGGCGATGTTCTCGCCGATCGTTCCATCGAACAGGTACACATCTTGCTGCACCAGGCCGATGGCACGGCGCAGACTATGTTGCGTCACGTCGCGCACATCCTGGCCGTCGATGCTAATGGAGCCGGCGGCAACGTCGTAAAAGCGCGGCAACAGCGAACAAGTCGTCGATTTGCCGCCGCCCGAGGGACCAACCAAAGCGATGGTCTGACCGGGCTTGATGGACAGGTCCATATGGTCGATAACAGGGCGTCCGTCGGCGCCGCCCTCGCCGAGCTCAACATCCTCGTAGTTAAAGCACACGTTGCGGTACTCCACGGCACCAGCCGTCACCTGCAGGTCCTCAGCACCCGGCTTATCCTGAATATCGGGGACAGTCGAGAGCACCTCATCCATGCGCTTAAAGCCGGCGATGGCTTTCTGATACGTCTCGGCCGAATTGACGAGCGTCTCGAGCGGCGTGCAGAACAGCGAAATGTAGAGCGCGAAGGTTGCCATATCGACCGCCTGCAGCTGACCCTGGGCAACGAGCCAACCGCCCAGCAGCACCACGATCACATAGAGCACGCCCGAGAGCAGGCCATACGTCGCGGTGTAGACGCCCATGGCGTGATACATGTTCTCCTTGGACGAAAGGTAGCGATTGTTCGAGGCGCGAAACTTAGAGCGTTCGGTCTGCTCGTTGGCAAAGCTCTTGACCACACGCATGCCCGCCAGCGAATCCTGCAGCTGCGCGTTGATGCCGCTAATCTTTTTGCGGTTATCGCTAAAGACCTCGCGCATGCGCATATTCTGCCAAAACATAATGACCGCGAACACCACCGTCACCACAGCCATGGCGAGTGCGAGCACCGGCGCGATGGTAAACAGAATCACAAACGAGCCGATGATCTCGATACCGCAGATAATGATCCATTCGGGCACGTGGTGCGCCGCCTCGCAGATATCGAACAGGTCATTGACCACGCGGCTCATCATGTCGCCCGAGCTGTTGCGATCAAAGTACGCAAAGCTAAACCGTTCGTACTGATCGAACAGGTCCTCGCGCATTTTGGACTCCATGCGCGCGCCCATCACATGACCCCAATAGCTCACAAAATAGCGGCAGGCGCAGCGGATGACATACATCAGCACCAGTCCCACCGCGATCATACCGAGCGCCTGCATAATAGCAGCCTGACCCTGAGTAAAGAGCCCGCCGGTCAGATTGCGCAAGATAATGGGGAACGCCAGGTCAATGGCGGCAAGCACCAGAGCACAAAGAGTATCAGCAACAAAAAGCCCCATCTGGGGCTTGTAATAAGACAAAAACCTTCTAAACATGCAGTCCTCGGAGAGAGATAAATAGCGTGGGAAATCCGTTTGAACCGGTCGGGCTGAAAACAAAGCATTTCAACAAGCATAACGCCGATGTTCTGGCAGCGTCAGCGAAAACGTCCCTAAGCGAGCAAGGTGCCTTGAAAGAGGAGCGACGCGTACTTCGGTACGCGAGCGACGATTGAAAGGCAGATTGCCGCTTAGGGGCGTTTGCAGCGTCGACTCGTTACGCGGTTTGGTAAAACCGCGTAACCTAGAGTTCCGCTCCACCCAAACGATGAGCAATGCTGTCGCAAGCCAAGGCACCCACAACGGTCTTGGCGTCTTCGATCTTGCCGTCGAGTACGGCGTCGATCAGCTCATGCAGTGGCACCAGGTCGACGTTGATAAACTCGTCATCGTCGGGGTCGGGCGCATCAAACTCGAGCTTGGTAGCCAAGTAGATGTGGATGATCTCATCGCAAAAACCGCAGGACGTGACAATCGACGTCAAAAAGCGAATGCGACCAGCCCTAAAGCCCGTCTCCTCATGCAGCTCGCGCTTGGCGCAATCGAGCGGGTCCTCGCCCGGATCGAGCTTGCCGGCGGGAATCTCGACCGTCACGCGGTCGATGGCGGTGCGGTACTGACGCACCAGCACGATCTTGCCGCTCTCGGTCAGTGCCACAACGGCCGCCGCACCCGGATGGCGAACGATATCGCGGGCGCTGCGGCGACCGTTGGGCAGCTCAACCTCAAGACGGTGGACGTCGAGGATCTTGCCCTTCCAGGCGCACTCCTCCGAAAGAATCTTCTCGTGCAGCTCGGCATCGTGCGGGTCGTCGTCGCCCAGCACCAGCGCCGGCTCGTCAGCGACCTCGCCACCAGGCTCGCCCTCGGCGTGTCCATACATGCGGCTGTCCTCTTCGACGATCTGCGCGTCCACGAGCTTTTCGTTCTTCTCGTCCATCCGTCTCATTCCTCTCGGATTTTAGGCATCCCAGGCGTCGCGGCCGCGCAGCGCACGCAGGCCAATGTCGTGGCGCAGGGTCTTGCCCTCAAAATTAATCTTCTCGCAGGCCTCGTAAGCAAGGTTGCGAGCGTTCTCAAACGTATCGCCCAGCGCGGTCACGGCAAGCACGCGGCCGCCGTTGGTCACAAGCTGGCCATCCACCACGGCGGTGCCGGCATGGTACACGGTCACGTTCTCCATGGCCTCGGCATCCTCGATACCGGTGATGACCTTGCCTTTCTCGTAGCTGCCGGGGTAGCCCGCGCTCGTCAGGACAACGGCCACGGCCCATTCGTCGCGCCAGTCGAGTTCAATCTGGTCGAGTTCGCAGTTGGCACAGGCCAGCATGACCTCGACCAGGTCGTTCTTAAGGCGCGGGAGCACGACCTGAGTCTCGGGATCGCCAAAGCGGGCGTTGAACTCCAGCACCTTGGGGCCGGCGGGGGTGAGCATAAAGCCGCCATACAGGCAGCCGCGGTAGTCGATGCCCTCGGCAGCAAGCTCGGCCACGGTCCGCTCCATGACCTTCACCATCGTGGCATGTTCTTCGTCGGTCACGATGGGCACCGGGCTGTAGACGCCCATGCCGCCGGTATTGGGGCCCTTGTCACCCTCGAGCGCACGCTTGTGATCCTGCGAGGTGGCCATGGGACGCACGGTCTTGCCGTCGGTAAAGGCCAGCAGCGAGCACTCGGGGCCGGTCAGCATCTCCTCGATGACTACGGTATTACCGGCATCGCCAAAGGTGCCGCCAAAACACTCACGCACGGCCTCCTCGGCCTGCGCAAGCTCGGTTGCCACGATAACGCCCTTGCCCGCGGCAAGGCCGTCGGCCTTGACGACCAACGGAGCACCCTGCTCGCGCACATAGGCAAGGGCCGAAGCCTCGTCGGTAAACGAGCCATAGGCTGCCGTCGGGATACCGGCGCGCTCCATGAGCTGCTTGGAGAACAGCTTAGAGCCCTCCATCTGAGCGCCCTCGGCACCCGGTCCAAAGCAGGGAATACCCGCCGCGCGCACGGCGTCGGCCACGCCCGCCACGAGCGGAGCCTCGGGGCCAATTACCACGAGTCCGCATCCGTGGCTCTGCGCAAACGCCGCCACGGCCGCAGGATCGCAGTCGTCGAGAACAACGTTCTCGCCGCAGCTCGCGGTGCCGCCGTTACCCGGCGCAATGTAGAGCTTGCCGGCGCGCGGTGATGCTGCGAGCTTAGCTGCCAAAGCATGCTCACGGCCGCCGCTGCCCAACAACAGGATGTCGATGGTTTGAGTGTCCGCCTTCAAGGGTGCCTCCTCTATGGATGAATGGCCCGCTCCGCGCGAGCCCTTTGCAAGCAAATATACCCCTCGGCCGCCCGTCTGGGCTGCAAAGGGGTATATCGCAATAACCGTATAAACCGATTACTTCCAGAATCGGTTGATGATCTGCTCGCGACCGGCGCCGACGCCAATGAACGTCACGCGGGTGTGCGCCAGATCTTCGATAAACGCCACGTAATCCTGAGCCTCCTGCGGTAGCTCATCAAAGCTGCGGCAACCGGTGATGTCGCACTTCCAGCCAGGAAGCTCCTCGTAGATTGGTTTGGCGTGCTCAAAGCGCACCTGGTGCTCGGGCACGCTCGTGTAGCGCTCGCCATCGACGTCGTAGGCAACGC
This sequence comes from uncultured Collinsella sp., assembly GCA_902496115.1. GTDB lineage: Bacteria > Actinomycetota > Coriobacteriia > Coriobacteriales > Coriobacteriaceae > Collinsella. The sequence goes on along the minus strand of CABUZK010000018.1, from coordinate 11,232 downwards.
ACACCTTAATGGTGTCGAAGGCCGAAAGCACGTCGAGCTTGGTCATGGCGATGTCGGTGAGACCGTTGACGCGCGAGGCATAGTTGGCGATGGGGCCGTCAAACCAACCACAGCGGCGGCGGCGACCGGTGGTCACGCCGTACTCATAGCCCTCCTCGGTCAGCGTGTGGCCGGCCTCGGACTCATAGGAAAGCTCGGTGGGCATGGGGCCCGAACCGACGCGGGTGATATAGGCCTTCATGACGCCCAGCACACGGTCGACGTTCTTCATGCCAATGCCGGAGCCGGTAATTGCACCACCGGCGGTGCAATTGGAAGACGTTACGTACGGATAGGTACCGTGATCGATATCGAGCAGCGTCGCCTGGGCGCCCTCAAAGAGCAGGTCCTTACCCTCATCGATCATGTTATTGAGCAGCAGGCTCGTCTCGGTGATGTACGGGCGCAGGCGCTCTGCCATGGGCAGGTACTCTTCGCAGATCTGATCCACGGTGTAGGTGGGCAGGCCATAGAGCAGCTCGAGCTCGGGGTTCACGCGGGCAAGAGCGGTCTCCAGCTTGTCGCGGAACAGCCCCTCGTCCAGCATGTCCTGCATACGCAGGCCAATACGGGCCATCTTGTCCTGATAGCACGGACCAATGCCGCGCTTGGTGGTACCGATGCTCTTCTTGCCGAGCTTCTGCTCAAAGGCGCCATCCAGATCGATGTGGTACGGCATGATGATATGCGCGTTGCCGCTGATCTTGAGATTCTTGGTGGTAATGCCGTCGGCCTCGAACATGTCAATCTCCTCAAGGACAACCTTGGGGTTGACGACGCAGCCGTTACCGATCACCGACACATGATCGGAATACATGATGCCGGAGGGCACCTGGTGCAGGCCGTACTTCTTGCCGTTGACGACGATGGTGTGGCCGGCGTTGTTGCCGCCCGAGTAGCGCACGACGGCATCGAAGTCGCCGGCGACCAGGTCGCAGATCTTACCTTTGCCCTCATCGCCCCACTGGGCACCGACCAAAACGGTTGACGGCATGTTTACTCCTTACATTCATGGACTGTCCGTGCGCCACGATGGCGCGCAGAAGCACAAAACATTCCCAGTATACCCGTGCAACGGGCGCCTGTCCTACTCCTCGGCATGCGCCCCATCAAGCTCATAGAACTTGGTGGATGCCGGCAGGAACATCAGGTCGACGTCGCCGATCGGGCCCGAACGGTTCTTGGCCACGACGATACGCGTAACGCCCTCGTCGGGTCGATCATCGCGCGAGGCCTCGGCCTCGTCGGCAGAGCGGTCCAAGAACATGACGATGTCGGCGTCCTGCTCGATGGAACCCGATTCGCGCAGGTCGGAAAGCTGCGGGCGCTTGCCGGTACGGGATTCGACCTGACGTGACAGCTGCGACAGTGCAATGAGCGGAATCTTGAGCTCCTTGGCCATGATCTTTAAACCACGCGACATCTCGGAGACCTCGACGGTACGGCTCTCGGAACGACGGCCCGGCGGAGGACTCACCAGCTGCAGGTAGTCCAGGATGATGATTGCCTTCTCCTTGTTATGGAGCATGCGACGGCTCTTGGCGCGGATCTCGGTCACCGTGGTACCGGGCGTATCGTCAATCAGGATATCGAGCTTGGACAAAGTCTGCGTAGCCTCGTTGATATTGGCCCACTGCTCGGGACTAATGCGACCCGTGCGGAAGTCGCTGATCGACATCATGGCATAGGCGCAAATCAGGCGCTGGGCAATTTCCTTGCCCGACATCTCCAGCGAGAAGAAGCCGACCGTATAACCCGCGGCGGCAGCATTGAGTGCCAGGTTCAGAGCGAACGACGTCTTACCTACAGCAGGACGGGCGCCGATGATGATGAGCTGGCCCTCGCGGAAGCCCATGAGCATACGGTCGAGTGACGGAAAGCCGGTGGGCACGCCCGCCGCCTGACCACCGGCCTGGCACACTTCCTCGGCCTCGTTATAGGCCTCGACCATAAACTCGGTCAGCGTCTTGTAGCTCGACTTAACCTCGCGCGCCGTAACTTTGAGCAGCTTGCTCTCGGCCAGCTCCACGACCTCTTTGGTGTCAGTGGGGGCGTTATAGGCCAGCGCGTTGATTTCGTTGGTGGCGCCAATCAGCTCGCGCAGCATCGAGTCACGACGTACGATGGCAGCATGGTGCTGCCAGTTGACGAGTGACAGGGTCTGACCCATCAGCTCCAAAATGTATGCCTCGCCGCCCACGGCATCGAGTTTGTTGATGCTTCGCAGGTAATCGATGAGCGAGATGGAGTCGATGGGGATGCGGCTGTTGTACATATCGACCATCGCGGTATAGATGGTCTTATGAATGGGCCGGTAGAAGTCATCGGGCTGCAGCTCGACCTGGGCCTCTTCGACTACCTCGGGCGACAGCAGCATAGCGGCCAGTACATTGGCCTCTGCGTCTTGGTTTTGAGGGAGACCCAACTTAGAGCCACGGTCCTCGACCGTCAGTCCCGTCTCCCTGTCGTCATATGCCATGAGCATCCTCATTCATATCGCTTGCGAGCATCCATAGTATCAGCCACAGTCCCAAAACGGGCCGCGCCCCGGCAATCATCACCGAACGAAACGGATAAACGGTCCCGCATTTGGAACCTCACCGCAACGCCTGCCATGGCGCTCGCCGAGCGTAGAAAATAAAAGGGCGCCCTGGTCTCCCAGAGCGCCCTTCTTAGAACAAGATTGTTGCGTTGCAGCAAATGCTACTCGGCAGCAGCCTCGGTCTCGACCTCGGCGGTCTCGGCCTCGGCGACCTCAGCGGTCTCCTCAACCTCAGCCTCGGCAGCGAGCTCCTCGGCGGTAACGCCGACGAGGACGACAACCTCGGCCTTGATCTCGCGGTACAGCGAGATGGCAACGGTGTGGGCACCGGCAACCTTGATGGGCTTACCGAGCTCGACGCGCTTGCGGTCGATGTCCATACCGAGCTGAGCCTTGATGGCATCAGCGATCATAGCGGCGGTAACGGAGCCAAAGAGGATGCCCTCGTCGCCGACCTTGACGTCAACGGTGACCGTCTTGCCCTCGAAGGCAGCCTTGGTCTCGTTGGCAGTAGCCAGACGGACGGCCTCGCGCTTGGCGATGTTGTTGCGACGCTCGTCAAGCTGCTTGAGGTTGCCCTTGGTGGCGGCAACAGCGAGCTTCTTGGGGAACAGGAAGTTCTCAGCGTAACCCTGAGCGACCTCTACGACGTCACCCTCGCCGCCCTTGCCCTTGATCTCATCGAGAAGAATAACCTTCATGATGCGTCTCCCTTCTTAGCCGCGGTCGCGGTTGCCACGAGAGGAAACCACGGGGACGGTGTACGGCAGGAGAGCCATCTCGCGGGCGCGCTTGATGGCGTTGGCGATGTCATGCTGATGCTGCGTGCAAGCGCCAGTGACGCGACGGGGCTTGATCTTGCCACGGTCGGTCATGTACTTACGGAGAAGCTGAGTGTCCTTATAGTCGATGAACTCAGTGTTCTCCTTGCAGAACTGGCAGTACTTACGACGCGGCTGACGTGCAGAATAATCATTAGCCATGTCAAAATACCTTTCATTTGGCAACTTCGGCGAACCGAAGCCGCCTCTCACTCAAAAATAGGTGAACAACCCTTAGAACGGGATGTCCTCATCGTAGACGTCGACCGCGGGCGGCGTAGCCACCGGTGCGGCAGGACGCGCTGCAGGCGCGGGAGCTGCGGGGGCGTAACCGCCCTGATCGTAGCCACCCTGGCCACCACGGGAGCTCATAAACTCGATCTCATCGACGATGACCTCAAGCTTGCTCCTGCGCTGGCCGTCGCGCTCCCAAGAGCTGTAGCGCAGCTTGCCCTCGATCGCGACCTTGTTTCCCTTTGTCAGGAAACGGCTCACGGCCTCGGCGCGGGTGCCGAACATAGTGCAGTCGACAAAGTTGGGATAGTCCTCCCACTCGCCAGTCTGCGCGTTGCGGCGACGATCGTTCACGGCGACGCCAAAGGACAGAACCTGGGTTCCGCCGGCGGTGGCGCGCAGCTCGGGATCGCGGGTGAGGTTACCGGTGATGTTCACTCGATTGATGCTCATAACTCACTACTTCCTCTTGGGGCACAAGCCCAGTCCAAAACGACAGTCTTACTCCTGGTCGTCGCGACGGACGATCATGTGGCGGACCACAGCGTCGGTGATGCGCAGGACGCGATCAAGCTCGGCGATCTGGGTAGGATCTGCGTGGAAGTTGATGAGGGTGTAGTCACCATCGGTGAGGTCGTTGATCTCGTAGGCGAGCTTGCGCTTGCCCCACTCGTCAACGGAGTCGACCTTGCCAGCGCCCTCAGCGATCGTGGTATCGATACGCTTCATAACAGCGAGACGAGTCTCGGGGTCGAGCGACGGGTCAACAAAGAACAGCAGTTCATAAGCCTTCATATTGTCACCTCCTCTGGGCAAATGTGGCTTCAGGTCGTGAAGGTGCGCCTGAAGCAGGAAAAGACTTGGTAATAATATCTTTCAACCTCCCAGACTGCAATAATATGCAGCTACAACCTCATGACCTCCACATATGTCCATGCTTACACGGCACTTCTCGCGTATTCCAACCAAATGCTGACCAAGAGCTTGACGGATTCGATAGCAAGATACGCCGCGGCGAGGACAAGCCGAGTCAAACCGCAGGTCACCGATTGCAGGGTTGTGGTCACGAAATGCATACCACCGGTTCGATCGATTGCCTCAAAATTTTTAAATTCGCTGCCACGTCATTCATGAATACCTATTTTGAACAGATCATCGAGCGGGATCTGGCTGGTCAGGATGCTTTTTTAGTACTCATCTGGCACATGCCGGATACGGGTGCGGAGCGAGCGCTTTAAAAAATGCCAAGTTTTCTGTTTGCACTTTTCGATTCCTCGTGTATACTGACTTTCGCATTTAACGGAGAGTTGTCCGAGTGGCCGAAGGAGCACGATTGGAAATCGTGTAGGCGTCAAAAGCGTCTCCAGGGTTCAAATCCCTGACTCTCCGCCAGTTAATTCCAAAGCAGGCCTTAGTGCCTGCTTTGTTTTTACCCCACGCGGAGGGGTGGCAGAGTGGTTGAATGCGGCGGTCTCGAAAACCGTTTGGCCTGTATAAGGTCACGAGGGTTCGAATCCCTCCTCCTCCGCCATTTTGGTTGAGAAAGCTCCCGGGAATGGGGGCTTTTTTGTTTTGAGTCCCTTACAAATAAATACGGCGGAGGAGGAGGGATTCGAACCCGCCAGGGCGCGAAGCGTAAAGAAAACGCGCCGGTGGCGCGTTTTTAGCGCAGCGCGGTCGGCGCAAGCCGACCGAATAAATTTTGAGCTCCGCTCAAAATTTGGACATCCCTCCTATTCAGCCACGCCCCCATCGCATTCAGCATCAACCCAGATCCCCAAACATGTACACCACCCTCCAAAAACGACATTTTTCGACATCTTTGGAGGCTGATGTACATACTTGAAACCTATGGCCGTACCCAGTCCCGACCGTTTGCCGAGCAATAGGGTCGCGATCGTCGCCGAACATGTACTATGTACGGGCATTGTCCAATCCCGTAACTCAAAGGACCCCATCTTGCCCGTCGTCGCCGCCATAACCGTTACCTCACATGCCTCGGATGCCATGGTCGCTATCCCATTTTGGCTCGAGATGTTCGCCGTTGTCGCTGCATCGATCTCGGGCGTGCTTGTTGCGCGCGAGCACAAGCTCGACCTGGTGGGCGCCGTCGCGCTCGCCGTGGTTTGCGGCCTGGGCGGCGGTCTTTTGCGCGATATGACGCTGCAGGTGGGCAACGTCTACATCCTCAACCAGCCGATGGCGCTGCCGCTTTCCATTGCCACGGCAGCCATCATCTATATCTTTCCGGCAATCGTCGACAAGCCCGAAAAACTCATCCCCCTGCTCGACATCATCTCGGTCGGCATCTATGCCGCCACCGGAGCGGACAAGGCGCTGGTCTACGGATTTGCACCCGCCGTATGCGTCATGATGGGCTTTTTTACCGCGGTGGGCGGCGGCATGCTACGCGACGGCTTTATGGGCGTGGTTCCGGGCATTTTCCAACGTACTAACTTTTATGCCATCGCCGCCATCGCCGGATCGACAAGCTATGTGTGTCTCGTTATGAGCGGCATCGTGAGCAATGTCGCCGCGCTGGTCGTATGCGTTGTCGTGACCATGGGTCTGCGCTGGCTCTCGCTGCGCTTTGACATCAAAAGCCCCACCGAAGAAGACATCACGCACTTTTTACATCGCAAAAAGTAGATAGCACGGCACGACCTTTCGAAATGCAACCGAGAGGTTCTTTTAGAGCGCTCGCACGTTGGGTACCCTGTTAGATATACGCCGAGTATCTAACGAAGGATTCACTATGCCTTGCAACCTAGAACCGTCGACCAAGCGCCACAAAGCGCAGGCCCGCATCGCCCTCCTATTCGTACTGATTGCGCTTGCGCTGACCGTACTTCCCACGGCGTCGTTCGCCGGCACAGACACCGCGGGCAACGTACTCGCAACCGAAGCTGACTCAAATCCGTCTGGCGTCGCGGGCGACCTGTACTGGGCTGGCCAAAGCCTTAACCTGGACGATGCCTCCATCGGCCGCGATATTATCGCGGCATGCGACAGCCTATCGATTCGCGACTGCACCGTAGGCGGCGCCATTCGCCTGGCGGCGCGCACCATCGATATCTCCAAAACCGCAATCGATGGCAGCGTGACGGTAGCCGGTCAGCACGTCGTGCTCAACACCGGTAGCACCGCCAACTGTTTTTACGCGATGGGCGATACGGTTGCCCTGCGAGGCTCCACCAAGTCGGCAGCACTTGCAGGCGATACGGTGACCATCGACGGCACCGTCGAGGGCGATGTCGAGGTTTGGGCCGATAAGCTCGTCTTGGGCAAAAACGCCCGCATCACCGGCACCGTGAGCGCGCATGTTTCCGAGGACCCCGAGCGGGCCGAGGGCGCTCAGGTCGGAGCCCTCAAGATCGACCGTACCGAGAACGAGAACACCTCAACGATTAACGACACCATCGGCGGCATCGTCGCCGCGGCGCTTTCCACCTGCTTTGTCGCGATCCTCCTCGAGCTCGTCTTTCCGCGCGCGACCGCCAGCGCCGCCGGCATGCTTCGTCAACGACCTACCCCTCTGTGGGTGAGCGGTCTTTTGGGCACGGTGGCCGCCGTTCCCGCCGTCCTGTTACTCATCATCTCGATTGCAGGTCTGTCACTCGCCGGAGCTCTCATGTGCGCCGTGATCGGTATCGCTCTGGTCTCGGCGGCGTTTACGGGCACCGCGATCGCACGCATGATCGGACACAGCCAGAACCGCTACGCCATGGCCGCCGTGGGCGGTATCGCCGCGGGCGCACTCACGGCACTTCCCCTTATGGGCAGCTTTGTCAGCGGCGTAGCCTTCGTCTTTACGCTCGGCTACGTCATCCAGATCATCTGGCGCAACGCCCGCCTCAAGCCGCAGCAGGCCGCCAATACTCCGGGCCTTCCTTCCGCCTAGCCGTCAACCACCACAAAGGGGACAGACACCTTTGCGGTGGTGCAGACCAACTCAATCCCTGTGCACCAAAAAGGGCACCGACCGCGATGGTCGGCGCCCTTTCTTGTTAGTCGCTATAAAGCTCGGCGCTTATTTGTTGACCTGACCGGCGCGGACTGCGGCCTTCTTGCGGTCGGTAGCATTGAGCAGACGCTTGCGCAGGCGAATGTTCTTGGGAGTGATCTCCACCAGCTCGTCGTCGGCGATGTACTCCAGCGCCTCCTCCAGCGAGAAGGTGCGGGGCGGCACCAGCTGGACGGAGATATCGGAGGTCGAGGAACGCTGGTTGCCCAGGTTCTTGGTACGGGCGATGTTGACGACCATGTCGCCGGCCTTGCTGCGCTCGCCCACGATCATGCCCTCGTAGCATTCGGTACCCGGCTCAACAAACAGCTGGCCGCGCTCCTGCAGCGTGCCCAGAGCGTAGGCAACGGCTTTCTCGGTGGTCATGGAGATCATGGCGCCGTTCTGGCGGTTGCCGATCTCGCCGGCATAGGGGCCGTACTCCAGGAAGGTGTGGTAGAACACGCCCTCGCCGTGAGTGACGTTCATGATGCGGTTCTTAAGACCCATGATGCCGCGGGTCGGGATCTTAAACTCGAGGTGCGTCACGATACCCGAGGTATCCATGCTCGTCATGATGCCGCCGGAGGTGCCGAAGACCTCAACGACCTTGCCCGAATACTCGTCCGGGCACTCGACGACGGCCTGCTCGACGGGCTCCATCTTATTGCCGTTCTCGTCCTTCTTAAACAGAACGCGGGGACGGCCGACCTGGAACTCAAAGCCCTCGCGACGCATGGACTCCATCAGGACGGACAGGTGCAGAATGCCGCGGCCCGAGACCTCGACGCCGCTCTTGTCCTCGAGCTCCTCGATCTTCATGGTCACGTTGTTCTCGGCCTCGTTGAACAGGCGCTCCTTGAGCTGACGGGCACCCACGATGTCGCCGTCGCGGCCGACGAGCGGGGAGGTCGAAGCCTCAAAGACGATGGACAGGGTCGGCGGGTCGATCTCGATGGGTTCGAGCTCAACGGGGTTCTCGGGATCGGTGTAGACATCGCCGATATCGGTGCGGTCGATGCCCACGACGGCGGCGATATCACCGGCGCCGACTTCCTGGCACTCGGTGCGACCCAGGTAGTCGAAAGTAAAGAGCTGCTTGACGGTAGCGGTAGCGCTGGAACCGTCGTTCTTGACGACCAGGATCTGATCGCCCTGGTGAATGGTGCCGGAGTACACGCGACCGATACCGATGCGGCCAACGAAGTTGGAGTGGTCGATGGTCACACACTGCATGGCCAGCGGGGCGTTCTCGTCAACCTCGGGCGCGGGCATGTCGTCGATGATCATATCGAGCAGCGGATACATGTCCATGTTGCCGTCGTTGGGGTCAAGGCGGGCAAAGCCATTCATGGCGCTGGCGTAGACCACGTGCTCCATGGCAAACTCAAGCTGGTCGTCGGTGGCGCCCAGGTCGGCCATCAGGTCCAGGCAGTCGTTGTAGGCCTTCTCGGGGTTGGCGCCCGGACGGTCGATCTTGTTGATGACGATCATGATCTTGAGGCCGGTGTCGATGGCGTGACGCAGCACGAAGCGGGTCTGGGGCATGGGGCCCTCAAAGGCATCGACCAGCAGCAGGGCGCCGTCGGCCATACGCAGCACGCGCTCGACCTCGCCGCCAAAGTCAGCGTGGCCCGGGGTGTCGATGACGTTGATCTTAACGTCCTTGTACTCGATAGAGATGTTCTTGGCGAGAATCGTAATGCCGCGCTCGCGCTCCTGGTCGTTAGAATCCAGGACGCGGTCCTCGACCTGCTGGTTGGCACGGAAGGCGTCCGTGGCACGCAGGAGCTTATCGACCATCGTCGTCTTGCCGTGGTCGACGTGAGCGATGATAGCGATGTTCCTCAGATTGTCTACGCGCATGTAGTTCCCCTATCTTCTATCTATATACAACCGGCACGCGTATGCGACCCGCCCAGCAACACAACGCTCAGCGGGAATATTGAGCCTTTTACCGAAAACTCGTTTATTTTAGCGATTTTAGATTAGAGGGGTTTCCTCGCCTGCAGGTTCAGGGTCGCTCCACATAAAACCATCGCCGGCGCCCACGCCCTCGTACAGTACGTATGCCGAAAAGCCGCTCTCGAGCGTCGTCTCAAAGAAACTCACGAGCAGGGCGTCATGGTAGCCGCCGTCAATTTCGACACACCCGGTGTAGCCGATGGCGTAGCGGGCGATGCGGCCCAGGCCCTCGTCCTTAAGGCCCATCTTGTGCTCGGAGATAAAGTTGGTGGCAGCCTCGAGGCATGCCTCCTCGCCGTCCTCGTCGAGTGCCGCCAGATAGCGGTTGGACGCGGCATCCTCGATCGCAACGACAACACCGGGGTTCTCACCAGCGGCAAGATCGTCTAAAAATGCCCCGATGAGGTCGCACACCATGGCGTCGAGCTCGGCGGAGACGTTTCCGGCGTCCTGCATATCCTGTGCCATTTTTAGACCTTCCCATCGAGTCCGGCGTCGTTACATCTCTTGCGCCTCGGCAGCGATCTTGGCGGCGGCGTCGCGGACGCGCGTCATATCGGCCGCACGCTTATCGAGAACCTTAATCTGGTTGGTCAACATCACGGCATCGACCACGCCCCAGATGACCAAGCCCGTCGAAATCGAAAACCCAAGCGCACCAACTGTACCACGAAGGCGCGATGAGATTGCCGCGACAAGTGCGGAGACGGCAACCATCTTGATAAAGGAGGCACGGCGCTCGCGAAGTGTACGGGCCTGCGTCACATAGGCAATGCGTGCGGCCTCGGATGCCTCCGAGCGCATCTGGGCCTCGCGGGCAATGGCGGCGGCCTCGGCTGAAACGCCGCGACCCATCAGTGCACACTCCGTCTCATGGCTACCCGTCATTTAAAAATCATCGGGCGAGAGCGTATGGACGAACTCGTCGAACTTCTCAAATTCCTGCTCGTCATCGATTTCCTCGGCGACCGGAGAGACAGTCCCCAGGCGGTTCATGATGTCGTCCTCAACAAACATGGGAGCATTGCTGCGCACGGCGAGGGCGATGGCATCGCTCGGACGCGCATCGATCCTATGCTCGTTGCTGTCGGCCAAAACAACGACCGTCGCATAGAACACGGGAGGCTCGGCACGGACAATCTCGATGCGCTCGAGTTTTGCATCCAGGGCATCAAGCGTGTCGAGCAGCAGGTCATGGGCGATCGGGCGCTCGGCACGACCGCTGTCGATACCGCGGCTAATAGCCGCAGCCTCAAACGAACCAGTTTGGATAGAAAGGGAGCGCAGCGGCGCAGGGGAGTCCGATTTGCTGCAGCGCTCGCGAAGTACGATAAGCGATGGCACGGGACCGGCGGCCATGACGATGGTCTCTATGTCGACACGAACCATGGAACACCTCCGGTACGTAGCGGTTAACACGCGGCGCCTTCGCCGCATTGAATAGCTATACTACCCAATCTTTCGCACAGCACACAAAACCAAAATGAGTTTTATCACACACAAGAAAAAAGCCCCGAGGCCATGCCTCGAGGCTCTTCACAGTTTTGATGGTGGACCTGACAAGATTCGAACTTGTGACCTCCCGGTTATCAGCCGGACGCTCTAACCAACTGAGCTACAGGTCCATC
>CABUZK010000017.1 GCA_902496115.1 uncultured Collinsella sp. | reverse complement strand
CGTGTGGGAAAGGCTGTAGGCCTTCTGGGCCATGGCGACCACCCCTTCGACTCGAATTCTTGACGGCCTGAACAATCGTCAATATCGGTCGGAGGGGTGGCTTTGTAAAGCCGTTTGTCTCCACCCGCGTAGCGGGTGGTTTAAAGCTGGCCGCTGCGCGGCCAGCAGACTAAAGTCTTGAAAATCAAAGATGTAGAGACGGGTGGAAGAGCTGATGATCTTCTTACCGACTTCTTTCCAAATGTAGGCATCGCTACGGCCGAGGCTGCAACCGTAAACGCAAATAGTGCTAGCGACGCTCACCAGATTTACCATTTGCTGACTCTTGGTATTACGCAATATGCTGGAATTTCGCTCACTCTTGATCCACAATTCTGTAAATTCATCGTCGCGAGAAAGTAAGTTAGAGGAAATCTGGGACTGATCGGAAACTCCAAATATGGGCGAGTCTCCATTGCCTTGGCTATCAACAGATCCATGCGGATGAAGAACCTGTTCAGGATAGAAATACCTAACAACAGAGCCGTTCACTAAAAGTGAATGCAATTTATTTTCAAAGATTGCAGAACGCCAAAACAAATCAAACGAGTTCGTATAGTTAAGCGAAATGGTAGAAATCCAAGCATTTTCAGAGGGACTAGTTTCCGGGATAGCACCATTCTGATCCAATTCTGCAAGCCGACGCGAAAACAGACACAACGACTCCCTGAATTCATCAATCGCAGCAGAAGGAATCTCGTCCGGCAGACGCTCCGATTCCTGCGCTACATACTCCAAGAGCTGATGCTGAATATCCTCAAACGTATCGTGAAATAGCTCGACATCGTCCTCGTAAAGTTCGGTGACCTTACCCAGCAGCGACTCAAGGTCGGACCAAAGATCGGACTGAGACTCTGGCTCAAATTTCCCCAAGCGTCTAACAAGTTCATCACGATATTTGTTCTCTGCGCCAGGAGCAAAATACTTATTTAGCAGGAATGAACGGTACCCAGTGTTGAGGCCGAGATTCTTATCAAAACCATTGCCAATAATCCAGAGAACCTTTGACACGGAACCCTACCAATCTATTCCGGAACTATCGCCTTAGGCTTCAATGTTAAAACGTATCCAGACCCAGGAAGCGTCCAATTATGGATAGAAATGGATTCGGTTACGTCATCCCTAAATTCAGAAGCGTAGCCTTCGTACATATGAACGTTATACGAGCTAAAGGTTGCAACAAGTGGATAGTACAGGTGTGCGCCAGATCCAGCAACAACCGCATTAACGCGCATGCACCTACAAGGAAATACAAGTTGATAGGCATGGAAGAACGAAGCGAGCGGAACCGTATGAATCGTTTCGTAGACAAGACGTGTGTCCCTAACGTCCCACGAGAGAGGGAGGTTAACGTCGACAATATATGGAAGCTGCCTCTTGGGATCGGTACATTTACGAAGCTGGATATCAACCTGGCTCGTGAGGTCTGCATCGTTGAGCAGAAACTTAATGCATCGATAGGACTCGGCCTGGGCCAGCGTCTCAAATCTTGGTCCAACCTGAAAATACGGAATACCTTCCTGGATGCTCATATAGCTAATGCGAGTCGTAATATCGACGGAAATAACACCTTTCGCGCAATCAATTTCCAGCTTGATGTCACGATCAAGTGTGTCAATATACGTGTCCTTAAGCAGAGACTGTCTGAGGCGATTTAAGATTTCATTATAAAAAGGGAGGCAGCTGCTCGAATACGCATACCGGCTTATAAAGGAACGGAATGTACCTTTAACGCCGTCGAACAAACTACGGTCATCGGGATTACTAAAATCTCTCACAGGACAATCCCAATCAGCACGAACACTTAACCCTACTTCCCCAGCGCCATTTTTACTTGCTGGTAGTCCCAGTCCAAATAACCCTTGCGACGGCTTTTCATTGGAGCATGAACGCCGCAATCCCTGATAACTTCAGGACACAAAGACCTGTTCACGCGCGCAGAATTATATAGAACTATGATACCGACTCCGGCCTCCTTGGCCATCCTGCATTCGTATTCGATATAGCTCTCAAACGTAACGTACTTTCCAACGTTGCACAGCTTATATCCACGACGATACGACCAGCACCACTGGCAGCTACCCTTTGTTACCGAGTCGGTGTGATCACCCACAATTAGAACAAAACGCTTTGAAGCATCCATGCGTTGCCTAAGAGATGCCTTGATGTTGCAGGGCTTGCTCGTATCACGAGACTGATGTAGCTCATGGGCATCGGTAAAACTAAGCGACCAGTAGCCGCTGTCGTTCCACTTTCTTAATTGTTCAACAGCGTCGAAATCATGATCCCAATCAGCTGCAATATAGGTTCTTGTACGATAAACCATGCGAGCTCCTCTTAATCCCAGATAGAAAGCTTATCAACATCGCCAGAGTAGACGACAACTGTCGTATGCCCGGTCAATTTGTCGCGATGGAGCGTTAAAAATGAAGTGATTAAATTGAATGACCCCTTATGGTCTAGACCCATGCGCGATAAACCTGTACCCATTAGAGGAATAACCAAGTTACAACCCTGACCGTTTCCATCATGGAATTCAATCATTCCATTTAGAGCCAAAAGTAGATTCTCTCTATCGCTATGAGCGACATTCCGGCTATCGAATTGAGATAGAGCAGTAAGCAGGTACGTAATATTACCTACGGTAAAAGGAACAACAGTCCCAACCGGATACTCATTTGTTTTGCCACGAAATCCAGAAGGAACTGCCTTAACGGACGCCGGATCAACATCCGCAAGAGCGTCGTCAATCCTTCGATCGATCTCGGCAACAGACAGACCACGCTCCTCCATCTTAGAAAGCCAAAGACCATGCAGGCTAAATGGCGAAACGAGTGGATGCACACAAGAACCCGGTTTATCGACTACAGTATCGAAAGTCGTATTGACAGGAATCACGCAACAACAATGGCCACCTTCAAAATCGTCTGCAAACGAAAACAAATCCCCATAACACGCCTGCAACGATGAGCTGCCACAAGACCAAAACTCTCTATTTCTCTTAAGAGCGGCGTGGGCAGCACTGCCCACGCACGACAAAATGAGCAAAACCAAAAGAGCCATGATCTTTAAGCATGTACTATTTAGTCCAAGGTCATCTAGTGAAATAAAGGAAACTACTACACCCCAAATCCCAAACACTCCCCCGCACCATTTAACAAAACAGCTTCGCCAAAGATGGCTGCGAACACGAAGTGTGTCGATAAGTTTAGTCATCCGCATTTCACTAATCCTTAGCCGAAACGATATAATCCAAAGACACTCTATGGTTCTCACGAGCCCAATCGAGCTCAAACAGCGGGCACTCGAGCTCTTCTTGATAACTATCTTCAGTGGTGCCACTCATATTTAAACCAATGAATACGCTATCGGCCAGCGGCATAACAATCCCCCGTTATTAGCCAACCCTATTAACAGATCGGCATGCGAATATACAACGTTATGCTCCAGACAGTGAACGCGTGAATCAATAATACCCCGGGAGCCCTATTGAAGTGGACACCGCGACGAATAAGAAAGGGGCACCGGCTTTCGCCAATACCCCTCAAACCGACACGCTACATGTCCCATAAGCAAATAGCCACCTGACTATTTTCCACCCCTCGCGCTTACCAATGCGCGACGCAGCGGACCCGGGAAGAAATAGGCATGATCATTGAACCAGAGACTAAGCTGATGCTTTTTACTAGAAGCACGCGGTCCCAAATACTCGTCAAGAACAGAATCGAAACCGCCTTTCTCATAATCGGCCCAAAACTCATCGGACCTGCCATTTGCGGGAAACACCGTCCTCAAAGGGGGATTGCCCTTAACCGCCTCGCCAAGCTCTTTGTCAATCAAGTGGACACCGTCAACGGATTTAAGCAAACCCATTCCAGCATCAGAATTAACAAGAACAAGGCTAATACCGTCTTCGGTATTTCTATCAGCGCATGACTCCGAAACGTAGCCCCAGAAATCTGCGAGCGTGATATCGCTCAATCGGTCAGTCCCCGTATAGGGACACGAATGGCAAGCATTTTGCGTAATGTAATCACCGAGGAAAGCTCGGAGATAATAGTCGTCCACAGTGCACCAAGAACGTCTATCCCCGTTTTCAAACAGCATTTCAAGGCTGAATACTGTCCACGAAGGATCTTTCTTCCTAAATCGTGAAGAAACAGCCTTACTTCCGGCCTCCCTCTCACGATAAGAAACATAGTCGCCCCAAACCCTGGGAGACGGAGCGCCATGGCAAAGAACATCTACCGTCATAAGATTCGCGGAAAGACGGCCGCGCGCCAATCTGCGCATCGCATCGACCTGGCAGGAAGTTCCGGAAAACAGAACCCTCTCACCGCGTTTAAGCAAATCAAGACAGTCTGCCAGAGCCGCATCAATACGGCTCTGAACATACTTCGAACCGCGCATCTTGACGATGACATTAATATCGTTAGAGACAATGTGCTCAACAATCATATTTTCGTTCATGGCCGCACCGCACACCCAGCCGCCTTGACTCACAAAGGCATCGGCAAGAAGCATAAACATGCCGCCAGATGTTGCGGCCAAACGACGGGCCCGATCCTTGTCCCAGGCAGCCATCGTCTTTAAAGGCCTGCGTCGTGAGGTTGGCGAACCAACAACAGGACATGCCCTGGAGCAAGCGCCGCAACCAACGCAAAGCCCATCATCAACCGACGGCCGATAGAAGCCGCGCTCATCCTGTTCGAGATTCAAGGCTCCCCTAGCGCACGCTGCCACACATGCCGAGCAACCAAGGCAATTATCTGGAGCTGGTAAACCAATTCTCTCTACTTTACACACGTTAATGTCCTACTTTCAATGATTTCAAGAGAGTTTTAACGATCTTCCGATACCTGTATAGCGTGAACAGCATGAAGAGGAGAGAGCAGACGATAGAAACCAGAGTTGCGAATGCAAAACCAAATGAAATGAGGACACATTCAACAAGCAGCAGCCCGAGTCCAATGACCTGATATGGGATGTCAACATCAATGTTAATTAGTCTCTTTGTATCATAAGCCCTCATGAGTGAAATCAAAACATAGGCAACAACACCAGCAATGATGGGCCCCCAGGCCCCGATCGCAAAAGAGAGCAAAGCGCCAAGCACCACATTAACAAAAGCGCCAACCATAGTTGTCACAAATATCATGCTGTTGTTCTTAGCCGCGTTGTAAAGCGTGCCGAAATAAGTCGAATATCCACTAATGACAGAACTGAGCATCAGAAAAGGAACGAAGACGTAAGCGGCAAAAAAATCACCGCTAAGCATAATGTGCGAAAGTGGAAAAGTCAGTGCAATAACCAATGAACCAGCACACAAAAGGAATGCAGTAAAGACCTTAAAAACTGTTCCGAAGGAACTCCTAGAATCACTTGCATCGTATTCACGTGCTGAGAAAATCTGCCACGACTGTTGGAAAATGGTAACAACCATATTCATCACCGCAGGCAACTTAGAAGCGGCTGTGTATAGTCCTGCGACATCGGCGCCTTGCGAGAACATAACGATATAACGACCGGAGAGATTAACAAACCACCAAGCCAGGGCGTTAGGAATCATTGGAAGGCTATAACGCAGCAGGTCACGCGCCAGTGGTTTTGAAAATGCACCCATACTGGCAAAACGCCAGACTTTGGCCCCAAAAAAGACAAGCAAAAGTTGAATGCCCTGCGACAGAATCAGCGCCAGCAGGTAGCCATTTACGCCCATACCAAAAACGCCGAGGAAAAGGTAGCCGGCACAGAACAACGTTAGTGCGCCCAAAACCCCCGATGAGGCATAAAGTCGAGTCTTACCGATGCCCTTGGAAAATTGAAGGAAAATCACTTTAAAGGAAGTAATAAAGCAGAGAATGACCAATTGCCATGTGTAATCAAAGCCAGTAAATGAATAGCCGAAAATTCCCGCAGCTGCCACAACCGGCAAAAGGGAAAGAGCGATACCGATACCCGTAGAGAGTACGGCCTTATTATCGGAGTCCCGATCGATTGAAAAACGAAACACGCCCTCATAGACACCAAGGCAGCAAAGGGGATACAGCAATTCGGCAGTATTGTTTACAAGCTCACCAATACCGTATTGCTCAGTAGTAAGCAGTGCGGTATACATCGGAAGCAATAAGAACTGTATCAATTTCGTAAGCATGTTGCCGGCAGCAAAAACTGCAGCATCGCTTACAAGTGCCTTATAGCTTTTCTTCATGTATTACATTTCCTCAATAACGGATTTCAGACCATCATAATAATCGGCAGCGAAAGCAGGAGCGGAAACGCCGTCCGGGAAGCGCTTCATGAAATCGGAAACAAGCCCTGGGACCTCCTCAAGATTGTCAGCAACAACAATCCCCTTATCCCCTGCATCTGTAAACCATTTGGCACCTGAGACAACCTTGTGATCATTGGTCTTAAGAACCACAACGGGCGTTCCGGCAATACGGGCAAATATCGTGCCATGATAACGATCGGTAACAATAACGCACTTTTGCGAATAAGATTCGATGACGCCCTCGATTCCGGTCCAAGCATCATGAGAGTCCAAATCGATACCATCCCATTTAACGGTAGTGTCAGTCCGAGAAACATCACAAAGACCGTAAAGAGCAGAAGCAAGTTTATCGATGGCCGCATAAGAGTACAGCTTCTCGCCATCGTTTCGAGCGCAAAGCAATACACCTTCGCGCTGGTTATCAAAGGAATATTTCCCAATCAATGAGGTCACAACGTCAGGATAAAGACGGACATCAAGTCGAGGATACAAATCTCGTGCAATCTGTGCAGAGACGGCATCCCTAGCCAAAAACAAAGTATTAGCATGTGACCCTATTGCCTTACGGTCCAATTCTTTACCACGTTTGCTGTTAAAACGAATTGAAGTCGGGAAAAAAATAATTCTGTTATCGGGAAAACAAGTTGAAGCAAGCCTATGCGGCGTCTCATCGTCGTGGAGTCCATCCATCGTATGACCGCTCTGCATGACTATTAAATCATTAGGCTGAATAAAATCCTTTATTATACGGATAACTCTACGAGTACCAGCGTTAAACGCTTGACTCGGTATTTTAATAATCTCCGCCATCGGATAATTGTTTTCAAGCCATTTTTCGATAACGAATTTTTGAGCCTGGTCTCCCAAATTCTGATGAATTGGGACTCCAAAATACCAGATCCTCATGTCATTAGCATCATTCAATTTCTGCAACGAGTTGACAAGTTTGACGTTCAACTCACGCATTGAAGGATAACGGACGGCATGACGAATGGTTATCCCCACTGTGCGATTCAAACCCTTTGCAATACCAGAGACGACTGGCACGGATTTAATGGCCATTTTAACTTTATTATTCATTCCTATCCTCACTAATCAAATCTTTGTCGTAGCCGACAATTTCTAACCTCATTTGAGATCTATACAACAACGTCGAACAGCGCGACACAGCAAGACGAATCCAGGGGAAGAACCTCGACATGGAAACCCAATAAGCCCAGAAACCCCAGCGCAAGCAACAACGGAAGGCAAATACTTATACTCTAATAATGAATTTAAGTTAATTCGATATTGACGAGCGCACCGTAAAGTTTTCCAGCTAACGCATGAGAATTATGCAGTCAGAAAAGTCAACTCCGACTTCATACGGAATTACGCCTTGCCACTCCGGCCTAAATAAGCCAACAATGATGAAATAACTTAATGCAACGACGCCCAATAACAACATTATGAAAACCCGCTCGCCGGCGTTTTCAATAAACCTAAGCGCACAAGTAATTCCAACAAGCGCAAATACATTGAAATACATACAGAGGCGGCTAAATATCTGAATTTGCATACCAAGAATTGAAAATAATATCCAAAGCATGAGCATATGACAGTAAAATTGATCAACGTTACTGAGTTGAATTCCAACCCTTTGCCCAACTCGAAAATAATTCAAAACAATAACAGCAATAAACAGCGCCAAAAGGGCCTTGAGCAGAGCGCCAAAATAATTGCTACCAGTAAACTCACTGTTATAGAGCTGCTCCCTGCCCACTAAACTCGCAAGGAGATTTGATATTTGATGAGCAAAAATAAACGCTACCATGAACAAAATGACGTAAACCAAGATCGACTTTCTATTAAATCCAAGTCGCCATAGAGGCCATAGAATTACTAAAAACGGAGCAGTTTGATGAAAGCCAGACGCAATCGCTACAAACAGGAAGAACAGCAAACTGCGATTTGCCTTAAGCATTTCAAAAGCAATTAAAACAAAAGATACCGCAATAGCTTCACGCATGATATTCATATTAGAAGCGTACAAGCCTAAACCGACATATAGAAAAGCACTCAAAGCAGCAGAGGAAGAATTACGAAATATAAATACTCCCAATGGCACATTTATCAATATGCTTGAGACAATGATCAACAGCTGCGGGTTCACAGAGACATAATTCAGCACCTTGCAAAGAACCAAAAAGCCCCACTCATAGCGAAAACTGGAAAACAAGTTATCCCAAGGCGTCATGCCTATCATTTGATAAGCTCTGCAAAACTGCTCGGTATCAACTCCAACGTTTACCGAACGAATCCCCGCAACGAAAGTTAGCATAAAGAAACATAACGTAATATACAGTTTTGTTCTCTTCTCAGTCTCACGACACAGGACTGCACCAAATAGAGCAATAAAGGTCATTTCAAAAAGGTATATCGCCATATCTCTTACCTGTACATTCTTTCCCATTTTTCGGAAAAGGTCCCTAAATCAAGCCCGTTATCAATCATGGCGTTTTGACCGAGAACTATTTGAGCCTTATCTTTGTGATGCAATGTGCGAATTTGTTCAGTCCAACGCTTGCCATCAAGAGGCAGTCGCGTTACTAAAGCTGGACCGAGCATGAGTACCTCTTCAGTAACGTTCTCAGAAATAAGGCAGCGAGTACCGGCAGAAACTCCCTCAAGAATTGTCATCGGAAAACCTTCACCCGGAAGAGACGGAAGTAAAAGACAATCCAAAGACTTCATGATGCAGGCCATATCGTCTCGTCGACCAATGAAAGAAGTATTTAGAAGCCCGTATTCAGCTGCCTTTTCTTGAATCTTGTTAAAGCTTGAACCCTCTCCGACAAAAACGAAAAAGTATTTATCGGAATTCTTTAAATTCCTTGCAAGGTCAAGCGTAAACAGCTGATTTTTCATACTGCTAAACCTTGCCACTTGACCAATTAGAATCGCGTCAGAAGGACAGCCGATTTCATTTCGAAAAGATTTACAGTCTTTATTCGAAACTGAATCCGAGGCAGACACATCAACCCCGTTATAAAGCAATCTATAAGGATTATCTTTAAATAGAAAATCCCCTGCAGCACGGCTGCACGCGACTAGGAGGCTGGAATTCTGTACGCACTCTTTTCTAAGCGGAGATTCAAGGACAGCACGCTGGGCAAAACTTGTTCTTCGTTGTATTGCACCTACATGAGAATGACAAATCCTCTTCGGAATCCCCAGTTTTTTTGCCGCCTTTAGAGCCAAGCCAGACTGAAGAGAAGTGTGTGCATGAAATACATCGTAATTGGTATCAAGACTTCGAATTGCATTTTCAACAGCAATGGAATACTTGAACTTTAGTTTTCGAAAATCGCCATCAAGAACTACGACCCTATGGCCTTCGTTGCGCAGCGTCTCAACAAAAGAAACATCACAGCCACTATGGGTAAGAAAATCGACATCAATTGAGTCATCCTTAAAACCGTGTATAGCATTCATAATTGCAGTCGTGTCACCACCGCAGCCAAGGTGGCCAACCAACTGAAGTACTTTTGTGCGTTCGAAACCCAAGCGAACCTCTTCCTACTTCTGGCGCAACATACCCAAAACAAATCAATTGGGCTAGTCCCGCTTAAACAGATCCCTCGTGTACACCTTGTCCGCCACGTCCGCGAGCTCGTCGCTCCAGCGGTTGGCGACGATCACGTCGCAGCCGGCCTTGAAGGCCTCCAGGTCGTGCGTGACCTCGGAGCCGAAGAACTCCGGCGCGTCCAGCGTGGGCTCGTAGACCACCACGGGCACGCCCTTGGCTTTCACGCGCTTCATGACGCCCTGGATGGAGCTCGCGCGGAAGTTGTCGCTGTTGGACTTCATCGTCAGGCGGTACACGCCCACGACCGGCCTCTCCTTGCCGGCGTACACGCGGTCCCACACCATCTGCAGCACCTCGTCGGCGACGAAGTCCTTGCGGGTGCGGTTGGCCTCCACGATGGCCTCGATCAGGTTCTGCGGCACGTCCTTGTAGTTGGCCAGCAGCTGCTTGGTGTCCTTGGGCAGGCAGTAGCCGCCGTAGCCGAAGCTGGGGCTGTTGTAGTGGCTGCCGATGCGCGGCTCCAGGCACACGCCGTCGATGACGTCGCGGGTGTTGAGGCCGCGGACCTCGCAGTAGGTGTCGAGCTCGTTGAAGTAGGCCACGCGCAGCGCCAGGTAGGTGTTGGCGAAGAGCTTCACGGCCTCGGCCTCGGTGGTGCCCAGCACGAGCTCCGGGATGCCCTTGGAGCCGTCGGCGTTCGCGCGCTCCAGCTCGGCGGGGTCCGCGCCCTGCGCGAGCAGGCCGGCGAAGCGCTCGGCAGCCGCGACGGCCTCGGGGTCGTCCTTCGGCGCGCCCACCACGATGCGGGACGGATGCAGGTTGTCGTAGAGAGCCTTGCTCTCGCGCAGGAACTCCGGGCTGAAGAAGATCTTGCTGTCGCCCAGCCTCTCGCGCAGGCCCGCGGTGTAGCCGACGGGGATCGTGGACTTGATGACGATCCAGGCGTCCGGGTTCACCGAGCGCACGGCGGCGATGGCGGCCTCGACGGAGGAAGTGTCGAAGAAGTTCCTGTCAGAGTCGTAGTTCGTCGGCGTGGCGATGACGGCGTAGTCGGCGTCCGTGTAGGCCTCGGCCACGTCCACGGTGGCGTGCAGGTCGAGCTGGCGCTCCCCCGCCTTGGCCTCAGCCAGGAAGCGCTCGATCTCGTCGTCCTGGATGGGCGATACGTAGTTGTTGATCTTCTCGACCTTCTCGGGCACGATGTCCAGCGCGTGCACCTCGTTGTGCTGCGAGAGCAGGACGGCGAGGGACAGGCCGACGTAGCCGGTACCGGCGACAGCAATTTTTAATTTTTCAGTCATAAAACGACTCCTCAGAAGAATTGAAGTTACGGTTCATAACTCGTTGCTAAGATTTACTTTTCCTAAAGAATCCAAATGCTTCGGTAACGCAGGCACTCGGCGACGCAAAGAAAGCCTTGATCGCGTAGCCGAACGCATCCATATATCGTCGGCTACGCTTCATGGCAAATGCCAGGACGGCGTTATGTCGAAACTCTATATAGTTGATATCTTTCTTATCGAGCTGTGGGTAATAACTTTGAACGACCTTGTGTCTCGCCACTTCGCCTTCGATCTTGTTGTTTCCCAGGGAAAGGCGCTCGCCAGAATGCAAATACTGATGCACGTGGACTTCTGGCATATAGCCAATACGCGCACCAGCTTCAATACAACGAAGCATTAGCCACCAGTCTTGGCCCGTAGCAACTTCGCCGAATCCCTCGGTCACGTCAAACAGACTCTTCTTTAGCATGTAGATTGATGTGGGTGCTATTGGCGTTAATAGATGTGCTCTGAGCAAACCCTGTTTTGAGAAATCATCACAATGATTGAGCCGGCGATGCTCTACGAGCTTACCCGACTCGTTATACCAAGAGACATCCTGCCAGCACATATCGAGGCCATTTTCCAGTATATAGCCGAGCTGCGTTTCAACCTTATCTGGGAGAAACTGATCATCATCATCAAGAAATGCCAGATAATCGCCCATTGCTTGGCGACACGCATAGTTACGTGCGGCACCCCCGCCCGTACGACCGGCAGTATGGATTGTCCTTAGACGCGAATCTTCGTATGTTGAAAGTACTTCGTTTGTTTCCTTATCCCACTCGGAATTCGCTTCATTGTCGTTAACGACAATAATTTCCAGGTTCTTATATGACTGATTTGAAATAGAACTTAACGCATTTGTCAGCCGATCTGCCCTTTTATAGGTTGGAACAATAACGCTAACCAGAGGTCCATTCTCAATAGCCATCTATCGCCCCGTTCTCTGCTTGCCGAACATGGCACCAAAGGTGCCGGTAAAGCATTTCCAGTCCATGCGGAAGCATCGGTTACGCACGTAATGAAGCTCGATCTTTTGACGCAGGCCACTCTCGAACGTCGCAGCGTTGCGATCGGTTGCCTGCCACAGGCCCGTAATGCCTGGCTGGACAGAAAGCAACTCGGCCTTCTCCTCGTCGGAGAAGTGCTGCTCAAGTTCGTCTCTTGTAATGGGACGCGGTCCGATGACGGAAAGGTCGCCGTTCAGCACGTTCAGGAACTGCGGTATCTCGTCAATCGAACACTTACGGATAAACTGGCCGACTTTGGTAATGCGGGGATCATCGTCGACCTTGCGCTCAACTTCCCACTGATGTAGCTGCTCAGAGCTCAAATACTTCTGCACATTGCCGGCGTCGGCAACCATGCTGCGAAGTTTAAGGATCTTGATAGCCTTACCGCCCTTGCCAACACGTTCTTGCGCATACACAGGGCTACCCGAAGACTCGAGGCGGATGAGCACGCACACGACAGCAACAGGAATGAACAGCACCACACTCACGCAAAAGCTGAAGACAAGATCAAACAGTCTCTTCAAGAAACGGTAGGCCAACGTACCGCTCGGTTGTATCTTCTGAATAGTTAGTGTCTCCCCATGGATGCGCTGCTTTCAGTCTTCTCTTCAACAGTCAAGTTCAAATTCACGTCCCTGTTCCCAGGGATCCCCCCCCATCGATGAATTCAAAATACGAATGAATTACCAGTGCGACGTCCCCTTACGTTTTGCTGGGAACGTCCAACGGAAGCAGCTCCCTAAATGCGGAGTCGCCTTCGCCCACGTCTACCAGGCACCAGCGCTTATGACGGTCGATCTTCTTTACACGGGCCTCTTGCCCCACCAAGGGCCCTTGCTCTATATGCAGCACGCCGTCTTCTATGCGGGCTACGCTGTTACGCACCACACCGTCGTCGTCGAGCACGCTGCGATACCAGTCCTGCGCATCGTCCGGCATGGGCGCATAGGCCCGCTCCCTGCTCCCGGCAATGCGACAGCCAAAGCTCAACTGAGCCAAGGCCTTGTCGAGCAGGGCAGCATCGCGCGTGGCGACGAAGAAGTATTCCTTGTACATGGGTTTGGTTTGGAGCGACCAGGCGCCGTCCCGCTTAAACCAGAACTCCTTTTGCATCACAAAAGCGTCCTGCATCAGCTCGTGCGGGATAATGCGGCGGACCTTTTCGCAGGTCTCGCGCTCTTTACCGTTGGGGGTGTGGACCAGATACCAGCGGACGCGGCCATGCTGGCTGTTGGTAGTGGCGCCACTAAAGGCACCGGGCAGCTGCTCTTGGCGCCGCATTGTCTGTTCCATCTTTCGCCCCCTTTTCTTATCTCCGCGACGCACGCGGATGCAGGGGCGTTAAGAACAGGCTTCTCGCTCGCAGCTAGGCGCAGTCGCAAAAGTACAGGTTTTTGTATCTTTCGACGAAGCTCATTATACGAGCAAACTGCTCGCGTTTTCCCAGATTGCACAAAATGCGCCGCGAATAGGCGCATCTCCATACGCCTCTACAAAAACCTGTACCTTTTTGCACAACAAAAAAGCCGCTCTAACCAGCGGCTTTTCTTCTATAGGCAACAAAAAAGGCGACCGCCCGCGAGGACGATCGCCTTTATTAATTCTTGTGTTGTTTGTGCTAGGCGCGAGTCTTGATCTCCTCGAGCACCTTGGCCACAAACTCGTCAACGCTCATCTGAACGGTCTCATTGGAGCGATCGCGGACGGAGATGTTGCCGGCCTCGACCTCCTTCTCGCCCAGGATGAGCATGTAGGGCACGCGGTCGATGCTGCGGGCCTCGCGGATCTTGTAGCCGATCTTCTCGTCGCGGTCGTCGCAGACCACGCGAATGCCGGCCTCCTCCAGCTTGGCGCACACCTCGTGGGCGTAGTCGCGGCTCTTCTCGGAGACGGGCAGGGCCTTGACCTGCACGGGAGCCAGCCAGGTGGGGAACTTGCCCGCAAAGTGCTCAATCAGAATACCGATGAAGCGCTCGATGGAGCCAAAGCACACGCGATGCAGCATGATGGGGCGCTTCTTAGTGCCGTCGGCGTCCACGTACTCCAGGTCAAAGTTGAGCGGCATCTGGAAGTCGAGCTGGACGGTACCGCACTGCCAGGTACGGCCGAGCGAGTCCTCCAGGTGGAAGTCGATCTTGGGGCCGTAGAAGGCGCCGTCACCCTCGTTGACCTCGTAATCCATGTGCAGCTGCTCCAGAGCGGTGCGCAGGCCCTCCTCGGCGCGCGCCCAATCCTCGTCAGAACCCATGGAGTCCTCGGGGCGGGTGGAAAGCTCAACGTGGTACTTAAAGCCAAACTTTTGGTACACGGAGTCAATGAGGTTGACCACGCCCACGATCTCGTCAGTCAGCTGGTCGGGACGCACAAACAGGTGGGCGTCGTCCTGGTTAAAGCAGCGCACGCGGAACAGGCCGTGCAGGGCGCCGCGCAGCTCGTGGCGGTGCACCAGGCCAATCTCGCCGGCGCGAATGGGCAGCTCGCGATAGGAGTGCGGCTTGGAGGCGTACACCAGCACGCCGCCCGGGCAGTTCATGGGCTTAATGCAGTACTCTTCGTCGTCGATGACGGTGGAGTACATGTTGTCCTTGTAGTGGTCCCAGTGGCCCGAGGTCTTCCACAGCTGCTTGTTCATGATGAGCGGCGTGGAGATCTCCACGTAGCCGGCCTTGTGGTGGATCTCGCGCCAGTAGTCCAGCAGTGTGTTCTTAAGGATCATGCCGTTGGGCAGGAAGAACGGGAAGCCGGGGGCCTCGTCGCGCATCATAAAGAGATCCATCTCGCGGCCGATCTTGCGGTGGTCGCGCTTCTTGGCCTCCTCCAGCATGTGCATGTGCTCGTCGAGTTCCTCCTTGGTGGCAAAGGCGACGCCGTTGATGCGGGTGAGCATCTTATTGTCCTTGTCGCCCTTCCAGTAGGCGCCCGAGACGCCGGTGAGCTTAAAGGCCTTCAGCGCCTTGGTATAGCAGATGTGGGGGCCGACACACATGTCGATGTAGTCGCCCTGCTGATAGAAGGTGATGCGGGCGTCGTCATCCAGGTCGCCGATGTGCTCGACCTTGTACTTCTCGCCGCGCTCCTCCATAAGGGCGATGGCCTCGGCGCGGGGCTTCTCGTACACGGAGAACTTGAGGTTCTCCTTGACGATCTTTTTCATCTCGGCCTCGATCGCGGGGAAGTCGTCCTCGCTGATCTTGACGCCCTCGGGCAGGTCGACGTCGTAGTAGAAGCCGTTGTCGGTCGCGGGGCCGTAGGCAAAGTCGGCCTCGGGGTACAGGCGCTTGATGGCCTGCGCCATGATGTGCGCGGCAGAGTGGCGGATGACGTGCGTGACCTCGTCCTGCGGGAGCTCGGCCACCGAACCGTCATTGTAGAGTGCCTTCATGGGTATGTTTTCTCCTCTCGGATGCCTGATGCAAGTGCGTGCGATGCGCTCGGCGTTTTTGACTTGCATCATTATAGGCAGGTTGCCTTGGTATACAAGCGCCCGCCGCACCTTAATGGCACGGCGGGCGATTTTCTACGCATGCTTCATCGTGTGGGGGCGGGGCTGCGGGGTGCACGTGCGGCCTGCGCGTGACGCGCGGTGCCCGTGGCTCGCGGCCGGCCCGGCGATGGATGCGTTACTGGATGCGAGTTCGGCAGTAGGGGCAGACCTTCCAGTGCGCGTCGAGCGGGCGATGGCAACTGGGGCACACGTTGCGAACCTGGGTGTCGCACACGGGGCAGACAACAAAGTCCTTCTCGATGGGGGCGCCACACTGCGGGCAGGTGCCGTACTGGGCAAGCTGGCGCTCGCGCAGGGCCATGTCCAGCTCCTGCTCCTCGCGGTCGGCCGCGTAGGAATGCGGGCGCAGGACCAGGTAGGCGATGAGGCCCACAAACGGGATGAGGGCGATGATGCCCCATGCCACGTAGGCGCTGGCGCCACGGCGGCGAGCGTCGATGAACACATAGACGACCGACAGCACGTACAGGGCGATGATAAAGCCAACAAAGGCATAGATGACGCCCATAAGCTGCGGCGACATGAGCTCGGAGATGTACTTGGACATTGGGATGTACCTTTCGGAATATTTACAGTCCGGTCAAGTTTACCACGGGGTTTGTTTATATGGGACTACGGCTGGATACGGGGCTGGCGCGGACACAAACATCTCAATCTGTAACAGGTGGGAGCGGGATCCGGGTCCAGATGTTACAGATCAAGACACAGGGGTCCCTCCCCGACTTCAATCTCGATCTGTAACATCTTGAGCCCCAAAGCCCCTCTTACTGTTACAGATCGAGACATTCAAAATCCGTCGGAAGGTTTGTCTCGATCTGTAACATCTACAACCCAAATCATCAGCTAACTGTTACAGATTGAGACAAAGGAAAACGTCCGAACCGAATGTTTCAATCTGTAACAGTTACTCGGCAAAAACAATCCCAGATGTTACAGATTTAGACAAACCATTCTCTCCCCGACTTAAATCTCAATCTGTAACATCTAGAACCCAAAAACAGTTCTTACTGTTACAGATCGAGACAACCAGAATCCGTCGGAAAGATTGTCTCAACCCGTAACAGAAAGGACCCAAAAACCCTGCCAGCTGTTACAGACCGAGACGAACGTGCGCCTGTGGACTCAACGTCTCAATCTGTAACGGGTAACGGCGCAGACCGCGAGATTGGGTGGAAGGGTCTCGCGGTCTAACGTGACCGGTATCCGTGCTGGTCCGGTCTTCGCCTGCCGTTGGCGGGTGTTGCGGGGCTGTTCGCCGCATTGCCGCTGCACTGGGGGTGTGCAGACCGTAGGATAGTCCTATTGACAGCCTGTCAACTTGTCTGGGAGGCACTGTGACGGAAACGTTTGATATCGCAATTGTGGGCGCGGGCATCACGGGATGCGCCATCGCGCGTCAGCTCGCGCGGTATGACCTGTCCATATGCGTGGTCGAGGCGGCCAACGATATCGCGCTGGGCGCGTCGAAGGCCAACGGCGGCCTGGTGCACGCCGGCTACGATCCGGCGCCGGGCACGGTCAAGGCGCAGGTCAACGCCCGTGGTTGCGAGCTGTATGGCACCTGGGCCCAGGAGCTAGGCTTTTTGTTCCGCCGCACCGGGTCGATGGTGCTGGGGTTTAACGACGAAGACTGCGCACACCTGGAGAAGCTGCACCAGAATGGCCTGGCCAACGGCGTGCCCGAACTGTCGATTATCGGCCCCGAGCGCATCCACGAGCTGGAGCCGCGCGCGAGTGCCAAGGCGACGTGCGCGCTGTGGTGCCCCTCGACCGGCTTTGTCGATCCGTTTGAGGTCGCCATTGCCGCGCTAGAGAACGCCGTTGCCAACGGCGTGACATTTATGCGGTCCGCGCCAGTGAAGGCAATTGAGGTTGATGACTCGGATGACGGAGCCGCACGCTTTACGCTGGTGACGCCCGCCGGCAATGTGCGCTGCCGTTACCTGATTAACGCCGCGGGCAACGGTGCCGCGGACATCTCGCATATGGCGGGCGCCGAGGAGTTTCAGATGGTCTGGCGCCAGGGCAACATTGTGGTGCTGGACAAGGAGCCGCGTGCGCTCATGCCGCTCTACCCCGTTCCCACGCCGGTTTCCAAAGGCGTCATCGTGACGGGTACCGTTCATGGCAACACCGTGATTACCGCGACCGCCGCCGTGCGCGAGCCAGGCGACACGCAGACATATGCGGGCGATGTCAACGCGCTCCTGACCGGCGCGCGCAAGCTGGTGCCCGATCTGGACACGCGTCGCGTGGTTCGCGCGTTTGCTGGCGGACGCCCGGTCATTAAGGGAACGAACGACTTCTTTATTGGACAGTCGACCGTGGTGCCGGGGCTGTTCCAGGCGGCAGGCATTCAGTCGCCGGGCGTGGCGAGCGCGCCGGCCATCGCCGAGCGCATGGAGCAGGTGCTGCGCGATGCCGGCGTGGTCCTGCGCGAACGGGATAATTGGAATCCAATTCGCCACGCGCCGGACGACTTTGACCGCGCCCCGCTTGCGCGCAAGGAAGAGCTCATTGAGTCCGACCCCGCGTGGGGGCAGATCGTCTGCCGCTGCGAGACGGTGCCCGAGGCCGAGATCGTGGCCGCGATCCGACGCCGCCC
The DNA here is from genome assembly GCA_902496115.1 of uncultured Collinsella sp. Lineage (GTDB taxonomy): Bacteria > Actinomycetota > Coriobacteriia > Coriobacteriales > Coriobacteriaceae > Collinsella. The sequence goes on along the minus strand of CABUZK010000017.1, from coordinate 17,947 downwards.
AGGCGCGGTTTCGGTCGAGGGCGTCAAGCGCCGCTGCCGCGCTGGCATGGGTCGGTGCCAGAGCGGCTTTTGCCAGAGTCGTGTGGTGGCGATCCTGGCACGCGAGCTGGGCTGCGACCCCAGCGAGGTGCTGCTGGAAGATGCTGGTTCTTGGCTGGTCGAAGGACCACTGAAGGGGGTGCGCTAGGATGGCGACGCTTGATATGCGCGACGGACGCGCAGAGACAGGAACTACCGAGGCGGTGCAGACGCAGGCGTTCGACGTGGTCGTTATCGGCGGCGGCCCTGCCGGCATGGCGGCCGCGCTTGCCGCGCATAAGGCCGACGCGCGCGTGGCCATCGTGGAGCGCGAGCAGCATCTAGGAGGAATCCTCCGCCAGTGCATCCACCCCGGATTTGGCCTTTCGCACTTTAAGCAGGAGCTCACCGGCCCCGAGTACGCGCAGCGCTTTATCGACCAGGTGCGCGCGACGAGCATTGCGCCGTTCTTGAACAGCATGGTGCTTGGGATTGATTCGGGCGAGTCCACGGAAGACGCCGCGGTCCATACCGTCACGCTCATGAGCCCCACCGGCATGTTGCAGCTCACCGGGCGCGCAGTCGTCCTTGCCATGGGTTGCCGCGAGCGCACCCGCAGCGAGATCAAGATTCCCGGCAGTCGTCCCGCCGGCGTGTTTACGGCCGGCCTGGCGCAGCGATACATCAATATCGAAAATCTCAAACCCGGAACGCGCGCCGTCATTTTGGGCTCGGGCGACATCGGACTCATCATGGCACGCCGCTGCACGCTCGAGGGGATTTCGGTCGAGGGCGTATACGAACTCATGCCGTACGCCAACGGCCTGCGCCGCAATGTGAAGAACTGTCTGGACGACTTTGGCATTCCGCTTCACCTATCCACCACTGTGACGCGTGTGATCGGGCACGATCGCGTGGAGGCCGTCGAAGTGAGCCAGGTCGACGAGCATCATGCAGCCATTCCGGGGACCGAGCGCGTTGTTCCGTGCGACACGCTGCTGCTTTCGGTGGGCCTGATTCCCGAGAACGAGCTTTCGGTTGCCGCGGGCGTGGAGCTGGACCCGCATACGCGCGGCGCCGTGGTGGACCAGAGCCTGCAAACGGGCGCGGCGGGCATCTTTGCCTGCGGCAACGTACTGCACGTGCATGACCTGGCCGACAACGTAACGACCGAGTCCGAGCGCGCCGGTGCAGCCGCGGCGGCGTGGGCGCTGGGGGCTGTCAGCACCGCAACGGGAGTGGCAGACGCGGACTGCGAGCTCAAAGTCTCCCCCGCCGGCATCGCAGGCTACGCGCTGCCGGGTCGTATTACGGCTGTGACACTCACGAAACTCAACTTCCGCGTACGCCGACCGGTCGACGCCGCCCGCGTGCGCATTCTCGCTGGCGGCGAGGAATTGTTCGCAGGCAAGGTCCGCCCGTTTAAACCAAGCGTCATGGAAAGCTTCCCGCTGCCGGAAAAGTTGATTCAGCGCGCACTCGACCTAAGTGCTAGCGAGATTATCCTGTCCGTCGATCCCGTTGAGGAGGCGTAAGGCCATGAGCACGAATGTGACCGAGACGCTGCAGTTCAACTGCGCCACATGCCCATCCGAGTGCCTCCTGACCGTAGAGGTGGAGCGCGATGCCAACGGTGCCGTGGCAGCGGTGCGCTTCGTAACCGGCAACAGCTGCCCGCGCGGCGACAAGTTCGCGCACCAAGAACTCACCTGCCCCATGCGCGTGCTCACCACCACCGTGGCTGTATCCGGCGGCGATGAGGCGCTGCTGCCCGCGCGAACGGCCGAAGCCATCCCGCTTGCACTCCACGCCCAAGCCATGGACCTCATCCGCGGCCTAGAGGTCAAAGCCCCCATCCGCATGGGCGACGTCGTTCTAGAAGACCTCCTCAACACGGGCATAGACCTCATCGCCAGCATGGACATCGACCCTGCCTAAGCAGCTAATTTAGGACGGGGCTCTTTTGGCTACCCCGCCATCCACCCCGCCCCTCCTCAATTGCGGTGAAATAGTTCCTGATTTCCGCCAAACCCCGGCATCCAGGAACTATTCCACCACAACTATCCTTGGAATCGGTATTTAGCCTGTGCCTACTTTAGTGCCATTTCAAAACCATGCCGGATTACGGGGCTGATTCGGAGACTCCCATCCATACCGGCAATTTTCGATTTTTGATAAGCCGTCTACCTGCGGTTTTAATTTCGCGATTTTTTCCATGGTCAAGTAATACAGGTCCAGCCCCGTAATCCGCCATGCTTTTGGAACCAGCCCATTTGGACGGGCCTCTTATGACTCCTTTTGCCTGCACGCTTGCTAGTCTGACCATGCCAAGGAGTGTCCCGAAGCGCCGGATAAAAGGAACGTCCCTAGCTGCCGGGCTTGGGATACTATGGTGCCACCCTAGCGAAAGGATGTTTCATGGCACATGTCGATGACCAGCGTGTGGCGCGCGTGCTCGATGCGCTCGAGGCTCAGCACCCCGGCGCACAGCTGCTCGTAAACGACCCGTGGTCGATTTATTACCTGACCGGCTTTTATGCCGATATGTTCGAGCGTTTTTGCGGCGTGCTGCTCGCACGCGATAGCGAGCCTGTGATCTTGGTCAACGCGCTGCATCAGCTGTCCGAGTACGACAATGCCCGCGTGGCCTACCACAACGATACTGACGTCGTGGCCGACGCCATCGCGAGTGAGATCGATCCGACCAAACCGCTCGGCATCGACACCGTCATGCGCTCCGGCTTTTTGATGCCGCTCATGGAGCGCCACGCCGCCAGCGATTTCTTCCTGGGCGACTTTGCCGTCACCGCTGCGCGCACCCACAAGGATGCCGCCGAGCAGGAGCTCATGCGCGTGTCCTCGGCCGCCAACGACGCCGTGATGTCCGACGCCATCAAGCTCGTCCACGAGGGCGTAACGGAGCGCGAAATTGCCGACCAGATGCTCGGCCTGTATCGCAAGCACGGCTGCGAGGGCTTTAGTTTTCCGCCCATCGTAAGCTTTGGCGCCAACGCCGGCGACCCGCATCACGAACCCGACGATACCGTGCTCAAGCGCGGCAACGTGGTGCTGTTCGACATTGGCGGACGCCGCTGCAACTACTGCTCGGACATGACGCGCACGTTCTTTTGGGGCGAGCCGGACGAGGAGACGGCGCGCATCTACGATATCGTGCGCCGCGCCAACGAGGCCGCCGAGGCGATCATCGCCCCGGGCGTGCGCATGTGCGACCTGGACCGCGCCGCGCGCGACGTGATTGAGGAGGCGGGCTACGGCAAATACTTTACGCATCGCCTGGGCCACTCGATCGGTCTGCAGGACCACGAGCCGGGCGACGTCTCACTCGTCAACGAGCAGGTCGTAGAGCCGGGCATGACGTTCTCCATCGAGCCGGGCATCTACCTCCCCGGCCGCACCGGCGTCCGTATCGAGGACCTGGCCCTGGTTACCGAGTCCGGCGTCGAGATTCTCAACGCCTACCCCCACGACCCAGTCCGCCTAGACTAGCCTGGTCCCCAAGCCCCCAAACTAAGTTGCGGTGGAATAGTTCCTGGATGGGCTGCTAGAGCCCAAAAACAGGAACTATTTCACCGCAACTGATGAGGGGATGGGCTAGCGCAGCAGCCCCGCTACTTCGCCGGCTAGGGTGATGGTGCCGGCTGCTACGAAGGGCTCGCCCGCGGCATCGAGGGCTGCGAGGGCCTCAGATACGCTGGGGTACACGCCTGCGAGCTTATCGGCGTCCACCAGGGCGGCGAGTTCCTCTGCCGGCAGGGCGCGGTCGGAATCGGTCTGCGTCACGACCACACGGGGGAACGCCGGAACAAGCACGTCGACGATGCCCGCCACGTCCTTGTCAGCCAACGCCGCGCACAGCAGCGTTGGACGATTCTCTACGCACGGATCGATCTCGTCCAGTGCGCTCACAAAGTTCTCGCAGCTCTGGGGATTATGGCAGGCGTCGATCAGCTTGAGCGGATCGGTTCCCAGCACATCAAAGCGACCCGGCGTGGGGCAGCCCATAAGCGAAGCGTCGAGCGCATCGTGGTCGAGCTCGCGGCCCAGATAGCCCTCGCACAGCATAATCGCGCACGCGGCATTCTGCGGCTGATACGCCGGCTTGACCATACTCGACGTATAGATCGCGCGCGGCGTGGTGCAGCTAAACTCCACCGTATCGCCCACGTGTGCCGGAAGTTTGGTCGTCGTATGGCTCACAATGAGCGGCACAACGCCGCACTCACGGCAACGGGCATCCATCACGCATTGAACGCTTGCCTCATGCGTGCCCTCGCCCAAAACAACCAAACGCCCAGGCTTAATAACCGCAGCCTTCTCCCCTGCAATGGCCTCGAGGGTATCGCCAAGGACCTTCGTATGGTCGAGTCCAATGCCCGTAATGGCGACGGCCACGGGATCGGTCGCACTCGTAGCATCCCATCGTCCGCCCATACCAACCTCAAGCACGGCCACGTCCACCGCGGCCTCGGCAAACATAGTCAAACCAGCCACGGACAAAAGATCGAAGGGCGTAATAGAACGGAGCTCCTCGCCCGCCGCCTCACGACGTGCGTTGAGACGACGACCTGCCTCATACGCCGCAGAGACACCATGGGCAAAGACCTCGTCTGAGACGACCTTTCCATCAATCTCCATACGCTCGGGATAGCGTACCAGATGAGGCGACGTAAAGAGCGCCGTCTTAAGGCCCTCACCACGAAGAATGGCAGCCGAGAATCGCGTCGTCGAGGTCTTTCCATTGGTACCCGCTATCTGGACGCAATCGTAGAACTCGTCAGGACGACCAAGCTCATCGAGCATCTCGACGACGGTCTCGAGCAGCGGCGTGGAATAACGCGCAATCTTGCCCGTATCGGCCGCAAGTGTAACAGCCTCATCAAAAGAAAGCTCCGGAACCTCAAACGGCACCGAATACAAATCAGAACGCTTAGCCATAACCCAAAGTCTCCCATAACAGAAAAAGAGGCCCACCAATAAGAATGAGCCCCTCGCGTTGACAATATCAGCCTTTACCCGCTTGCGGCAAGATCAAGGCCACAACCAAGTGACCTCACCAGGCAGCGGACGCCCCCGTAACCGCTATGGGAGCGGTTTGGGGCTTTGCTCGATACAAGTTCCGCACGAGCCGAAGGCCACTTAATGTGGCCTTCGTGCGAGCAGGACTGTCCGCAGTAGCGAGCAAAGCCCCAAACCGCGTCCCCCAGTACCGCCTACGAGAAGTCAGCAACCTGAGCAGTCAGTGCCGCCAGGATCTCCTTGAGCTCAGCCGCACGGTCCCTCTTCTTCTGGACCACGGCGGGCGCAGCCTTAGCCACAAAGCCCTCGTTGGCGAGCGTCTTCTCGCAGCCGGCGAGCTCCTTCTGGGCCGCGGCAATCTCCTTCTCCAGGCGTGCCTTCTCGGCCGAAAGGTCAACTTTGCCCTCGAGCACCACAAAGACCTCGACGCCGCTGTCGACCACGGCGATGCTCGCAGACGGCTTCTCAACGTCGGTGCCCATGACCAGCGAGGCAGTGTTTGCCAGCGGCTCAATCGTGGAGCGAAGGCTCTCGAGCTTCTCGATGTCCTCGGCGCCGGCGCGCACGACCACGTCGAGCTCGGCCTTGGGGCTCAAGCGATAACGCGAACGGGTGGCGCGGGCGGCGGACACGACGGCACGGCACAGCTCAAACGCGCGCTCGGCGTCCTCGTCGACATACTTGGCGTAGTCGGCGGGCTCGGGCCACTTGGCGATCATGAGTGCCTCGGCGCGGTCAACGTTGCCCTCGGCGTCCAGGTCGAGCACGCTCGCCGGCATGTTGTCCCAGATCTCCTCGGTGACAAACGGCATGAGCGGGTGCATCAGGCGAATGGAGGTATCGAGCACAAAGATCAGGTTGCGCTGCGCCTGCAGACGACCTTCGCCCTTCAGGCGGGCCTTGGTGACCTCGACGTACCAGTCGCAGACCTCGTTCCAGAAGAATTGCTGCACGCCGCGAGCCATATCGCCAAAGGTGTACTTCTCGATACCCTCGGTAACCATCTTGACGGCCTTGGCCAGGCGGCTGAACATCCAGGCGTCGGCCGGCGTCTCCACGACGGGCTCGCCGGGCGTGTAGCCCTCCATGTTCATAAGCAGGAAGCGGCTGGCGTTCCAGATCTTGGTCACAAACGACTTGGCCTGCTCGGTGCGCGGGCTGTCGATGAGCTTCTTGGTCTTCTTGTCGATGTTCGCGTCGAACTTGACGTCCTGGTTATTGGTGCACAGCGTGAGCAGGTTGAAGCGCATGGCATCGGCACCGTACATGCCAATGAGGTCCATGGGGTCAACGCCGTTGCCCTTGGACTTGGACATGCGGCTGCCGTCCTTGGCAAGAATCGTCGGGTAGATGACGACGTCCTTAAACGGCACCTCGTCCAGGAAGTACAGCGAGCTCATGACCATGCGGGCGACCCACAGCGCGATGATGTCGCGCGCGGTGACGAGCGCCGTCGTGGGGTGATGGCCCTCGAGCAGCTCCGGCTTTTGCGGCCAGCCCTGCGTGGCGAAGGTCCACAGCTGCGAGCTGAACCAGGTGTCCAACACGTTCTCGTCCTGGTGCACGTGATGGCCGCCGCACTTGGGGCACACGTCGGTGTCCTCGGTAAGGGCGTCCTCCCAGCCGCAGTCCTCGCAGTAGAACACGGGAATGCGGTGGCCCCACCACAGCTGGCGGCTAATGCACCAGTCCTTAAGGTTCTCCATCCAGGTGGTGTAGGTCTGCGTCCAGCGCGCGGGATGGAAGGTGACCTTGCCGGAGTTGACGGCGTCGAGTGCCGGCCCCTTGAGCTTGTCGACGGCCACAAACCACTGCTCGGACAGCCACGGCTCCAGCGCGGCGTCGCAACGGTAGCAGTGCATGACGGAGTGATCGAGGTCCTCGACGTGATCGAGCAGGTCGTGCTCCTCAAACCACTTGATGACGGCCTCGCGGCACTCCTCGCGGGTCATACCGGTGAACTCGCCGTAGCCCTCAACGACCACCGCATGCTCGTCGAAGATGTTAATCTGCGGCAGGTCGTGGGCCTGACCCATGGCGTAGTCGTTGGGGTCGTGGGCAGGGGTGACCTTGACGAAGCCGGAGCCAAAGTTGGCGTCGACGTGCCAATCCTCAAAGATGGGGATCTCGCGGTCGACGATGGGGAGCTTAACGGTCTTACCCACAAAGGCGGCCTTCTCGGGGTCCTTCGGGGAGACGGCGACGCCCGTGTCGCCGAGCATGGTCTCGGGGCGCGTGGTGGCGACGACGATGTAGTCCTGGCCGTTGACCGGCTCAGTCAGCGGGTAGCGCAGGTGCCACAGGTGGCCCTTCTCGTCCTTGTACTCGGCCTCGTCGTCCGAGATAGCAGTAGTGCAGTTGGGGCACCAATTGACGATGCGCTTGCCGCGGTAAATCAGACCGTCGTGGTACCAGTCGCAGAAGACCTTGCGCACGGCCTGGGCATAGTCCTCGTCCATGGTGAAGCGCTCATTGTCGAAGTCGACGGAGCAGCCCATGCGCTTGATCTGCTCGACGATGATGCCGCCGTACTCGTGGGTCCAGTCCCAGCAGGCGTCGACAAACTTGTCGCGACCAATCTCCAGGCGGCTAATGCCCTCGCTCTTGAGCTTCTTGTCGACCTTGGTCTGCGTGGCGATACCGGCGTGATCGGTACCGAGCACCCAGCGCGTGGACTTACCGCGCATGCGGGCCATACGGATGATGGCGTCCTGGATGGAGTCATCGGTGGCGTGACCCATGTGGAGCTTGCCGGTCACGTTGGGAGGCGGAATGGTGACGGTGCAGTCGCCCACGCCCTCACGGCGCTTGTAGTAGCCGCCGTCGAGCCACTTCTGCAGGATCGCCGGCTCGTTGGTCGACGGATCGTAGTTCTTGGGCATCTCTTCCATATATCTCTCCCTGTCCCGCCGGCGTGTCCGCCTGCTTGGTTTTCGCTCGGTCAGGTCCTGGCTCGCACGAAGAGCACGTTTAGTGCTCTTCGGCTCGTGCGGAATCTACGAAAACCAAGCAGGCGGACACGCCTTAGGTATCGATTACTTCAGTCTGAAGGTACTAACTTGACAATCTCACAGAATAGCACAGGCATACCCGCCGAAAAGGGACAGGTTTATTATGGTAGGTTTTATCAGGGGAAACGACATTTGCCCATATAAAACCAACCAAAATAAACCTGTCCCTAAATGGCAGGCCCCGCGGTGATTGCCGCGGGGCCTGGATTCAAGCTATTTACCCGTAGATGCGCTGGGGTTGTTCTTCGCCCTTTACGGAGGCTTCGGTCACGATGACCTTGGTGACGCCCTCCTCGCTGGGGAGGTCGAACATCGTCTGCTGCAGCACGTCCTCGCAGATGGAGCGCAGGCCGCGGGCGCCGGTCTTGCGGGCAAGCGCCATGCGGGCGATCTCGTGCTGGGCGGCGTCCTCAAACTCAAGCTCAACGTCCTCGAGCTGAAACATCTTGCGGTACTGACGCACCACGGCGTTCTTGGGCTCGGTCAGGATCGACACCAGGTCGTCCTCGTCGAGCGCCTGCGTCTGGGTGACGACGGGCGTACGGCCCACGAACTCAGGGATCATACCAAAAGCGTTGAGGTCTTGCGGGAGCACCTGACGCAGCAAGTCGTTCTCGTCGACCGAGGTGGGGCCGGCGATCTCGGAGTTAAAGCCCACGCCCTTGTTGCCTACGCGATCGGCGATGATCTTATCCAGACCCACAAAGGCACCGCCGCAGATGAACAGGATGTTGGTCGTGTCGATCTGCAGCAGCTCCTGCTGGGGATGCTTGCGGCCGCCGGTGGGCGGAACGCTTGCCACCATGCCCTCAAGAATCTTAAGCAGCGCCTGCTGAACGCCCTCGCCCGAAACATCGCGGGTGATGGAGAGGTTCTCGGCCTTACGAGCGATCTTGTCGATCTCGTCCACGTAGATAATGCCGACCTGCGCGCGCTCAATATCGCCATCGGCGGCGTTGATGAGCTTGAGCAGGATGTTCTCCACATCCTCGCCCACGTAACCGGCCTCGGTGAGCGCGGTGGCGTCGGCGATGGCAAACGGCACCTCGAGGATGCGCGCGAGCGTCTGGGCGAGCAGGGTCTTACCGGTACCGGTGGGACCGAGCAGCAAAATGTTGGACTTGGCGAGCTCCACCTCGTCCATATCATCGTCGAGCTGCGAGTCCAAGCCGTCGTCAAAGGCCGAAAGCGCAGCGCCACCCTCGATCACGCGGCGGTAATGGTTGTACACGGCAACCGACATGGCACGCTTGGCGTCCTCCTGGCCCATGACATAGGCCGAAAGCTCGTCATAGATCTCGTGCGGCGTCGGCACATGCGTAATGACCTGGCGGGCGTCGTCCTCGAGCTCAAAGCCCTCAGCCTCGGGATCCACGGCAGGCTGGGACGCAGCCTGGCCGTGATCGTTGAGGAAGCCCGGCAGCTTGCCGTTGCGGGCAGCGTCCATAAAGTCCGAAGCCAGCGACTCCTCCAGGATCTCGGAGCAGGCGGCAACGCACTCGTCGCAGATAAAGATGTTGGTCGGACCCTTTACAAGGCGACGAACCTGCCCCTGCTCTTTTCCGCAGAAGGAGCAGCGGATGGGGTTGCCGTTCTCGTCAAAGTTGTCCTGCATGTTACCGGCCATCCTAGGCGTCCTTCGCGGCGAGGTCGCGGGAGGTGACGATACGGTCGATCAGGCCGTAGTCGAGGGCCTCGGCAGCGGTCAGGTAGTTGTCGCGCTCGGTATCGGCCTGGACCTTCTCGATGGGCTGGCCCGAGGCGTCGGACAGGATCTGGTTGAGCTCGCGGCGGGTCTTCTTGATCTCCTCGGCCACGATCTCGATCTCGGTCTGCTGGCCCTGGGCACCGCCGCTGGGCTGGTGAATCATGACCTTGGAGTGCGGCAGGCAGAAGCGCTTGCCCTTGGCGCCGGCCGAAAGCAGCACAGCGGCCATGGACGCGGCCATGCCCACGCAAATGGTGGAGACCTGCGGCTTAATGAAGTTCATAGTGTCCAGAATCGCCAGGCCGGAGTAGACCTCGCCACCGGGCGAATTGATGTAGAGCGAGATATCCTTCTCGGCATCCTGGCTCTCAAGATGCAGCAACTGGGCAACGACCAGGTTGGCGCTGACGGAGTTGATCTCCTCGCCCAAGAAGATGATGCGGTCGTTGAGCAGGCGCGAATAGATATCGTAGCTGCGCTCGCCGCGCGGCGTCTGCTCGATAACGTATGGCACGAGGGCGGAATCGAACTTAGCGATCATACGCATCTCCATTTCTCTCTTGCGGACCAAATTGGTTCTAGATAAACGTACGGTGCCCGCATGCTATGCATTGGCTGGCACCGTACGAAGCTACCGGATAACCGGTGTATAACTTTACCCCATCACGGGCGCACGCATGCGCTCGCGAGCAAGGTGGCGAGAATTACTCGGCGTCCTTGGCGGTCTCGTCGACCTCGGTCACCTTGGCGTTCTCGACCAGGTGGTCGACGGCCTTGGAGCGACGGATGGACTCGCGGACGGCAGGCATACGGCCATCGGCGATGAACTCGGACTTGGAAGCCTCGACGTCCTTGACGCCGGCCTTCTCGAACTCGGCGTTGATGTCGTCCTCGGTGACCTCGATCTTGAGCTCGCGGGCGAGGGCGTCGAGAGCCAGGGACTCACGGGCGACGTCGTTGGCCTGCTTGTGCAGGTCGCCGATGAACTGCTCCATGGTCAGGCCGGAAGCGGGCAGCCAGGTGTCCAGCGTCATGCCGCGGGCAGCGAGGTTGGACAGGAAGTTCTGGCCAAGCTCCTCAAAGACGGACTGCTCGTAGTCGGCGTCCATCTCGTCGAGCTGCAGGCGCTCGGCGAGAGCGGAGACGCAACGGTTCTCCTTCTCGGCCGGGAGGCGGGAAGCCTTGTCCTGCTCAATCTCGATCTTGATGGCGTCGCGCATGGCGTCGATGCTGTCGAAGCCAAAGTCGGACTTGACGAGCTCGTCGGTGAGCTCGGGGGTGTTGCGGACCTTGATGCCCTTGACGGTGACCTCGACGGTGTGGGTCTCGGCCTCCTCGCCCTCCTCGACCTCGTCGGTCCAGGTAACGGTCTTGACGTCGTCAACGTTGGCACCGATCAGGGCCTCGTTGAACTCCTTGGGGTTGCTGTCGCTACCGGCGATGAGCATGCGGCCCTCGGCGGCAAAGTTGTCGGCGTTCTCGACGGCCTTGAGGTCGACGGTAACGTAGTCCTCGGCCTCGACGGCGCGACCCTCGACGTCCTCGAAGGTGGCACGGTAGTTGAGGAGCATCTCGACCTGGTTGTCGATCTCGGACTCGGTGACCTCCGCAGGGGGCATCTCGATCTCGACGGCGTCGAAGGAGGAGAGCTCAGCGGCGGGACGCAGGGAGAACTCGACGGTGTAGGTGTAGTCCTCGTGATCCTTGGCGAGGTCGAGGTCCTTGTAGTCACCATTCTTGGTGGGGACGATGTCCAGCTCGTTGAGGACGGCGGGCTCGTTGGCGGCGATCAGGTCGTTGGTGGCCTGAGCGAGGGTAGCCTCGGCGCCAAGAGCGGAGTCGATGACCGGACGGGGGGCCTTACCGGCGCGGAAGCCCGGGAAGCGGTACTTCTTGGCGGTCTCCTTGTAGGCCTTCTTGATCGCGGCGTCGACGTCGGCGGCCGGGATGGTGACCGTAGCGGTGAGCTTGGCGTCCTTGACGTCAGAAGCGGTGATGTTCAACACGTTCCTCCTCATACTGCCCAGCTTATCTGAGGTGCTGGTACCTTTATGCAACAAGCGTCGCGAGGGCATAAGCCGACGCGGGTGCGTTGGTGCGGGCGAAAGGACTCGAACCTTCACGGGAATCCCACCAGAACCTAAATCTGGCGCGTCTACCAATTCCGCCACGCCCGCATGAGCGCACAGACTAGGAATGATAGCAGATACGAACGGCAAGCGCACGCACACCTTTTACAGGCTCACGACCTCACCACGAGTGCAAAAGGCGGGGCGAGTTGCCCCGCCCCGCCAATTACGACTTGTACGCTGACCCGCTACTCCCCCAGCAGGGCCTTCTCGGGCGTGATGGGTAGCGAGCGGACCTGATGTCCGGTGGCGTGCGCCACGGCCGAGGCCACGGCGGCGAGCGGCGTGTTGATGACGACCTCGCCGATCGACTTGGCGCCAAACGGGCCCGTCGGCTCGTAGCTCGGCTCAAAGGCCACGCGAATGCTGCCGATATCCAGGCGCGTGGGCAGCTTGTAGCTCATAAAGTTGCCGGTGCGCAGGCGACCACGGTCATCGTGCTCGACGATTTCGTAGAGCGCGTGACCTATACCCTGGGCAATGCCGCCCTCGGCCTGGACGCGCGCGAGCGCCTCGTTGATCACGGTGCCGCAGTCCACAGCCGCTGCGTAGTCCACCACGGTCACCTTGCCGGTGGCCTTGTCGACCTCGACCTCGACAATGCCGGCCATAAACGGCGGAGGCGAAACGGGCAGGCAAGCAGAGGCATGAGAGGTGAGCGCGTCGCCGCCCGCGATGTTCTTGACGCACAGGTTGGCAAAGTCGCGCAGCGTGAGGTAGCGGTTCTGCTCGCGCGCGGCGCGCTCGTCGGACAGGCGCACGTACTGACCATCAAAGACCACGTCGGCGGCGTCCACATCCCACATCTGGGCTGCCTTGGCGCAAATCTTCTCACGCAGCTCGGTCGCGGCGTTCTTGGCGGCAAGGCCCGTCACGTACGTACCCGAGCTCGCGTACGAGCCGGCGTCGAACGGCGACACATCGGTGTCCACGCCGCGCACCACAATGAGCGAGCTCTCCACGCCCAGCTCCTCGGCGGCAATCTGCGCCAGGATCGTGTCGACGCCCATGCCGTTATCGGTGGCGCCGGTGCCGATGGTAATAAAGCCGTCCTCTTCCAGGCGCATATCGATGCCGCCGATATCCACATTGGAGATACCCGAGCCCTGCATGGTGAGCGCGCAGCCCAGAGCACGCACGCGGTCGCCCAGGTCCACGGCCAGCGGCTTGTCGCGCCAGCCGATCATGTCCATCGCGCGCAGCAGGCAGCGGTCGAGTGCGCAGGCGTTGAGCTTCTCGTTGTAGTACTGCGGCATGATCTCGCCCTCGCGCACGATGTTCTTAAGGCGCAGGTCGGCGGGGTCCATGTGCAGCATGTCGGCGAGCTCGTTGACGGCACTCTCCACGGCAAACTGGCCCTGGGTGGCACCGTAGCCACGATACGCGCCGCCGCGGTTGGTATTGGTGTAGACGGCGTCCCAGCTAAAGCGGCTCGCCTTCACATGGTTGTAGATGGGCAGGCTCTTGTGGCCCGACAGGCCGATCGTCGTGGTGGCGTGCTCGCCGTACGCGCCGGCGTTGGACAGCGTATGCAGGTCGATGGCCGTGATGGTGCCGTCGTTCATGGCGCCCAGCTTAACGGTCATCTGCATCTGGTGGCGCGAGTTGCCCGCGGTGATGGTCTCCTCGCGGGTGTAGCAGCAGTAGCTCGGACGGCCGGTCTGCTGCGTCACGAACGCCACGAAGATCTCGCAGCAGCCCGTCTGCTTGGAGCCAAAGCCGCCACCGATGCGCGGCTTGATGACCTGCACCTGCGACTGCGGAATGTCGAGCGACTGCGCGACCATGCGGCGCACGTGGAAGGGCACCTGCGTCGAGGTGGTCACCGAAATGCGGCCGAACGCGTCGGTCGTCGCAAAGGCGCGGAAGGTCTCCATGGGCGCGGTCTGTGTGGCCTGGCTGGTGTAGGTGCGGGTGAAGACGATGTCGCTCTGGGCGAAGGCCTCGTCCAAGTCGCCAAAGTCGCTCGTGCCGCTGCACACCAGGTTGCGAGCAACGTCGCCGCCCTGCGGGAACATAAAGGTCACGTCGCCCTCGGGGTGGACCACGATGTCGTTATCGAGCGCCTGGGTAAAGTCGAGCAGGGGCTCGAGCACCTCATAGTCGACCTTGATGAGCTTGAGTGCCTTGTCGGCGGCCTCCTCGGTCTCGGCGGCGACGATCGCCACCTCCTCGTTTTGGTAGCGAACCAGGTTCTCGAGAATCAGGCGGTCGTAGGGACTCGGCTGCGGATAGCTCTGACCGGCGATGGTAAAGCGGCGCTGGGGCACGTCCTCGTAGGTGTAGACGCCCACCACGCCGGGCACCTTCAGGGCGCGCGACGTATCGATGGAGCGAATCTTGGCGCGCGCATACGGGCTGCGCTTGAGCTTGACGATCAGGGCGCCGGCGGGCACCAGGTCGCCCGTGTAGACGGGACGTCCCTCAAGCAGGGCCTTCGAGTCCTTCTTGGGCTGCTTGTGGGTGATTTGCTTGTACGAGACGCCGTCGCAGCTGGTGTCGTTGACCGGCAGCTCGGGCATCTCGAAGCCCACCTGCACGCCAGACTCGTCGAGGAAGCGGACGATGGCGCGCAGCTGGCTCTCGTAGCCGCTGCAGCGGCAGAGGTTGCCGGCGAGCTGGCGTGAGAGCTCCTCGCGCGTGGCGACGAGGCTCGGGTCCTCCTTGGCGGCGCGGGCAAGCGCCAGCACGTTCATGATGAGGCCGGGGGCGCAAAAACCGCACTGCTCGGCACCTTCGGCAGCCATCGCACGGGCGAGCGCCTCGGACTCGGCCTTGAGACCCTCGAGCGTGGTGATGGAGCGGCCCTCGACGCGGGCGGCGGGAACCGAGCAGCTCAACACCGGATCGCCGTCGAGCCACACCGTGCACAGGCCGCAGTTGGTGGTCTCGCAGGCGCAGCGCACCGACGCGCAGCCCTGCTCGCGCAACAGCGCAAAGAGCATGGTGTCGGGGGCAATCTGAACCTTGACCTTGCGGCCGTTGAGCGTAAAGGAAAGATCGATGAGTTTGGCAGCCATTAGCGCACCTCGCTAGAATCGACGCCGGGCACGCGGCGGCAGGAATACTCGTCCGTGGCAAACTTGGGGATCTGCACGGTCTCGAGCTCGCGGGCAAGCGCAGCCGAAAGCTCGATGCCGGCGGCGCGGCGCACGGCCTGGACGGCGAGCGGTGCCGAGATGCGACGGCGGTACTCGGCCGAGCCCCACATATTGGTGCCATAGCTCAGCGCGCGTACGGACGCGGCCAGGGCGCGCAGCTCGTCCTCGGTAGGCTGCTCGGCGGTAAGGCCGCATGACTCACCCTGCAACAGGGTCGCGCGCAGCGGGCGGGCACCCACGGTGACGTGCCAGGAGCCGTCCCACCAGGCGGCGGTGACGTTCAGCGAGGGGAAGTCGGTCGCGGCCTTGCGCACGGCCTCGTAGCTTGCGCGATAGTCGTGCTTAACGACCACGACGTGCTCGATCACGTCGCGCACGTAACCCATGTCCACGAACTCGGCGAGCGGCACGCGGCCGGCACCCGTCAGCTCAACATACGAATCGAGCGCCAAAAATGCCGAGAGCACGTCCGAGAAACCAAAGCGGCCGTAAATGCTGCCGCCCACCGTGGCGGTGTTACGCAGCTGCACGCCCACGATATCGTGGACGGCGAACTCAAAGACATGGTTGACAAGCGCGTTGAGCCCGGCATGACGCTCGAGCTGGCGCAGGGTACACATGGCGCCGATGCGAAACTCGGTCTCGGTCTCCTCGATCTGATCGAGTCCGCAGGCCGAAAGGTCAATCGCCGTCGCCACGCGACGCGAACCCAGGCGCATCCAGATGCCGCCGCCCACAATCTTATTGTTGCGGTTCTTCTGTAAGAGCTCATAGGCTTCGGCCGCGTTTCCAACACGGACGTAGGTACCGAACTTGAGCACGTTCTCCCCCATCTCTTCACTTGTCCAGTACTTTTAAGTGTACCAAACGAGGGGCCGCGACCTTCCACAGCACAAAAACCTCCCTCCCATCCATAAGTTGCGGTGAAATACGGACTGTTTGTCGGGCTTAGGGCGCCCAACAGTCCGTATTTCACCGCAACTTAAGGGGCGGCCGGCAGAGGGCCGAGACATAATGATCCGTTTTCCTCCGTCCCATGCGGATCAAAAAAGGCTCCCAGCCAAGATGGCTGGGAGCCTTCTGCGATGCTATATCGAGCGAAGACCTAGCAGACGCCCTGGGCGAGCATGGCGTCGGCGACCTTCAGGAAGCCGGCGATGTTGGCGCCCATGACGAAGTTGCCCTCCTGGCCATACTCCTTGGCGGTGTCGTCCACGTTGTGGAACATGCCGCGCATGAGCTGCTCGAGCTTGCCGTCGACCTCCTCGAAGGTCCAGGACAGGTGCTCGGCGTTCTGGCTCATCTCCAGGCCGGACACGAGTACGCCGCCGGCGTTGGCAGCCTTACCGGGCATAAAGGCAACGCCGTTCTCCTGGAAGTAAGTCGTGGCCTCGATGGTCGTGGGCATGTTCGCGCCCTCGCCGACCACCTTGCAGCCGTTGGCGACGAGCGCCTGGGCGTCCTCGAGCAGCAGCGTGTTCTCGCGAGCGCAGGGCAGCGCGATGTCGCAGGGCAGCTGCCAAACGCCACGGCCGTCGCCCTCGTGCCACACGGCGTTGGGCTTCTCGTCAACGTACATAGCGAGCGTAACGCCCTTGTCGTGGCCGGAGCGCTTCTTGTTGTAGACGTGCTCGAGCACGGTGTAGTCGATGCCGTCGGGATCCTCGACCCAGCCGTGAGTATCGGAGCAGGCGAGCACCTTGCCGCCGAGCTGGGAGACCTTCTGGACGGCGTAGATGGCGACGTTGCCGGAGCCATGAACGACGACGTTCTTGCCCTCGAAGGAGTCGCCGCGGCTCTTGAGGTACTCGTCCACAAAGTAGGCCAGGCCGTAGCCGGTGGCCTCGGTACGGGCAAGCGAGCCGCCAAAGGAGAGGCCCTTGCCGGTAAGGACGCCGGTCCACTCGTTGGTCAGGCGCTTGTACTGACCGAACAGGTAGGCAACCTCGCGGCCGCCAACGCCCAGGTCGCCGGCGGGAACGTCGGTGTTGGGGCCGATGTGGCGATAGAGCTCGGTCATGAAGGACTGGCAGAAGTGCATGATCTCGTTGTTGGACTTGCCCTTGGGGTCAAAGTCGGAGCCGCCCTTGCCGCCGCCCATGGGAAGGGTGGTCAGGCTGTTCTTGAGGATCTGCTCCAGACCCAGGAACTTGAGCATACCCAGGGTGACCGTCGGGTTAAAGCGCAGGCCGCCCTTGTAGGGTCCAATGGCAGAGTTGAACTCGACACGGTAACCGCGGTTGACCTGAACCTTGCCCTGGTCGTCGACCCAGGGAACACGGAACATGACGATACGCTCAGGCTCGACGAGGCGCTCCAGCAGGGCGGCCTCCTCGTACTCGGGGTGGGCGTCGAGCGCCGGCTGGATGGTGCCGAGGATCTCGGTCGCGGCCTGGATGAACTCAGGCTGCTCGGGATAGCGGGCCTTGAGCTCTTCGAGAACTTTCTGCGTGTAGCTCATGCTTCCTCCAATGATGGGAAACGAAAAATGTTGGTCGCGGCACCCTATGCGCCGCGAACTTTATCGAGTATGGATAATATCGCACTGTTGCGGCAAAGTTTCGCATAAGCCGACGAGCGGATGTTTCGTTTTGATTACGATGCAGGTAGAAGCGTTTTTGAGTGTCTGACGTGCAAAACCCGTGTTTCAAACCTGTTTCGTCCACGTGTTCTAAACCACCACATTGGGGACAGGCACCTTTGTGGTGGTTTTGGTGGTTAGAGGACGAGCTGATGGTAGTCGGCGGGGGTTACGCGGCCTTCGGTGGCAGCGCGGAAGGCGGCGAGTGCATCGCCCGAGAACGGCATGCCCCAGCACAGCCCGCAGCCGGCGGTGATGGAGCCGGGCAGCGGCATGATGCGCCCGGGCACACCGGCGGCAAGGCACAGCTGCTCGCATTCCATCACATCGAAGGTGCTATCGAACGAAACGATGATCTTGCG
>CABUZK010000016.1 GCA_902496115.1 uncultured Collinsella sp. | reverse complement strand
TTCTCGGTCATGCGCTTGTGGCCCATGGCGTTCCACTCGGCGGCGTGGATCAGGTAGACCTCGAGGTCGCGGTCGCCGAACTTGTTCATGAGGTACTCGAGCTGCATGAGCTCGTCCCAAGTGCCGCCGACGCCCATCAGGAACACGGCGTCGTAGCCCTCGTCGGCGACCTTGTCGGCGAGCGCGGTCATCTTCTTGCCGGTCTCGTAGAGCGCCTTGCCGTCCTCGAGATAGCCCTCCTGGTCGAAATGCATGATCTCGATCTTCTCGGTTTCCTTCATTTGTCTCTCCTTTCTGGGGTTGTTTCCACATCCCCCATGCCAACGGGCTTCAAAACCCGCTTACATTCCGTAACACTCGGCCGCTTTGGCCTTAAGCGCATTGACTGATTCTTCGTAGCCCTCTGCCTTGACCTCCATTTGCTTGGAGACGGCATCAAGATACGGGTGCACGTCCCATGACTTCAGACGCTCGGCGATTATGGCCGCAATCGTCTGGAAGAACACAAGATTGGGAATTGCGCTGAGCAGCGGAGCCACCTGAGGCACCGCAACCTCGTGAGCCCTACCCTTGGGATGGACCGTGAGCAGCACCGTTTTTGTCGTAACGTTCGATAGCGCATCAGCGATATTCGCAAGACGCTCCGACCCCTGCGGATCGTCGACGATAAACACCAGATAGCCCGGAACGATCTGCATCTCGGGACCGTGGACGAACTCCTCGCCTTCGTGATGCATGGCAGGAATCTTGATGGTCTCGCTCAGCTTGAGGGCCGCCTCTTCGGCAACGCCATAGTTGGGGCCGTTGCCGACGACTATGGCGGGCGTGTGCTCAGAAAGCTCGAGCATGTGGTCTTGGACATATGCCTCGGCGGTCTTGCACATTACGGCATTGGCCTGGATGGCCTCGCGCAGGTCGTCAAGACGCTGGGCAACGCCCTTGGCGTCAATCGTTCCGCGCGCCTGACCGCCGTAAATACCAAAGAGCACCAGGTACTCAACGAGCACCTCGACGCCCAGAGTCACAAAGTCCACCGACTCGACGCCCACACCGTAGTCAAGAACGATGTCAGTGTGCTCCTTGATGGGCGCCTCGACGTTTGCCGTGAGCGCAACTGCAGCCATATCGTGTGCGCGCATGTAATCGAGCGCCGCAATCGTATTGGTCGAATAGCCACTCTGCGAAACGGCAATGTTGAGCGCATGCTGCGGATAGGTGTGTTCAAAATCAACGAAGGCCTCGGGCGTCACAACGGACACCTGCATTTGCAGGGCATCTTGCAGGTAATCGCGGGCGCAATCGGCGGCATGACGCGACGAACCCGAAGCAACGATGCGCAGCGCGTCAAAAGAACCGGACTGGAAAATATCAACGAGCTGCGCTACCAGCTCAGACGAACGCTCGAGGTTCTCCCCCATACGCACATGGGCAAGCTGAACGTAATCGAGCATCTTCATCGTCTCACCTCGTTACAAATCATTAGTATTTGATACCAATCACAGTTACAGGTTACGGCTTTTTGATACCTCTCTGTCGATTAATTTATCCCCTTCGGCGAACGGTCGATTTTGGGCCCTGTAAGGTTGTATATACAGCTGACCCAACGATCAAAACTAGTTAGTTTCCCAGGCGTTATTCACAAAACACCAGCTAGTACGTATAGGTATATCCACCCGCATCACCGCGGTTAAACGATTTGACGTACTCGATCGCTTGGCCGCCCGCATCGAAGCTTACGCACTCCAGCGTCAAGGCAAGATCGCCCTGCTCCAGTCCAAGCAGGCCGGCATCTCGTGCGCCCAGCGCTTCGATATCGAGCTTTTCCTGTGCCATAACTGGCTTTCGGCCCAGCATCTCATAGGTCTCGTACAAACTGAAGACCGACACGTCAATATCTTCGATGGTTGGAAACAGCAGGCACGGGATGAACGCCATCTCAATCGATACAGGGTCGCCGTTGACGCAGTTCAAACGCCGAATCGAATACAGCAAATCGTCCTCGGCGATGCCAAACAGGTCGGCGTAGTATGGCCCCGCATAACGCTTGGAACGCGCGAGAATACGGACGGACGGCTCGCCGCCCGAAGCACGGACCGATTCACGGAAACCGCCCGTGCGTTCAAAAAAAGCAGGTACTTTCTGCGCCACAAAGGCACCTTTTCCCCGAACACGGCGAATCTGCCCGCGCCGAACCAGCTCATCGACAGCGCTTCGGATGGTCAAGCGTGTCGTACCAAATTCCTCGGCGAGGTCTTTTTCGGACGGAATCATGGAACCCGTGGGATATATACCGCGCTCGATACGCTCCTCGATGCGGCGTCGAATGCGCATATAGACCGGGGTGGCATCTACTGTTTCAGCCATTGTTCACCTGCCACGCTCCTCATGCCGTTCTCTTCGCCGTTATCGGCAAAGCGGAACTTTGTGGGCAAAATCACCGATTTGCAATGCTCCACAAAACGCATGTCCTTATCCAATTCGATCGTGCTCTCATAGAACACCGGCGTTCCCTCTTCTTGCTGGAGCAGCTCGGCCTCTTCGGCGTTCAAACGCGAGATGGAGATATGCTCACGTCCATGCTCAACACGCACGCCACCTTCTTTGAGCAAGACATCGTAAAGGCTCTCGCACTCAAAATCGTGCTCGATAAGCGATGGGCACAGGGACAGGTTAACGTGAGCCGTCTCGATTGACGCCGGCTCGCCCTCAATAAGTCGAACGCGCTGCATGCGAAGCAAAGGAGCGCCTACAGACACCCCAAGCTTGTCGGCAAGTGCCTCATCCGCCTCGATGGTCCCGGTGGAAACCAGACGAGAAGAGGGGTGCAGGCCGGCAGTCCGCACAGCATCGGAAAAGTTATACGTTTCCTGGAAGATGTTCAGCGGCTTGGGAGGACACACATACGTACCCGATCCGCGTCGGCTCTCGAGCGTTCCACACGAGATGAGCCGCGTGATACCGGCGCGCAACGCCGTACGCGAAACGCCAATCTCTTCGCACAGCACGCGCTCGGCCGGTAGGCGATCACCGCCGGCAAGCTGATGGTGCTGGATATACCAAAGAATTCCCTCAACAGCACGATCTTTGGGGGGAATTGCATAAGATTCGCCTGCCATTGCACAGACTCCTCATTCAGAAACGTATGCCGCCAAAATTAGGCCAGCCCTCCCATGGCATCAAATTCGGCCTTGATCTTCTCGGCGACATTCCGATACGACTTATATAGACTTGAATCGCGTTTGACTTCGTCGGTCATAACGGGAATCTCTAATTTGGAAACCTCGTCTTTTCCCGTCTGAACCGCCACAACAACGCCCATACCAAGACACATATTACGCTTGGCAGCATTTATTTTCGCCGCCTTGGCGGGATTTACCAGGATACGCTGGGCAAATTCCTGTTTTGAGGCCACTTCCTCGGCCTCCGGATCGCCCGCCTCGGCTACTTCGCACTGCAACACGTCCGCATAGTCAAAAATCTTCGGCTCGCCGCCGCGCTGATGCACGGCCCACTTGCGACGCGTGGCATCCTGGTAGATAGCCGGCAAAAACGTAAACCGCGGCGGGTCCAAAATCGTATCCGTGATGGTAAACACATCGGGATCAAAGGCATCCTGCGGGTTTTTCTTCTTGAACAGCCCCATATCAGCCTCCCGTACTAGCATTAAACAACTCAAGCCGAATATAGCACCAATTTCAAGCCGCCGCCTTACCCTATCGGTGCGCGGCGTCTATGGCTCGCCCAGCGGAAGAGCTTACGGACGAGGGCCGGGGTGCCTGCTTTGTTTTGAGAGGTGGGCTTCGCGAACTTCTCAAAACAAAGCAGGTACCCCGGCCCCGCCGGCAAATAGCGGACGCTCCGCATGCAATCTATGCAAACAAACAAGTGCGCTTAACTATATTCGGTAAGGTCAAGCACACTGCCCTTCACGATAAGCGCCGGCTCCAGAACGACCTCTTCGGCACGTCTACCGCCCCTACCGGCAAGACGCTTGGACATGCAGCCAAAAGCATGCTCCGCGAGGACACCAGGGTCCTGTTCAATCGCGGTCAGCGCTGGTTCAAAGAGAACATCGGCGGCCGAGTTGTCATAGCTTACGACCGAGATATCGCCCGGGATGCTCTTCCCCATCTCGTGCAAGCGCTTGAGCAAACCGAGGGCAATGTTGTCCGAGCTTGCGAACACGGCAGTGGCGTCGGTTGCGAGCACCGCCTCCGAGGCCTCGTAGGCGCTCGGAATGTAGTACTCGCTCTCAAACTCCAGGCGCGCGTCGATGGGCAGTCCCACCTCGCGCAGTGCGCGCTCATAGCCAGCAAGTCGCTTGCGGCCCGTATTGGAGCGACGCGCGTTAACCAGACAGGCGATGCGGCGATGACCCTGCTCAATCAGATACCGCGTGGCCATGTAGCCGCCCATCTCGTGGTCGAACATCACCTTGTCGCACTCGAGCCCCTCAATGGCACGGTCGACCATCACGGCAGGGATAGGCAGATGGCTGACCTCTTCGCGCAGGGCACGGTCATCCGAGAACTCGTCGCCTACCACCAGGAAGACACCATCGACGCCGCGCGTCA
The DNA here is from genome assembly GCA_902496115.1 of uncultured Collinsella sp. GTDB lineage: Bacteria > Actinomycetota > Coriobacteriia > Coriobacteriales > Coriobacteriaceae > Collinsella. The sequence goes on along the minus strand of CABUZK010000016.1, from coordinate 31,948 downwards.
CCAGCTGGCGCAGCAGTTCCAAATCGTCATCGGCGCTTCCACCCGAGCTGGTAATAAAGAGCGCGTAACCGTCCTCGCGGCAGCGCTTTTCCAAGCTGCCGGCAAGCGAGGCAAAAAAGCGGCTCTCGATATTGGGAACGATAAGGCCCAGTGTGCGCGACTCGCGCATGACCAGGCTGCGCGCGATCTGGTTAGGAACATAGTGGTTGCGCGCCGCGACCTCCTTGATGCGCTTGCGGTTTTCTTCCGAGATGCGACAGGGCCGATTATTGAGAACAAGCGAGACCGACGAAGGGGAAAGCCCCACCTCCTGGGCGATCTGCTTGAGGGTGACTTTGTTGGCCATCTCGCTCCTTCCGGGTTTACGCGCAATCTCTTGAAAGTATAGCGACTGCCCATCTACCTCGGTGATAAACACTTTACCAATCCGGTGGACGGCTGTTTTATCGCCGCCAGCGCACCAAATCCGTCCAGGTGGGGTATATTGCAATCGATTGATGACAACAACCACCAAAAGGCGGATATTCGCATGCACGAGAACGACTTTTTTAACGAGGACCTGCTCTGCGCGCTCGCTGGCGTTGCCGGCGAGGACAACGTACTCATGAGCGAGCCCATGCGCGAGCACACCACGTTTAAGATCGGCGGCCCGGCCGATGTCTTTGTCACACCCGACACCGAGCAGGGCCTCGTCGCCACGCTCGATACCTGCTATCGCTGCGATCTGCCGCTTACCATCGTGGGCAACGGCTCCGACTTGCTCGTTGGCGACAAGGGCATCCGTGGTGTCGTCGTGGCGCTGGGCGAAGGCCTCTCCGACATCACCGTCGATGGCACGCACGTCACGGCGGCAGCCGGCGCCTTGCTTTCCGATGTCGCCGCGGCAGCAGCCGAGGCCGACCTCACCGGCATGGAGCCCATCTCGGGTATCCCTGGATCGGTCGGCGGCGCCTGCTACATGAACGCCGGTGCCTACGGTGCCTGCATGGCCGATGTGCTGGAATCTGTACGCGTCTACAAGCCCGCTCGCATGCTCGACGACGGCACCCGCGGCAGTGGCAATATCATCGAGTTCGATGTCGACGAGCTCAACCTGGGTTATCGCAAGAGCCGCATCGCCGACGACGGCTTCATCGTGCTTTCGGCCACCTTCAATCTCGCCCCGGGCAACGCCGCGATGATCAAGGCCGACATGGACGACTACCGTCAGCGCCGCGAGGACAAGCAGCCGCTCGACATGCCGAGCGCCGGCTCCACTTTCAAGCGCCCCGAGGGCCACTTTGCCGGCAAGCTCATCATGGACGCCGGTTTGCGCGGCCACGCGGTCGGCGGTGCCCAGGTGAGCGAAAAACACTGCGGCTTCATCGTCAACGCCGACCACGCCACCGCAGCCGACGTCGACGAACTCATCCGCCACATCCAAGCAACCGTCAAAGAGCAGTTCAACGTAGACCTAGAACCCGAAGTCCACCGAGTAGGCGAATTCCTATAAAAAGAAGGCCCCGAAAGGGGCCTTCACTTTCTTTAATTCAGATAAACCAGTCCGGTGAGTCGCGCTCAGGACCCGAGAGGGCCTCGTGCCCGCCCGCAATATATTTGATTGATCGCGAGTTCCGCACGCAAAGAAGGCCACTTAATGTGGCCTTCGTCTTGCGCAGGACTGCCCGAGCAGGCAATCAAATATATTGCGGGCGGGCACGCGGCCCAGTCGACTTTACGACAGCGCAATACCGCCAAGCCAGCCCCAGCGCACGCCAGAGCCAGTGCCGTAGAACCCAATGAACGAGTCAAGCGACCTCGACGTGATGGCGCCCTCGTTACTCATAACGATGCCGCCGCCAACGTAGATACCCACGTGGCCATAGATCAGACCCGGCATGCCGGTACCGCTATGCGATGAGTCGGCAACAATCATGCCCACCTGCAGCGCCGAGCGATCGGAGCTATAGCACCATGCGTTAAACATGTCGCACGCGTTACCGCCAAAGTAACCAACGCCGGCGTTGCGGAAGACATTGGTGACCCACGCCGCGCACCAGTTCTGGCCAGGCGAGGGCGTGGAGTAGCACGCGTTGACGACGGCCTGCTGCTTGCCCGAGCCGGCATTCTGTTGCGGAGTTCCGGGCGCATACGAACCGCCACCCGAGCTTGAACCACCCGAGTAGGAATTGTTCTTGTTTGCGGCAGCCGCGGCAGCGGCAGCCTTCTTGGCAGCCTCCTCGGCCTGAGCGGCAGCAAGAATCTCGGAATCGCGCTGGGCCATGAGCTCCTTGACATCGTCGGAGAGGCCGTTCAGAACCGTCTGGACCTCCTGCTGCTTGGCCTGCATGTCCCGCATCTGAGCAGTCTGCTGGTCCTTGAGCTTCTCCAAGTCGGCTTTTTGCGACTCGAGCTCGGACTTCTGTGTATCGAGCTCTTGCTGGATGGTCTGGATGTCCTCGATGGCGTCACGGTCGCTCTTGTTGATCTTCTCGACGTAATGCGCGTTGGCGACGAGTTCCTCAAACGAGCCAGAAGCGAGCAGCAACGACAGGATGTTGGTGCCACCCGACTTGTAGCTTGCCGCCACGCGATCGGAAAGCTCGTTACGCTTCTTCTTGAGCTCCGATTTCTTGGTGTCGATCTGCTCCTGGGTGTCGTCGATCTGGCCCTGGACGCCCTCGATATCGTTAAGCGTCTGAGCGTTCTTGTTAGCGAGCGCCGCATACTCGTTAGCGATGCTATCAAGCTGGGCCTGGACCTCGTCGAGCTTGGCCTGGGCGGCATTCAGTTTGTCGGTGGTTTCCTGGCTGGCCTCGGCAGCATGGGCGCGGGCAGGCAGGCCAAAAAGAACTGCAGCAGAAGCGGCACCGAACAGGGCCTTGAGGGCGGTGCGGCGCGAGAGCTCCTGAGTAAAGATGGAATCGCTGTTTGGTGACATATGTACTCCGTTACATGTTTTGTTTATATGTCGCTCAAGACATACATATTACCGTACATCCGACGCATCCCAACGATTTCCACGAACGGCAGAAAACCGCACGGCCGGCGGCATGCGCACAGCCTGGAACTACCATGAACCGTTATGCATTCCCGTCCTATGAGCACGTTATCATTGCTCTGCTCTTCATTGTGTCAAACAGTTGCACCACACCTAGCTGCGCTATACTCCCCTCAAGAAGTGTTCCTGATTCGATAGGAGACTACATGTCCCAAGCACTCGACCCCAAAGACACCTGCGTCCTCGTTACCGGCGGTGCCGGCTTCATCGGTTCCCACACCGTCGTTCAGCTGCTCGAGGGCGGCTACCAGGTCGTCGTCGTCGATGACCTCTCCAACTCCAGCGCCGTCGCCATCGACCGCGTCAAGACCATCGTGGGCGACGAGGCCGCCAAGAACCTCACCTTCTACGAGGCCAACGTGCTCGACCGCGATGCGATGAACAAGATCTTCGATACCCACCAGATCGACCGCGTCATCCACTTCGCCGGCTTTAAGGCCGTCGGCGAATCGGTGAGCAAACCCGTCGAGTACTACCACAACAATATCGAGAACACCCTGGTGCTCATTGACGTCATGCGCAACCATGGCTGCAAGTCCATCATCTTCTCGAGCTCCTCGACCGTCTACGGCGATCCGGACAATCCGCCTGTCACCGAGGAAGATCCCAAGAAGCCCGCGACCAACCCCTATGGTTGGACCAAGTGGATGATTGAGCAGATCCTCATGGATGTCCACACCGCCGACCCCGAGTGGGACGTCGTACTGCTCCGCTACTTCAACCCCATCGGTGCCCATCCGTCAGGCTTGATCGGCGAGGACCCCAAGGGCATCCCCAACAACCTGGTTCCCTATGTCGCCCAGGTCGCCGTGGGCAAGCTCGAGGCCGTTCAGGTCTTTGGCAACGACTACCCCACCCCCGACGGCACCGGCGTGCGCGACTACATCCACGTGTGCGACCTGGCATCTGGTCACGTTGCCGCCCTCAACTGGATGAATGGCAAAACCGGCGTCGAGATCTTTAACCTGGGCACCGGCACCGGCACCTCGGTGCTCGAGGTCGTCGCCGCCTTCTCCAAGGCATGCGGCAAGGAGCTGCCCTACGTGATTCGCGAGCGCCGTGCCGGCGATATCGCCGCCAACTGGTGCGATGCCTCCAAGGCCGAGCGTATGATGGGTTGGAAGGCCCAGTACGATATCGCGGACATGTGCCGCGACAGCTGGAATTGGCAGAGCCACAACCCCAACGGCTTCGCCGACGCCGAGTAGCAAAAAACCTACATACCGTTCTTGCCCCGGTCTCATGATGTGAGACCGGGGCTTTTTTCATGGCGCGTAACCATTTACCGAAAATGGGCCAACTTTTTAATCTCGCCTATACATGTTTAAACAACATGTTCTACAATAGGAACATCGACTTTAAAACTCGGGACGGGCTGTTCACCCATCTGCAGGCCGATCCCACAACAAGAAGGTTGGTGAGCACATCCATGGAGCGTGCAAGCGGTATTCTCATGCCCATCTCGTCCCTGCCCGGACCGTACGGCATCGGCGGCTTTGGCTGGAATGCCTACGACTTTGTCGATTTCCTCGTCTCGTGCAAACAACATTATTGGCAGATTCTGCCCCTTACGACGACGAGCTATGGCGACTCACCCTATCAGTCGTTCTCGGCCCGTGCGGGCAACCCCAATTTCATCGACTTTGCCGAGCTTATCGAGGCCGGCTATCTGGAACAGCGCGATATCGACGGTGTGTATCTGGGCTCCGACCCCAACAACGTCGACTATGGCGCGATTTTTAGCGGTCGCCGCCAGATTCTCGACCGCGCCGCCGAGCGCTTCACCTCCGACAAGCCAGCCGATTTCGACGACTTTGTCCAGGCAAACAAAGACTGGCTTATTCCCTACTGCGAGTTCATGACCGTCAAAGAGGAGTGCGGACTCAAGGCATTTTGGGAGTGGCCCGCAGAACTGCGCACCCGCGGCGAAGCATCCGCCAAGGTCTGCGCCGCCCATCCCGCGCGCATGCTCTACCACCAGATGACGCAGTACTTCTTCGACCGTCAGTGGAGCCGCCTCAAGGCATACGCCAACGAGCGCGACATCCTGATCATCGGCGATCTGCCCATCTACGTCTCGCGCGACTCCGTCGAGATGTGGGCAAGTCCCGAGCTCTTTAAGATCGACGCCGCCGGCAACCCCGTCAGTGTCGCCGGCACACCGCCCGACCAGTTCTCCGCCACCGGCCAGTACTGGGGCAATCCCATCTATGACTGGGATGCCATGGAAGCAGACGGCTTCTCTTGGTGGGAAGGCCGCATCCGCGCCGCACTCAACATGTACGACGTTATCCGTCTGGACCATTTCCGTGGCTTTGAGGCCTACTGGGAGGTGCCGTTCTCCTCGCCCGACTCGTCCTACGGTTCGTGGACACAGGGTCCCGGCCTCAAGTTCTTCAAGACGCTCGAGGAAAAGCTCGGCACGCTGCCTATTATCGCCGAGGACCTGGGCTTCCTTACCCCCGGCGTCATCGATATGCGCGACACCTCGGGCTTCCCCGGCATGAAGATCTTGCAGTTTGCCTTTGAGGGTACCAACTCGTATTACCTGCCGCATAACTACATCGCCAATACCGTCGCCTATGTAGGCACGCACGACAACGAGACGGCGCGCGGTTGGTTCGAGGGTACGGCCACTCCGCGTCAGCGCGAGCAGGCTGCCCTGTACACCCACCAGCAGGCAGGCGAGTCCATAGCCGACGCGCTCAACCGAACCATCGCCGCCAGCGTGAGCGATACCTGCATCTACACCATGCAGGACCTGCTTAACCTGGGCAATGAGGCGCGCATCAACACCCCTGCCACCCTAGGCGGCAACTGGACCTGGCGCATGCTCGATGGCGCCATCACCCGCGAGCTCGAGCACAAGCTTACCGACTGGACCGAGACCTACTTCCGTATCCCGTCGGAAGCCGAAATCGAGCTTCCCCAATAGGAGCCACCGCGTCCGACCCCACCCCACCGTGCGGACGCGACCGCTTTTCCCGCGCGAGGCCACCCCAATCCCCTCGCGCGGGATTCTTATGAATTGCAGACATGTAATCAACCCATTACAGGAGGAAACATGCCCCGTATCGATCTCGCAGAACTCGCCGAGCAGTCTTTTGGCATCTCGCTCGAGCAGCTCGATGACCGTCGCATTTACAAACTGCTCGTTAAGCTCGTGCAGGAGCGCTCAGTCGCCTGCCCGCTCAACAAGGGCAAGAAAAAGCTCTATTACATCTCCGCCGAATTCTTGATCGGTAAGCTGCTCATCAACAACATGATCGACCTCGGTATCTATGGCGAGGTTAAGGACCAGCTCACCGCCGCGGGCCACGACCTCAATAAGATTGAGGAGTTTGAGGTCGAGCCGTCGCTCGGCAACGGTGGTCTGGGCCGCCTGGCCGCGTGCTTCCTGGATTCCATCGCCACGCTGGGTATAACCGGCGACGGCGTAGGCCTCAACTACCACTACGGCCTGTTCCGTCAGCGCTTTGTCGACAATCAGCAGAAGGCCGTCCCCGACGAGTGGCTCGGGGAGCAGGATATCCTGATCGACGACGACCGCTCCTACACTGTTGAGTTCGGCGACTTTGCCGTTACCTCCAAGCTCGTCAACATCGACGTGCCCGGCTACGGCCAGCCCGCTAAGAATCGCCTGCGCCTGTTCGACCTGGCAAGCGTCGACGACGGCCTGGTACCCGGCAGCTCCATCGACTTCGACAAGACCGAGATCGCCAAGAACCTCACCCTGTTCCTCTACCCCGACGATTCCGACGAACAGGGCCGCCTGCTTCGCATCTACCAGGAATACTTCATGGTGAGCAACGCTGCCCAGCTCCTGATCGACGAGGCCATCGAGCGCGGCAGCAACCTGCACGATCTGGCCGACTACGCCGTGGTCCAGATTAACGACACGCACCCCACCATGGTCATCCCCGAGCTCATTCGCTTGCTCACCACCGAGCACGACATCGAGTTTGACGAGGCCGTGACCATCGTACGCTCCATGGTCGCCTACACTAACCACACGATTCTTGCCGAGGCGCTCGAGAAGTGGCCGCTCACCAGCCTGCAGAAGGTCTCCCCTGCCATTGCCGACATTATCGTCAAGCTCGATGAGATCGCAAAGGCCGAGCACGACGACCCGCGCGTCGCCATCATCGACGAATACGACACCGTCCACATGGCCCACATGGACATCCACTTTGGCTTCTCCATCAACGGCGTCGCCGCACTCCACACTAAAATCCTGGAGGACACCGAGCTTCATCCGTTCTACGAGATCTACCCCGAGAAGTTCTCCAATAAGACCAACGGCATCACCTTCCGCCGCTGGATCCAGGGAGCCAACCCCGCGCTTGCCAGCCTGCTCGACGATGTGATCGGCACCGATTGGCGCAGCACCGGCGACTTGAGCAAGCTCGCCGACTTCGCCGACGATAAGAGCATTCTTGAGCGCTTGGCCGCCACCAAGGCTGAAGCCAAAACCATCATGCGCGAGTTTATGGCGCTCGAACAGGGCGTGACGATCCCCTCCAACGCCATCATCGATGTTCAGGTCAAGCGTATCCACGAGTACAAGCGCCAGCAGATGCTCGCGCTCTACATCATCTGGAAGTACCTCGACATCAAGAACGGTAATAGACCTGAGCACCCCGTCACCATCATCTTTGGCGGCAAGGCAGCGCCCGCCTATACCATCGCTCAGGACATCATCCACCTAATCCTGACGCTTTCCCAGTGGATCGCCAACGACCCCGACGTGGCTCCCTACCTGCAGGTCGTTATGATCGAGAACTACAACGTCACCGCCGCCGAGCGCGTGATTCCCGCTGCCGACATCTCCGAGCAGATCAGCCTGGCCTCCAAGGAGGCGAGCGGCACCTCCAACATGAAGTTCATGCTCAACGGCGCTTTGACCCTGTGCACGCTCGACGGTGCCAACGTGGAGATTGCCGAGCTCGTGGGTGACGAGAACATCTATACCTTTGGCGCCTCGTCCAAACAGGTCGAGCAGCTCTACGCCGACGGCACCTACAACGCCGGTGCGCTCTACTGCAAGCCCGGCATTAAACTGCTGGTGGACTTCATCACCAACCCCGCCTTTATGGCGACCGGCAACGCCGAGCGCCTGCAGCGTCTGCACGACGACATTAAGGACAAGGACTGGTTTATGGCCCTGCTCGACATTGAGGAGTACATCCAGACCAAGGAACGCGTGCTAGCCGACTATGAGGACCAGGACGCTTGGATGCGCAAGACGCTGATCAACATCGCCAACGCCGGCACCTTCTCGTCCGACCGCACGATCTCCCAGTACAACGACGAGATCTGGCACCTGAGCTAATTCGATTCCCTTACCAATCCTCTTGAGAAACGGAGCCGTGGCAACGCGGCTCCGTTTTTTGTGCCCCTGTGTTGCCCGCGGCCTGCCTCGACCAAAAAATCTCGGCCTGTAACATCTAGCCGGCAAAATTGAGTCTACCTGTTACAAATCTAGATAAACATAAACGCCCCGCCAAACAATCTCGTTCTGTAACAACTACTCGGATAAAACGGCCCCAGATGTTACAGATCGAGATAAACAGGTTTGTCCTAACGGACCGTCTCAAACTGTAACAGTAAGCTGCCGAAATCAGTCCTTCGTGTTACAGATCGAGATGAAAGGACAGGCAGCTCGACGCTGTCTCAATCTGTAACATCTAGGCCCAATTTGGCCCTCCTCCTGTTACAGATCAAGACAAACTGACAGATAGACAGCCCGGCACAAAGAAAGGCTCCCCTCTCGCCCAGTGGACGGGAGGGGAGCCTTATATGTGACCGCGGCAAAAGGATGGCAATACCGCAGTCGCCCAAAGGGAGGGCCTGGATGCACCGGGCCTAGATAAGGTTCTTGCCAGACACCTTATCGAAGAGATGGGTCGCGTTCTTCTCGAACTTGAACCAGATGGGGTCGCCCGCCTTGAGCGCGCCCTTGGCCTCAAGGTCGACAACGGGAATGATCAGGACGAACTGGCCATCGGGAGCGGTCACGTGGACATGCTCGGTCGAACCCATGAGCTCGGTCACCTCGACGGTACCCTGGAGCGCACCCTCCTCGTCCTTGTCAGCAAGCAGGATCTGCTCGGGGCGCACGCCGGCCGTAATCTCCTTCACGTCGCCGCCGTCCCAGTTGAGAGCAAGCTGAGCGCAGGTCTCGGGGGCGAGCGCCACGTTCATATCCTCGGTCTTGACGGTGAAGCCGTTGCCCGAGCGCACCAGCTGGGCATCGAAGAAGTTCATCTGCGGCACACCGATAAAGCCGGCGACGAAGATGTTCGCGGGGTGGTTGAAGACCTCTTGCGGCGTGGCGGTCTGCTGGACGACGCCGTCCTTCATGACCACGATGCGATCGCCGAGGGTCATGGCCTCGGTCTGGTCGTGAGTGACGTAGATGAACGTGCCCTTGATCTCGTGGCGCAGCTTAATGAGCTCGGCACGCATCTGGTTACGAAGCTTGGCATCCAGGTTGGACAGCGGCTCGTCCATCAGGAAGACCTTGGGGTCACGCACGATGGCGCGGCCGATGGCGACGCGCTGGCGCTGGCCGCCCGAAAGCGCCTTAGGCTTGCGGTCGAGGTACTCGGTGATACCCAAGATCTCGGCAGCGGAGCGAACCTTGCGGTCGATCTCGTCTTTGGGGACCTTCTTGAGCTCAAGCGTAAACGCCATGTTCTCGTACACCGTCATGTTGGGGTACAGAGCGTAGCTCTGGAACACCATGGCGATGTCGCGGTCCTTGGGCGCCACGTCGTTGACGCGCTTGCCGTCGATGAGCACGTCGCCCGAGGTAATGTCCTCCAGGCCAGCGACCATGCGCATCGTCGTGGACTTACCGCAGCCAGAGGGACCAACGAGAACGACGAACTCCTGGTCGTGAACGGTGAGGTTGAAGTCCTCTACAGCGAGCACGCCATCCTCGGTAACCTTGAGGTTGTGCTTCTTCTCCTCGGTCTTCTTCTTTTTGCCAAAGAAGCCCTTCTTTTTGGACTCGTTGTTGGGATACACCTTCTGAACATGTTTGAGAACGATCTCGGCCATGTCTTTACCTTTCGATATGCGGCGCCGCGCTGAGGGGCGCCGCAGAAACTTGCAAAACAGTTACGGCATCAGCCCTTGACGGCACCTGCCACCACGCCGTCGATGATGTACTTCTGGCAGAGGATGTACATGATGACGATGGGGATAACGACCATCATGATGCAGGCCATCATGGGACCGAGCTCGACGTGGCCGTAGCCGCCGCGGAAGTACTGGATCAAGATAGGAATGGTCTTGTACTTGGTGGAGTCGAGGGTAAGGTAGGGCAGCAGATAGTCGTTCCAGACCCACATGGTCTCGAGAATGCCGACCGAAAGATAGGTGGGCTTCATGATGGGAAGGACGATCTTAAAGAACACCTGGACCGGGTTGCAGCCGTCGATCATGGCCGCCTCTTCGATCTCGAGCGGAATGTTCTTTACAAAGCCGGCGAACATAAAGACCGCCAGGCCCGCGCCAAAGCCAAGATAGATAAAGCAGATGTTGAACGGCGTGTTGAAGCCGATGCGGTCCGCCAAATTGGACAGCGTGAACATGAGCATCTGGAAGGGCACGACCATCGAGAAGACGAACAGGTAATAGAAGAAGTTCGAGATCTTGTTGTTGACACGAACCACATACCAAGCGCACATGGAGCAGCACACCAAAATCAGCACGACCGACGTGACCGTGATGATGAGCGAGTACATAAATGCCGAGGCAAAGCCCTGCTCGTTAAGAGCGTGCAAGTAGTTTGCAAGGCCGTTGAACGTCTCGGGCGTGAGCAGATCGAACGCCGTGGTGGTGCTGATTGCGGTCGCTTTCTTAAAGGAATTGAGCGCAATCATGAACACGGGGTAGATCCACGCGAGCGACAGGATCGTAAAGAAAATCGAGAGCGCGCGGTTGATAACCTTATCGCGTTTCATTACTGCTGCACCTCCTTGGACCTCGTGGCCTTAAGCTGAATCATGGAGATGGCTACGACCAGGATGCAGAAGATAACCGCCTTGGCCTGACCGATGCCCTGCCACGCGATACCGGCACGCGAATAGAACGTGTTGTAGATGTTCAGGGCGAGCATCTCGGTGGAGTGCGCGGGGGCGCCGCCGGTAAGGGCGAGGTTCTGGTCGAACAGCTTAAAGCCGTTGGTGATGGACAGGAACAGGCAAATGGTGATGGTCGGCATCAGGTTAGGGATCTTAACCTTCCAAAACGTCTGCCATGCCGTGGCACCGTCGACCTTGGCGGCCTCGATGTAGTCGGACGGAATGGACTGCAGACCAGCGATGTAGATGATCATCATGTAGCCGACCTGCTGCCACAGGGTCAGGATGATAAGGCCCCAGAAGCCGGCAGCGGAGTTAAGGGCAATGAGCTGGGCGCCCACGTTGGAGAGCAGGCAGTTGATCAGGATCTGCCAGATGTAGCCCAACACGATGCCGCCGATCAGGTTAGGCATAAAGAAGATCGTACGGAAGATGTTGGTGCCCTTGAGTGCTTTGCGGGTGAGCGCCTGCGCAATGGCCAGGGCAATCACGTTGATAAGCACCGTCGACAGGAAGGCAAACGCCACGGTAAAGAAGAACGACGTGGCAAACTGCGGATCGGACAGCGCGCGCACGTAGTTCGCGATACCGACAAAGTGCGCGTTGTTAATGGTAATAAACTGGCAGAACGAGAGATAGAAGCCCTGGATAAAGGGGATCACGAACCCGATCATAAACGCCAGGCACGTGGGCAGCATAAAGAGCGGCCACCAGCGCTTGAGTGCTTTGCCCATAGAAGGGTCCTTTCAATATGCAGGGGGCGGGCAAACCTACGTCTGCCCGCCCCCTGTCGCTAATCAGATAGCTTGGGCAGCAACTGCTTACTCGGAAGCAGCCTTCTCGGTCTTCCAGCCATCGACGAAGGCGTTCTTGACGCCGTCCCACTTGGTGTTGTCGGCAGCGTAGGCGATCAGAGCCTGCTTGAGGTTCTTCTTCCACTCCTCAGAGGGGATGTAGACGAAGTCCCAAGCGACGGTCTTCTTGCCGTCCTTGGCCATGGCAACGGCCTGCTGCGAGAAGACGTTGGTGGTCTCCTTGGCGCTCTTGAACGGAGCGGTCAGACCCATCTTGTCGGCGATGATGCTAGTCGGGGTGTCAGCGGTGACGCACCAGTACATGAAGTCCTCGGTGGCCTTCTGAGCATCCTCGGAAGCCTGGGAGCTCACGCACCAGTAGTTCTCGCCGCCGGAGCACAGGCCCTGGTTCTCCTCGCCGTCGACGCCGATGTAGATCGGCAGCATGCCGAGCTGGTCGTCGGTCATACCGGCCTTGGTGAGGTCAGCGTATGCCCAAGAGCCGTTCTGATAGAAGACGGCCTTGCCGGTTGCGAACTCGTTGGTGGCGTCGTCGCCGGTCTTGGAGGCAAGCTGCGAAGGATCGCAGGTGGAGTCGGTGATGTACAGGTCGAAAATCTGCTTGAAGTTGTCGAGATACTCGCCCTTGATCTCGTCGTCCTCCTGGTTGTGCTCCTTCTCGAACTCGTAGTAGAGCGGGAGGTTGGCGAGGTGGGTGGTGTAGCGCCAGCTGGAGGAGTCATCCATGCCGGCAGAAGTGAAGGCACCCTCAACGCCAAGCTCGTCCTTGCGGGCCTGGATGTCGTCAGCACAAGCCTTCAGCTTGTCGAAGGAGTTGATGTCCTCGGCCTTGTAGCCAGCCTTCTCGAGCAGCTGCTTGTTGTAGATGATGCCGTAGCTCTCCTGGACCCAGTCGATACCCAGATCCTTGCCATCGGACTGCAGAGCCAGGGAGTCGTCAATGAGCTCACCGCGGAGCTTGGTATCGGACAGGTCGGCGCAGTAATCCTTCCAGTTCTTAAGACCGGTGGGGCCGTTGACCTGGAACAGGGTCGGAGCGGAGCTCTTGGACATCTCGGACTTGAGCTTCTCCTCGTAGGTGTTGGAGGCGGCGGTCACGATCTTGACCTCGACGCCCTTCTCCTCCTTGTACGCCTTGGCGATCTCCTTCCACTCCTTGTCGACCTCGGGCTTAAATTGGAGGAAGTAGACCTCGGCAGCGTCACCAGAAGCAGAGGAGCCGGAGCCGGCGGAGCCACCGCAGCCCACGAGACCCAGACCAAGAACCGCAGCCGCGGAACCAGCAAAGCCCAGGAACTGCCTTCTGCTCATTTCGTTCTTCATTACAATCCACCCTTTCACACCGTGGCGGCACCCTTTGCCGCCGCCTTCGGAGATTGGCTCGGGGACTTTGCCCCTTTTGCTGATTTGTACGATACGCTATTTGGCTACTTGTTTGAACAAGTATTACTAGAGCGGTAGAAAAACTTCGGTGAACGGTAATTTCAACTTGATACTTGACAAGTTTTGTATAAACAATTATTTGTTATCGAATGCAGAGAAAACGCCCGGTCAAGCCGATGCTTCGTCGGTTTGACCGGGCGTTTTCGCTTTGAGGGCATGGGTCTCGTCAGGCTGCGAGCCAGCCGGCTATCGCTTAGAGTTGACGCGGTAGTGGAAGATCTCGGGATGCGTGCGGGCATGCGTGACCTCGAACAAGATGCCGTCCGAGGTGTACGATTGGCTCTCCATGACGGCAACGCAGTTGTATTTGCCGAGGTCAAGATAGCTGCAGTCCTCATCGTTGGCAAGCTCGACGCTCACTGTACGGCGACTCGCCATCACCTTGACGCCGCGTTTGTGCTCCAGATAGTCGTAAATTGACTTTGCGGCGATCTCGGGCGTCAGGCCCTTGGCGATTGACTCCAAAAAGTAACCATGGTCTACTTGGCGCGCATTGCCGTTAAGGCTTCGGACACGCACCACGCGAATCAACTCCTCGCCCACCTTAAAGCCCAGGCGACGAGAGAGTTGCTCGGTGCAAATCAAATGCTCAAAAGACTTGACCTCGGTCGATGCGACGGCATTGTTGCGCTTTGCAAATTCGCCAAACGACTCGACTTCCTCGAGTGCGCCCAGCATGTCGGTTTCGCCCTTGAGCCAAATAACGCGCACGCCCTTGCCGTGTATAGGCTGCACAAACATCTGGTCGGCCAGCATGCTCAAGGCGCGTCGAACGGTATTGCGCGTGCAGCCAAACTCCGCGGTCAGCTCGGCTTCGGTTGGCAGCATCTCCTGAAACGCATAAGTCCCGTTAATGATGCGCGAACGGATCTCGCGGTAGATTCCTTCGTAAATCGCTTTTGGCATGACTTCACCTCTAATGAATATGTATGGTTAGGCACGATAGCATTTCTTAAAGTTGTTTAAACCGATTATCGGCAAAGCGACAGGATTTAACCGTTGACGGTTTCTATCCCGCCCAAACCGGTTTCGATCAAAACTGCCGGTACGACAATCGTCTGGTCCTCTACAATGAATCCATTGTTTAAACGTTCCACCACGCGCAACGCGCCTCGATATTCGGGAGGCAGAACATGCTGCAAAAAATCCAACGCTTTGGCGGGGCAATGTTCGCGCCCGCCATGCTGTTTTCCATATCGGGCCTTATGGTCGGCGTCTCCGCCCTCGCAACGTCTGCGGATATCGTCGGCGACCTCGCCGTATACGGAACCCCTTGGTACGTTTTTTGGACTATCATTCAGCGCGGCTCGTGGACGGTCTTTAAACGACTTCCGCTCCTTTTTGCCGTAGCGCTGCCCATCGGCCTTGCCCAAAAGCAACCGGCACGTTGTTGCCTCGAGGCGCTCGTGGCTTATTTTGCCTATTGCTTCTTTTTGAGCGAGATCATCAAGCTAAGCGGGGACAACCTTGGACTTAAGTACCCGTCGTCTTTGACCCCCGCTAGCGGCATTACCATCATCGACGGCATCAAGACGCTCGACACCGGCATTATCGGCCCGCTAGCGGTATCGGCAACCGTCGTCGCCATCCATGACCGCTTCTACGATGCCAAGGTCCCCGATTGGCTCGGCACCTTCTCGGGTTCCTCGCTGGTCTACCTCATCAGCTTTTTTGCCGTGTTCGCCCTTGCCGCCATCTCGGCCGCCATCGTGCCCTTCGTATACGCAGCGACCGAAACGCTGCGCCACGCACTTGTGGACGTCGGCCCCCTCGGCGTGGGTATCTTTGCGTTTTTGGAGCGAGCACTCGAGCCCATGGGGCTGCACCACCTGCTCTACATGCCTATCTACTACGACAATTTAGTTATTAACGACGGCATCTA
Organism: uncultured Collinsella sp.; assembly: GCA_902496115.1. GTDB lineage: Bacteria > Actinomycetota > Coriobacteriia > Coriobacteriales > Coriobacteriaceae > Collinsella. The sequence goes on along the minus strand of CABUZK010000016.1, from coordinate 16,675 downwards.
CGCCACGTGGACCAACTTGCTTCCCATCCTGTCGCACAGCACGCGCCCCCTCAACGAGCTTGCACCCTGGGCTGGTTTCACCGCCACCGGCTGGGTCAAGCTCTTTGGCCTTCCTGCCATCGCCGTTGCGTTCTACACCACGGCCAAGCCCGAACGCCGTGCCAGTCTCAAGGCCATCCTTCTGCCCGCCATCGTCGCTTCGGCGGTCTGCGGCGTCACCGAGCCGCTCGAGTTTCTCTTTATGTTCACCTATCCCGGACTCTTTTTGCTCTATGCCGTCCTATCTTCCTGCCTCGCCATGGCTATGAACTTCTTTGGCGTCGTCGGCATCTTCTCGGGCGGCTTTATGGAAATGGCTGCCTTCAACTTTATCCCGCTCATGCGGACGCATGCCGGCTCCTACCTTTTGGCACTCGGAATCGGACTCATCTTTAGCGTCATCTTTTTTGTTAGTTTTCGAGCACTCATCTTGGTCTATGACCTTAAGACGCCGGGCCGCGAGGATCATGTCGCCAATCGCGCGGCAATCGATCGTTTAACGGGAAGCGGCTTTGCCAAAGAGCAATCTCCCAATGACGAGGTCAATAGTCGATCCGATCAAGATCACGTCCTCGCTGAGCAGGTAATTCAGCTTTTAGGTGGCGTTGGCAATATCGTGGGCGCAACCAACTGCGCCACGCGGCTGCGCGTCGAAGTCGTGGACCCCTCCATCGTCGCGGACAATGCGACCTTTGTCGCAGCGGGTGCCAAAGGCCTCATCGTCACCGGCAAGACCGCTCAGGTAATCATCGGCATCTCGGTACCCCGCGTCAAAGAGCACTTTGATCGGATTATGGGACTCGAACCGGGTTTTGCATTCGCCGCCTCGCCTTCTCATGCCGCCGACGCCACCAAAAAGCATGGCAATGTCTGCTTCTTCGACATCGACGGTACGCTCGCCTGGCAAGATCCCAGACTTGCCCAGGAGCTTCCCGAGGGTGAGCGAGACCTCTCCCCCTATCCCAACGAGACGGTTGCACAGGCAATTCGCACGTTTGTCGCCAACGGCAACAAAGCCTTTATCTGTACGGGGCGCACCCTCAGCTGCATCCATCCCAAGCTGCTCGAGCTGCCGTGGGCAGGCGTCGTGTGCCTCGCGGGCGGTTACGCCGAACTCGAGGGGCGTATCGTGCGAAATGCAGCCATAAACCCTGGTCTGCTACAGCGCCTCGCCCCCTATCTCGAGCAATCGGGCGAGGTCATTCGCTTTGAGGGCATCGATCGCGTCGTGCGCATGAGTGCAGATGCCCCCGAGACGTACGGCTACGCACGCACCGTGGGCGACGCCGTCACGCAACTTGAGCACTACAACGCCTATAAAATTCTTATGTCCACACCACTTGCCAACCGCATCGCTCAAGATAAAGAGCTTGGACCTCTGCTCTGCCTCAACGAGCTCGAGCTCGAGGTCACAGAAATCTCGCCGCGCGAGTGCACCAAACGGGCCGGAATCAAGGCTGTGCTTGACGCCCTGGGACCAGACCACGGCACCGTATATGGCATTGGCGACGCGAGCAACGACATCGCCCTCATGGAGGCGGTCGATGTTGGCATCGCCATGGGCAACGCGCCGGACTTCCTCAAGGAAAAGGCCGACTACGTAACCGACAGCTTCGACCACGACGGTGTCGTCACCGCGCTCGAACACTTTGGGCTTATCTAGCCGAGCCCCTTGCCGCGTTTGCGACCGCAAGACTCAATCGTCTTCAACCGCCGCGCTCGACGCCCCAATGTGGCAATATGTAGTCTGCATAATGCAACGGTGCAACCTAAGAAAGAATGCGAGAACCCGTGTCCAGTCCGTTTACCAGCTTTTTAGCCCAGCACTTTGACCAGATTAACGACTATCTGGCCACGTTCTTTGACGGACAGGCAACTTCCGCCGATATCGAGCGTTACCTGTATACCCCGCTCTCGGCATTTACGGCCAATGCCGGCAAGCGCCACCGCCCGCTCATCTGCATGCTCGCCGCCACCGCGGTAGGCGGCAGCTTTGAGAGCGCCCGCAGCGCGGCGGCAGCTATAGAGCACTTTCAATCGGGAGCGCTTATCCATGACGACATCGCCGACAACGGCCAACTGCGTCGCGGCAAGCCCTGTATGCACCTTACCGAGGGCACGGGACTTGCCATCAACTGCGGCGATCTAGCGCTCACCATGGTCACCAAGACGGTTCTCGACGACCCCACGCTCGAGGCAGACGTGAAACTCCGCGTGCTCCACGAGCTCACCGAGATGATCGTTCGCACCATCGAGGGCCAGGCGCTCGACTTGGGCTGGGTCCGCGATGGGCGCTTTGACATCTCGGTCGACGATTATCTGGACATGGCGACGCACAAGACCGCGTACTACAGTGGAGCCACGCCGCTTGCCGCCGGAGCCATTATCGGCGGCGGCAGCGAGGAGCAGATTGAGGCACTGCGCGCCTTTGGCCTGCACACGGGCCTTGCCTTCCAGATCCAAGATGATCTGCTCAACTTGATCGGTACCAAGGAGGCCGCCAACAAGGACTTCCGCACCGATATCACAGAGGGCAAGCGCACCCTCGTCGCCGTGCACGCCCTGTCAGACAAGCGTTATCACGACGAGGTCGAGGCGATTCTTTCCTCGGGCACCGATGATCCCGCGCAGCTCGCACGCGCCGTGGAGATCTTCCAGGAGATCGGCTCCATCGATTACGCCCACACTTACGCGCTCGACCTGACCGCCAAGGCCAAAGCGGCCATCGAGAACGTTGAGCTTGATCAGCACGCACGCGAGTTGTTCCTCTCCATGGCAGATTTCTTTGTGGAGCGACTCAACTAGCGGGGGTTATAAAACCTGTCAGCAGCGTATTTGGGTACAACTTGCTACACTGTTGAGTGCATGTTTATGCATCTCTTTGCGTCGTCTATCCGACAGGCGCTCAAATAGTACGAATGATACGCCGAAAGGGGTTCGCTCATGGAACCTATTACAACGGGCATGCAGGGAGCAGCCGTCGAGGACGTGCAGTCCCGCCTTCTGCAGCTCGGCTATACAATCGATGACGCCGAGGTCTCCGACAAGCGCTTTGGCACCACCACCGAGCAGGCTGTTGGCACCTTTAGGCTCGATAGCGGCCTTGCCGCTGGCTGTGCCGTCGATATCCCCTGTTGGAGCGCCCTGGTAGACGCCTCGTATAAGCTGGGCGACCGCACACTCTATCTGCGCATGCCCAATTTCCATGGCGCCGACGTTCAGGCCCTGCAGCGCGCGCTCAACGTTTTGGGCTTTGCCTGCGGTGAGGACGACGGCTATTTTGGCCCGCACACCGAGGCCGCTCTGCAGCAGTTCCAGGAAAATGTTGGCCTGTTTGCCGACGGTATGGCGTTCCAGGATACCTACGCCTATATCAACCGCCTGCATCACGTGTGGGAGGGCAAGCCCTCGGTTACCGAGGCCGAGTCGCGCATCGGTTTTGCCCGCGCCGCCAATGTACTCGAGCGCTTCCAGATTGCCGTCATCGGTGAGGACCCCATCGCACGCAGCGTTGCATCGCGCATGTGGAACATCGCCACGGCGACGACCGACAGCAGCGGCATGATGCTTTGCGATTCCGAGGTTCCGACCGACGTGGATCTGGTGCTCGAGATCGCAAGCGATGAGCTGCCCGCAGATGCAGCGCCGCGCGCCACGATCGCCCTTGCCGAGTGCCACAACCTGGCACAGCGCATCCGCACCGCCAATGTCGCCGCACAGCAAAAGCCCGCGCGCATCCGCATTGAGCTCACGGGCATGACGCGCTACAACGGAACCTTCACCGCAAGTGATGCGCAGACACTCGCCGTACGCCTGCTCGACGGCGTTTGCGATGCCCTCGCAGATTAGGTAAACTTAATGAGTTGCTTTTGGGCAACATCACACATTGGGACGTAGTTCAACGGTAGAACTCCGGTTTTTGGTGCCGGCTGTTGGGGGTTCGAATCCCTCCGTCCCAGCCATTAAAATTGAGCGCCCTGAGCCCATAACGGCCCAGGGCGCTTTCTTGTGAGCAAGCGGAGGGATTCGAACCCGCAAGGGTGCGGAGCTGAGAAAACGCGAAGCGTTTTCCAGCGCAGCACGCAAGGAGCGAAGCGACGCAGCGGGGCGCGGCCGCCGGCAGGCGGACGCGGAATCCCTCCGTCCCACATCGACCGAGAGCTCCTCGCGTTAAGAAAATCGAGCCAACGCCGCCAAGCGGAGGGATTCGAACCCGCAAGGAATCTACCTATATAAGACAGGCGCCCCAAGCCCATTAGGACCAAGAGCGCCTTACATCTAGAAAATATCAGCCCAGTTCCGAAAAGCGAGCCGCCATCTACAAAATGGCGCGTGGCCCCGGCGGGCCGGGCATTAAGTTTGTCGCGAGTTCCGCACGAACAGGCGGCCACTTAATGTGGCCTCCGTCGTGAGCAGGACTGTAGAGCAGGAAACCTAATCCGGTGTCCCCGCTCTCCCGGGGCCGGCGGAATTTAGTTGTTCAGCATGCGGTCGAAGCTTCCCGAGTCGCCATCCCGATAGTCGGCGGTCATCAGAATCTCCTGCGGAATACGTCCGCCCTCGCGCAGCACATTGCGGAACTGCACGCGCGTGACCATGGGCAGGTCTTTGATCGTCGCCGCCAGGTTCTGCGGCACGCCCTGGTTGGCAGCCGCGGGCTCGCACTCGCCGCCGGCCTTCACGCGACGCTTGTGCTCGGCGAGCATGGCGCGATACATACCGGCATGCAGGCGAATCTCAACCACATTGGCGTTACGGGTCTGCTCGACAATGCGCGCACCCTCTCGGTCGATGTCGCCCACGTAGTAGACATAGTTAAAGCGATAGCCGATCTCGGCCAGATAATCATCCAGTGCGTGTGAAACGCTCGCCTTGCAGCCGCCGCCAAAGATCACGCCACCCACCTTGGTGCCAAAAAGCTTGGCGTGCTTGCGGCCGCGCAGGAGCTTGACGATCTCGTCATAGGTGTCCAGGTTCTCGACCATAATGAACGGCTTGTCGGCGCCCAGCGTAAAGAAGCCCGTAAAGTGCACAGGACGGTTGGGAGCAACCTTGATTGCCTGCATGCTAATGCCCTTTTCGGTCATACGCCGAATCAGACGCTCGCCATGCTTGCCGTCAAAGGCCTTCTCATCGTTAAAAATCTGGTAGGCGCGCTGGCGACGCGAGGCGACCGGCGTGTCGGCGCCGCGATTCTGCTCTATCCAAGCCTGGATGATCGCAATCTCCTCGGCAATCTTGCGGTTGGACATCTCGTTGTGCTGAGTGCGCTGCTGAGCCTTTTTGCCGTCCTTGCCCTCGACCTTAACGATTTGAGTCTGCTGCTCCTTAATCTTGGAGAGCGCCGTAGGCGTGGGAACGACCTTGAGCAGTTGCCTGCCCAGGACACGGGCCAGAGCAAACGCCGAAACCTCGCCATGAGCGGGCGGCTCAGGCTGCTGGGCGGCCGCATCGTTTGCAGTCGGTTTGGACTGCGCCTGGGATTTGCGCTTGGAATCCGCCTGAGCTTTGCGCTCTTGCTTTGGCGCGGACGGACCCTTTTGCGAGCGCTCGGGCTTGTCCCCCTTCGCCGGCTGGCGCTTGGGCTGCTCCACCAGGGCCTCAGCCTTCGCATCCTTGCTTTGCGTCGCTGCCTTCTCGGCCGCGGCCTCGGCATTTGAGCCACGACCGCCGCGGTGACGGCGGCGGGGCTTGCTTGAGGCGCTCTCCCCTGTCTGCTTATCAGCGGACTGTTGAGCTTTGACCTCGGCGTCGGCCGCAGACTGCGACTCGGAAGGTTGCTGCTCGCAAGCCACCGGCTCAACGGTTTTCTCAGTTTGTTCGGCCTTATCGGCCTGAGCGGTCGAAGCCGGCTCGCCCTTCTCCTGACGCTTTATGGGATACGCGCGCCCCGCAAAACCGCGGCCGGGACGACACGAACCCGAAACCCTCTTGGCAGACTCCTCAGCATCGCCTGCAACCTCGGAAGGCTCTTCAGCCTCATGCGCGACATCCTGCTGCACAGCCTTAAAGTGAGCACCGCGACGACGCTTGGGCTCTTGGGCCTCCACGGGCTTTTGCTCCTTCGCGGGCTTCTGTGACTCAGCGGCAACCTCGGTCTCAACAGTCTCGGTATCGAGTTCATCCTTTTGAGCCACGGCGCGACGGAAGCGCTCCTGCTGGGCACGGCGCTGAGCATCGCGCTTGCCGCCCCCACCAAAACCGCCGCGGCCGGCCTTGGCCGTAAAGGCACGAACGACGTTCTCATCGAGCAGCTCGTCGGTATCGACATGCTCGCGCGGGGCCGTTTCCACCGAAGCGGGCGCCTCGACAACGTCCTCGACGGCCTCTTCGACAGCCTCGGCAAGCTGCTCCTGAGCATCACTTATCTCGGCATGAATGGTATAGAACGCCGGACGTCCGTTAATGCCGCTGCCCTCGATCTTGGTAACGATCTTTGCCGCGATGAGTTCGTCGCGCATCGCCTTGGTGTCGCATTCCTTATCGACGGAGCGGAAAATCTGCGCCAGCGCGCTCGACTTGATCTTGAGTGCCTTGCGGCAGAGCAGGTCGTAGGCAACTAGCTTGGCGCGATCGGCAGAAAGCGACGTCTGGCTGCTCAGACGCTCAGCCAGGGCATCGACATTATTTTGGTTATCGGAATATACCGTCTTGGCCACGGGGCCCCTTTCATATGTACACATATACGTTTATATGGTACAACGCGCGCCCTTATCCACGCAAAACATCTGCGAGAACACTCGGGCATCGCCCGCTTTTGCATGAAAAAAGACCGAGCCCGCGCAGTCGCGGACCCGGTCTTTCCGAGTCATATGGATGGAACGGTTAGCCCATCAAGCTGACTAGGCCTTGGCAGCCTCGGCGTCGGCGGGAGCCTCGGCGGCAGCGGCGCGGCCATACTCGACTTTGCCCATCTCGGACCACTCGGGCTCCTCGTCGGGCATGGAACCGGCCTCCTTGCCGAAGAACTCCTTGAGGCAGTTGACGGCAACGATGAGGCCCAGGACCATCAGCAGGACGGCGAAGACGAGCTGCAGGCCCTTGGTAGCGGCGACGGAAACGGCAGCCGTGGTGGCGGTAGCCGGGATGGTGCCGAAGAAACCGTAGGCCTGGACGGCGGTCATGCAGCCCATGGCGCTCTGGACCAGCGAAGTGAAGGTGCAGCAGAGCAGGAAGGCGACGGGCACGTAGAGCATCCAACCCTTGCGGCCGGTGCACTTGCAGAACACGGCGAGGGTGATCATGGTCATACCGCCGAGCAGCTGGTTAGAAGCACCGAAGAGCGGCCAGATGTTGGCATAGCCACCAAAGGCGAGGGCGAGGCCAGGAAGCAGGGTAACGACCGTGGCGAACCAGGGGTTGCCGAGGACCTTCATGTAGCCGGCCTTAGACTCGATGGCCAGGGCGTCGTTGGTCTGGGCAAAGAACTCGGAGAACGAGGTGCGAGCGATGCGGGCGACGGCATCGAGCGAGGTCAGGGCCAGAGCGGAAACGTTCATGGTCATAAAGACGGTTGCGAGCGTGCCGTCAACACCGAAGGCCTGCATACCGCGGGAGATGCCGGCGGCGAAGATCTGGAACGGGGTGGAAGCGACGCCGGCGTTGAGGGCGCCGGTACCGGCGGTGTTCATGTCGGAGAACATGATGCCGGCGACGATGATGGCAAGGATGCCGACGAAGGACTCGACAATCATGGCGCCATAACCGACCTTGACGGCGTCCTGCTCCTTCTCGACCTGCTTAGAAGAGGTGCCGGAAGAAACGAGGCTATGGAAACCGGAGAGAGCACCGCAGGCAACGGAGACAAACAGGACCGGGAACATCATGCCCGAGGCATTGCTAAAGCCGGTGAAGACCGGAGCGGTGATGGTAGCCTGGCCGTTAGCGCCCAGGACGACGATGCCGAGGACAGCGCAGACGATCATGACGATCATCATGATGGAAGTGAGGTAGTCGCGAGGGGTCTTGAGCATCTGGATGGGCATGGCGCCAGCAAAGACCAGGTAGACCATGACGACGGCGAACCACTGGAACTTGTCCAGGTAGACCGGGAACTGCATGCCGACGGCAAACATAAGGACCATGAGCACCACGCCGGTGACGAACTCGGCAGCGCCGGTGAGGTTGAACTTCTTCTGGGCCCAACCAAAGGCCATGGCGACGAAGGTGAACAGGATGGAGATGGTGCCAGCGCAGCCAGCGGCATAGGACTTGGTGAAGTCGATGGCACCGGTAGCAGCACCAGAAGCGTCAACGGCCGGGGTGAACATGAACGTCTTGCAGACCATGTCGGTGAAAGCGGCGATGACGATGATGCAGAACAGCCAGCAGAACAGCAGGAACAGGCGACGGCCGGTCTTGCCGATGTACTTCTCGATGAGCTGGGCCAGGGACTTACCGTTGTTCTTCATCGAGGCGTACAGGGCGCCAAAGTCGTGGACGGCGCCAAAGAAGATGCCACCGACGAGGACCCAGAGCACGACGGGAAGCCAGCCGAAGGCCATAGCGACGATCGTACCCGTAACAGGGCCGGCACCGCAGATCGAGCTGAACTGGTGCGAGAACGCGGTGAAGGCGGAGACGGGCGAGAAGCTGTTGCCGTCTTTCATGCGCTTGGCCGGCGTGAGGGCCTCTTTGTCAACGCCCCACTTGTTGGCCAGCCATCGGCCATAGCCCAGATAGCCGCAGGCGAGCACCGCCGCGGCCACAACCATGAGCAAAACTCCGTTCATTACATTTCCTCCTCTAAAAAGAACTTCCCAGACATAAAAAATGAGGGCCGTCGGTTGCGCTCGACGGCCCTCATCTTCATCAGCCGCCCGTTATCGTACGGGCTAGCTGTATGTGCTAACCCGCATCAGATAATTACTACGCTGATAATGTTTAGCTGATGCGTGAACATGTCTAAGAAATCCTCTTCAATCATGATGTGAACGATCCGTGCGTGTTCACATCCCCCAGTGGTTGAAAAGGAGTATGAAACTTTAGTTACCTAAAGTCAACGCAAATATGTAATGAATTTTCCACTTTTTTGAATTTCTCGGTATAAAACACCACTGACCTCGGACTTTACCCGACAAAAGTTTTTGCATGAGAGTTGCCCCTGAGAGCCGCGGGAGCCGGGCGGCGCATGTGAACTTTCCTGCTCTACAGTCCTGCGCAAGACGGAAAGCACATTAAGTGCTTTCCTTTGCGTGCGGAACTCGCGATAAAGTTCACATGCGCCGCCCGGCTCCCGCGGCTCTCAGGGGCTTCCATCCCAAATGCGGAGCAAAGCTCCGCATGCCATCTTTTTCTTTCAGCTAAAGCACGCCGGAAATTCGACGCTGACTTGTTAACCTTGCCGGACGCTGTCGACGCCGAACCAGCTCAGAAGCTATATCGATACAGAAAGGTCCCCGACCGGAGGGGCCGGATATAAGGTTTATCGCGAGTTCCGCACGCAAAGAAGGCCACTTAATGTGGCCTTCGTCTTGCGCAGGACTGTAGAGCAGGAAACCTTATATCCGGCCCCTCCGGTCGGGGACCGCACCCGTACGACTACAGCGTCATGTTTGGATCGGCGTCGACATCGAACGGCGAGATTTCACCTCGGTCGAATTTACGGCGAGCGACCTCCGCGATCATGGCGGCGTTATCGGTGCAGGCAGACAAGGGCGGCACCGTTACGCGGATTCCCTGACGCCCGAGTTTCTTGATCATCATCTCGCGCAGATGCGGGTTGGCCGAGACGCCGCCGCCGATGCAATACTCCTTGCACCCGGTAGCATGCAGGGCGTTTTTGGCCTTCTTGTACTGCACGTCAAAGACCGCCGCCTCAAACGAAGCCGCCAAATCGGGCAGATGAATCGTGCGCCCGACCTTGGTCTCCTGCTCGATGTAGAGCGTCACCGCCGTCTTGAGGCCCGAAAGCGAGAAGCGGTAGTCGCCCCTGCTGTTCAGCGCGCGGGGGAAATCAATCGCCTTAGGATTGCCCGTCTCGGCAAGCTTGGAGATGATGGGACCTCCGGGATAGCCAAGGCCCAGTGCCTTTGCCACCTTGTCGAAGGCTTCGCCCACGGCGTCGTCAAGCGTCTCGCCAAGCACCTCGTAGTCGCCCCATGCCCTTACGTGCACGAGCATGGTGTGCCCGCCCGAAACAAGCGTAAAGATAAACGGCGGCTTGAGGTCGGGCTGCGCCAACAGGTTGGCAAACAGGTGACCCTCCAGATGATTGACGCACACCAGCGGTTTGCCGGCAGCATACGCAAAGCCCTTGGCAAAGGCGACGCCCACCACCAAGGCACCCACCAGGCCCGGACCTTGCGTCACGCCCACGGCGGCAAGCTCGCTTGGTGCAATGGCTCCGCCCGTAAGGCCCAGCGACGCTGCGGCGTCCTCGAGTGCCGCGTCCACGACGCTCACGATGACCTCAACGTGCTTGCGCGAGGCAATCTCGGGTACCACGCCGCCAAAGCGGGCATGAAAATCAATCTGCGTCGACACCTGGTTGGCCAGCATCTTGCCGTCCGCATCGATAATCGCCACCGCCGTCTCGTCGCAGGAGCTCTCGATAGCGAGTACTAGGCGGCGACGCTCAATCTCGACACGTTCCTCGGCAGAGCGCTTGGGCGCGGGCAGCGGCCATGCGCGCTGTTCGGCAGCAGTTGGCTCGGGCGAGGCATTGTCGAGAGGAAGCACCAGGGGCAGCGGCGCCGTCATAACGATGGCATCCTTGCCGGCACCGTAGTAGCCACGGCGACGACCCGCCTCGGTAAAGCCCAGGGCGGCATAGAGTGCAATTGCGCCCTCGTTGCCGTCCTCAACCTCAAGCGAAGCCGTGGTGCAGCCGAGCATCTGCGCGTCATAGCTCACGTGCGACAGAAGCTTGCGGGCGATACCCTCACGGCGATGAGTCGGATCGACGGCAACGTCCATAATCTGCACGTCCCCGTCGACGACCATGCCGCCGGCAAGACCCAGCAGCTGACCGTCGTCGTGCGCCACCCACCAGCTACGCGGAGCGGCAACGTCCTCGCCCAGCTCGGACAGGAACATGCCCGGCGTCCACGCCTCGTGTCCGGCGCTTTCAAAGCAAGCTGCCTCCAGCGCGCTCGCACCCTCGGCATCCGCCGCGCCCATGGGGCGGAATTGCAGATGACGTCCGGCGAGCTCGTCGGCAACACCTGTCACCTCACTCTGCGCGCTCTCGGCAAGGCCCAGGCGCTTGCGCTCGTTTTCCTCGGCGTCCGAAAGGCGCGTATAGATCGGCAAGACGCGAGCCGGATCGCCATCGCCTGCGGCGTGCGCCATCAGCAGGCCCTCACCCGAGGGCCACCACAGATCTCGCTCCACGCAGCGCGCCGTCTCGTCCTCACCCAGCAGCTTGCCATAACGCACGAGACCGTCACCAGTCAGCTGAACCTGATCCCAGTCCGCGGTCTGGCGCCACTCATCAAGCGCCACGGCGGCCTTGACCACACGCTCGCGCTCAAACAGACGCTCGGGACCCTCATCCCCCAGCACATACAGCGCCGGGTACACCTCGCCGCGCATGGCGTCGGCAAGAACACCAAGCTTGCCGCGTACGCCGGCCTTCCATGCCGTCCAGGCGCAAGCGTCAAGTGTCGACACGCCGAGCAACGGCACGTTGGCACCACGTGCCAGACCCTTTGCGGTGGAGATGCCGATACGCACGCCCGTAAACGAACCCGGGCCGCGGCCGACCACATAACAGCCGACATCGCTACGATCCAGGCCGGTCTGCTTCAGTACGCCATCAACAGTATTCACGAGCTCCACGTTGGCATGGCGGCGACACAGATGGTCCCCACTCACCAACTTTGCCTCGCCTGTCTGCACGTCAATCCAGCTTGCCGCGCAGGCAAGCATGTCGGTCGATGTGTCGAGCGCCACCACCAGCGCGTTGTCGTTATGCAAGCTCATCTTGTACAGCCTTATCTATCAAATGGGAAAGCTCATCCGCGCGCTCGCCGTGTGCTTCGAGCGTTATCGTTCGCACGTCGCTGTCGTCCTCATCGCGCTTAAGCGTCACCGAAAGATACTCATCTGTCAGTTCATCCTGAAACTGCTCGCCCCATTCCAGCAGGCAAACACCCTCATAGCCCAGCACGTCAAAAATGCCCGTATCCTCAAGCTCGTAGGCATGCTCCAGGCGGTACAGATCAAAATGGAACAGCGGAATACGCCCTTGGTCATGAACGGCCATGAGTGCGAACGTAGGGCTTGTGACCATATGCTCATCGCCCAGAGCGCGCGAAACGCCCTTGGTAAAGTGGGTTTTGCCCACCCCGAGGCCGCCGGTCAAGATCAGCACATCGCCATCTTCTAGACACGGTGCGACCAGCTCGCCAAAATGCTCCGTATCGGTAGTACGGGCCGTTCTATAGGTACCTACCCCCAGGCGCTCCAGGGACATATACGCTCCTTATTATTATTCCGAGGCGGTCTCCGGCGCGGGGTGCCGCTCCAGATAGTCGCCCAGCATCTTAAAGTCTTCCTCCAGCAACTCCTGCCACGCCGGATTGCGCAGCGCCGCCGCAGGATGAAACGTCGGCATCACCACAAAGTGGCCCATCTGATGGAACCTGCCGCGCAGCTTGGTAATGCCGATCTCGGTCTTGAGCACAAAGTGCGTTGCGGGGTTACCGAGCGTCACGATGATATCGGGCCAGATGCTTCGAATCTGCTCGCGCAAAAACGGTGAGCAAGCCAGCACTTCCTCGGGACGCGGATTGCGGTTTCCCGGCGGGCGACACTTAAGCACGTTGGCGATATAGACGTCCTCGCGCTTAAGACCTGCCAGGGACAAAATGCCGTTGAGGTCTTCACCCGCCGCCCCCACAAAGGGTTCGCCCTGCAAATCCTCGTTGCGACCCGGTGCTTCACCAATAAACATGACGCGAGCGTGGGGGTTTCCCACGCCAAACACGATGTTATGGCGCGACTGATAGAGCTGGCAGAGATGGCAGTCGCCTAAAACAGCCTCAATCTCCTCGAGTGCGACCTCACGTGGCGCCTGATGGGTATGGCCGGGGATGTGCATGACGCCCATAGCGGCTCCTACACGTAGACCTTGTCGAGACGCATGCCAAAGCCGCAGGCGACCTCGTAGTTAATCGTTCCGCGCAGTCGGGCCATCTCGTCCATAGTGATCTCGGCATCGCCATCGCGGCCGACAATAATCATCTCGTCACCATACTCGGCCTCGGGAATCTCGTGTGCCGGGTTGGACTGAATGGCGACCATAAACTGATCCATGCAGATATTGCCAACCTGACGCACGCGCACGCCGCGATACAGCACATCCATACGATTGGAAAGCGTACGCGATAGGCCGTCGGCATAACCGATCGGCAGCGTGCAGATCTGAACGCGCGTACGCGGTACGCGGTAGGTAAAACCGTAGCCCACGCCCTCGCCCATCGCAGGGTGCGCCACGCGCGTCACGCGCGCATGAACGCTCATAACGGGATCGAGCTGCATCACACGGCTACTCAGCTCGCACGGCTGCATGCCATACAGGCCAACGCCGGCGCGAATCATATCAAAATGCATCGAGGGGTCGAGCATCGAAGACGGCGTGTTGGCGCAATGCACGATACCGCACTCAAAACCCGCATCCTTAATGGCCTGAACGGCCTCGGTAAAGCGCTGGCACTGCAGCTTGTAGTCCCAGCCCGAAGGTTCATCGGCTGTGGCGAAGTGCGTAAATACGCCGTCGCACTGAATACCGCGATGGAAATCAATACCGCGGACAAAGTCGAGCACCTGCGTGTAATGTACGCCGATGCGGTTCATGCCCGTCTCGATGGCGAGATGATACTTGCCCACCTTGCCCGCCGCGACGGCACATTCGCCATACGCAAGAGCAAAGTCGGACGTATAGACCGAGGGCATGATATCGAACTCGAGCAACGTCGGAATGGCCTCGATAGGCGGCTCGCTTAGGATGAGGACGGGTTTCGTAATCCCGCCCTGTCGGAGCTCAACGCCCTCGTTAACCGTCGCCACGGCAAACATGTCGGCGCCGGCCGAATACATAATCTTGGCGCACTCAACAGCTCCATGGCCATAAGCGTCGGCTTTAACCACGCAGCATAGGCGCTGGCGCGGATTCAGCAAATTCTTATAGGCCCTCGTGTTGCGGCGGAGCGCCCCGCGGTCGATCTCGACCCAGGACCAACGCGTCAAATCGGCTTTATTCATAATTAGTCATCCGACCCTTCGTCCGTGATTCCCAGATCATCGAGCGCGTCCTTAGCCGCCAACTCCATGGCGGGACCGATCAAGTCGATAAGATCGGTCGCGATAACGCTCTTCTCGCCAAACTCCGTCGCCGCGGCAAAACCGGCATAGCTATGAAGCGCGACGGCATACGAGTACAGCAGCTCCCAGCGGTCCATCTCGTCGCGCATGGTGGCTAGCGTGCCGGCCAGAATACCCGCAAGGACGTCACCCGAGCCAGCGGTCGCCAACGACGCCGGGCCCGAGAGCGGCAGTAGCACGCGCTCAACACCGCAAATGGCCGTCGTCGGGCCCTTAGCGATAACAACGAGGTTATCGGAACCGGCGGCCCAGACAACCTTTTGCGCGGCGGCAATCGCGGTTCCAAGGTCATTGACCTCATCACCGGCGACGAGACGCGAAAGCTCACGATAATGCGGCGTCATGACGAGCGGCTGCTCACGACGATACATCTCGGGATTACTGTCGATGCCATCGATTGCAATCTTGGCAAGGCAGTTGAGAGCATCGGCATCCAAGATAAGCGGTACGTCGAGCTCAAGCAGACCCGAAACCACCTGCATGGCACCGGCAGATGTCGTCATGCCGGGACCACACAGCACGCAGCTATATTTCTTGGCAATCTCACATACCGTCATGCGCGCAGCGGCACCAAAAGAACCGCGGGAATCAGATGGAATAGCAAAGACCGGAATCGAGGGGAGCGCCATGCGGATAAGGTTGGCACACGCATCCGGAGTCGCGACTGCCACATAGCCGGCGCCTGCGCGGGCAGCGGACTTGGCAGCCATAATGGCCGCACCAGGATACTGCGCCGATCCGGCAACAATGAGCACCGAGCCGCGCGAGTACTTATCGATATTCGTAGGCAGCGGAGCAAAATAGTCCACAAGGTCACCGGGTTCCACGATCTCGGCAGCATGGTCGACATCGTCAATGACCTCATCAAGGCGGTCATACAGACCGCCGCAGACCAGATCGCCTGCATATTCGGGACCGTCAGCGCTGTATAAGCCGATCTTGGGAGCAATCATCGTCACCGTACGCTCGGCACGAATGCAGTCGTCATCCACCACACCCGTCTCGGCATTCAGGCCCGAGGGAACATCGATGGAGACGACGCGATCGGCATTTTCATTGACCGTGGGGATCCAGATTGAAAACGGCGCACGAAGATCACCATGAAAACCGGTACCAAAAATGGCATCGACTACAACATCAGCCTTATCAATCAGCACCTCCAGCTCATCGCGAGAGGGGCCGACACACACATGCACGTCGCGACCAGCAGTACGACGGGCGACATGACGAGCGAGAACGGCAGGGATCTCATCCGGCTCAACCGGAGAGACGATATCTACATCAACGCCCTTATGCGTCAGAATGTCAGCGGCAACCCAGCCATCTCCGCCATTGTTGCCAAAACCGACCAATACAAGAACGCGATCGGGGTTGAGCTTTAAAATCTCGTTGGCAGCAAATTCGCCCGCCAACTCCATGAGTTCGGCCTTCGAGGTACCCTCACGCTCGATGATATCTTCGAGGCGAACGACTTCCTCGGTACTCAAAACCGGTTTCATCTATGCTCCTAGCATATCTTGCGGATCATCATCCAGATGTTCCGACAAAGCAGATTGTTGCAGCTGTTCGAGCTCGTCTAAGACAGAACGAGCCTCTTTAAATGTCTGAGCAACGCGCTCCTTCGTGCTCACCTTTTCTTCCTTGGGTTTAGGTCGAGCATCCTCGGTGATCGCAATGGCATTAGCGACAGCCAAGTCACCCGTCAGAGTAATAGAAAGAGCAACCTCGACAACACCCAATTCCCGGGCGATTTCAAGAGCACGACCCGTAAGCAGCGCTTTTGGCTTGCCGAGCTTATCGCGCGTTACGGAAACGTCTTTACGGCCAACGCCCTGGCTAAAACCCGTACCAAGCGCCTTAAGCACCGCCTCGCGAGAAGCAAAACGACTGGCATAATGCGCGGCAGGACGAGACGAGGCATCGCAATACGAACGCTCTTCATCGGTAAACACGCGCCGAACAAACGCGGGAGTATTCTCAAGGATTGATTTCATTCGCGAAATCTCGACGATATCAACGCCGATTCCGGCTTCGGCCATAATCACCTCCATGCTGCACAGACTATGACATTGTAGCCCGTTCGCAGAAGATGCGACAAACGAGGGTCAAAAACACAGCGAGAGTGGAGTGATGGCCCTATAAACGCAAAAAAGGGGGAGACCGCGAGGCCTCCCCCTTCTACATTCCCAATGGCGGCTCGGTGCCGTCCACCGGTCAGCGGCGCCCTGGCCTCCCACGGGCTGACCCCGCAGTACTCTCGGCGCGATGGGGCTTAGCTTCCGGGTTCGGAACGGGACCGGGCGTGCCC
>CABUZK010000015.1 GCA_902496115.1 uncultured Collinsella sp. | reverse complement strand
CGTTCCTTCAACTGGGAAAACGACGCCCCCGTGGCCTGAATAGGGCCTCGGGGGCGTTCGGCTAACTGCGGGAACGGCCTATCCGCTCAATGTGTTCGGCTGAGATCGGAAATCAACCTCCGACAAAGGGACAGTCCCTTTGTTGGATTCTAGAGCGTGTGGAGCAGAGCGATGAAAAAGCGGACACCCTGAAGGTAGACTCGGCGGGTAATGCGCTCGTTAGTGCCGTGGACGCCTCGGTCGCACTCGTCATCGTCGACCACAAAGGCCGAGAAACGAATGCACTCAGGGCAAATGCGCTGATAGTTGGCAGCGTCGGTCGCGCCGATCACGGTCGAGGGGACGATGCTGACAGGAGCCCCGCCCGTCGCACTCGGTCCGTTTTCCTCCGTCCCCTTTGGATCACGGAAATAGCGGGCGGCGATGGCGCGAACGGCCTCGAGCCCCGGTCCACCGACACGCGGAGACGGCGAAGGCTCGGAGCTGCCGGGGCCCAGCTCCACTTCGACACAACCGGCAAGGTCCGCCCCGGCAACCGCCTCACGGCAGCGCGCCACAACGTCGACCACGCTCGTACCCTCGAGCATGCGGAAGTTAATGTTGGCCCACATATCCTGCGGCATTACGTTGGCGCCGGTGCTGCCACCCTCGATCTGCGTGGGCGCGCAGGTGGTCGTCACCAGCGGATAGAGCTTTTTGCTGGCGAGGCAATCGCGGACAATGGCATCCCCGTTGGCGGCAATTTCATCGGCCGTGTAGAGCCCCAACTCGACGAGTTGAGCGGCAAGCAAGTCGGTCACGCGCGTCGGCCACTCGATATCGCAGATTGCGGTGATGGCACGGCTGAGCACCTCGAGCGATGTGCCGCCGTAGGGGTTGGACGAATGCCCGCCCTCACTCTTCGTCTTGAGTATGATATCGGCGTAACCCTTCTCCGCGAGGTCGGCATGCATAAGCCAGCCCTCGCCCGCGCCATACTCGGCAGCCGAAACAATACGGTAGTCACCCTCGTCGATCAGATATTCAAGTTCAACGCCACGCTCCTCGAGCACACGACCGATCGCCCCCGCGCCGTACTGCGTGGTTTCCTCGTCCTGGCCAAAGGCGAGCAGCAGGGTACGCTTGTGCTCCCAGCCGTGCGCGAGCGCATACTCAACCGCCTCGAGAATGCCTGCGACCTGGTCTTTCATATCGATGGCGCCGCGACCCCAAATGTAGGTGTCGTCCACATGTCCGCTAAAGGGGGCATGCGTCCAGTCAGCCTCGGTGCCGGGTACCACGGGAACCACGTCCATGTGGCCCATGAGCATAATGGGCTTGAGGGCAGGGTCGGAACCGCTAAGCGTCACCAATAGCGAATGGTCGATAAGCTCGACCTTACCCGCCGTAAATACGTGCGGCCAAGCCTGCTGCATATACGCGCGCAGGTCGTCGAACGGCTGCCAGTTCACCGCCTCGGCATCCATACTCGAGATGGTCGGAAACGACAGCACGCGGCCCAGGCGCTCGCACGCACCAGCTTCGTCCAAATCGGCAAAATCATCCTCATGCGCAAAGAAGCGCCAAACCTCGGCCATGACATCCTTTCGATTGTGATGACGAGGGCCGCCCCACGGGAGCGGCCCTGTCATGCAAACATTTGCGGTCGGTTACTTGTCCTCGAGATAACGCGAGAGGAACTCGCGGGTGCGCTGGTGTTTGGGGTTGCCAAAGAGCTCGGCCGGCGCGGCGTCCTCGAGCACCACGCCCTTATCCATAAAGACCACGCGGTCGGACACGGTTCGGGCAAAGGCCATCTCGTGCGTGACGACGACCATGGTCATGCCGTCGGCCGCGAGCTTGCGCATGACCTCGAGCACCTCGCCCACGATCTCGGGGTCGAGTGCCGAAGTCGGCTCGTCGAACAGCATGATCTGCGGATTCATGCACAGGGCGCGTGCGATGGCTACGCGCTGTTTTTGACCACCGGACAGGCGGCCCACGGCGGCGTGCGCGAACTTTTCGAGTCCCACGCTCGTCAGATGCTCCATCGCAATTTTTTCAGCCTCGGCCTTGCTCATCTTTTTGAGCATGACGGGCGCAAGCGTGCAGTTGTCGAGCACGTCCATGTTGTTGAACAGGTTAAAGCCCTGGAACACCATGCCGATGTCCTCGCGGAGTTTATTGATATTGCAGCGCTCGGCCGTAAGGTCCTGGCCGTGGAACCAGATGTGGCCCGCGTCCGGGGTCTCGAGCAGATTGAGGCAGCGCAGGAAGGTCGACTTGCCCGAGCCCGAGGCGCCGATAATGGTGACGACCTCGCCGGGGTTAACGGACAGGTCGATGCCCTTGAGTACCTCGAGCGAGCCGAAGCTCTTGCGCAGGCCCTCAACGCGGATGAGCGGCTCATTGGTCTGTGCGGCGGCCGCAACGCCGGTAGTGGCGGTATCTGCCATGATGATTCTCCTCGTCTTAAGCCTAGTTAGAGCTGGGCAGCGTGGCCGGAGCCTCGGCACCGAGCTTTTTGCCAAAGGCTTCGAGCAGGCGGCTCGCCACGAGCGTCAGGATCAGGTAGACCACGAGCGCCACGCAGTAGACCTCCATCTGGCGGTAGTACACGCCGGCGACCGTGGTAGTAGCGTACATAAGGTCGAACACGCCGATGACCGAGAGCACCGACGAATCCTTGATGTTGATGATGAGCTCGTTGGTGAGCGCCGGAATCGCATTTTTAATGCCCTGGGGGAACACGACTTTGCGCATGGCCTGCCACTGCGACAGGCCCAGCGATCGCGCCGCCTCGGCTTGGCCGGGATCGATGGACTCGATGCCGCCGCGCAGGACCTCCATCATGTAGGCGGTGGAGTTAAGCGAGATGGTGACGAGGCCGGCGGTAAAGGTGCTCCAGATCTGGTTGGCCTGGGCGGTCTCGAAGCCCATGCCGCGCAGAACGGTAAAGCCCGCGTAATAGATAAGCAGGCCCTGGACCATCATGGGCGTGCCGCGCACAATGGTGGAGTAGACGGTCGCGAAGCCGCGGCCGATACTCTTAAAGAAACGCACCAAGTCGTTGTCCACGCGGTCGAACGTCTGAATGCGCAAAAACACAAAGAGCAGTGCCAGGAAGAAGGCGATGACGGTGCCGAAGGTGGCAAGCGCGATGGTGATTTCGATGCCGCGGATGAAGAAGTCGCCGCTCTTGTAGGTCATGTAGACCAGGCTCGACAAAAAGTCGCTGGGGTTGGAATCCGAGACAATGCTCACCTGCACCAGGTCGATAAACGACATGATGCAGCGGTCCACGAA
This sequence comes from uncultured Collinsella sp., assembly GCA_902496115.1. Lineage (GTDB taxonomy): Bacteria > Actinomycetota > Coriobacteriia > Coriobacteriales > Coriobacteriaceae > Collinsella. The sequence goes on along the minus strand of CABUZK010000015.1, from coordinate 34,493 downwards.
AAAGATCGCTGCGATGGCGACCACAACATAGCTACCCAGGCGCGCGCCGCGGCGGAAACGCTCGGAGGCGAACGGCGACTTTTCGCGATAGTCGTTCCAGTGCATGAGCTTGGTGACGAGTGCCGCCGCCGACACGACGACCCAGGCCCACAGGATCGCCCAAAGGCAGTCCTGGAAGATGCCAGTGGGCGCCAAAAAGCTCAGCGGCGTGGGGTTGCGCTGGCTAAACGCCAGGCCAAGCGCCGCGATGACGCTCGTGCCCAGGTATACGTAACGGTGATCGGCCTTGATAAAGGAGGCCAGGCGATTGACGGTTTTCATGCTGCCTCCCTATGCCGGCTGACGGTCGAGGCACGCGTCCCACATTTGGTCGCGCTCCTCTTGGCTAATGCCCTTGAGTGTCTTGTCGATGAGCTTAAGCAGTTTGTCCGAGCCCTTGCGGCAGCCGACGTTTGCCGCGACCTCCTGCTTAAAGCCCTCGCCTTCGGCAAAATGAATGGGAACGATGCCCGGGTTTTGAGCCATATAGCCCTTCTCGTTCTCGGTGTTGTAGGTCACGGCGTCGCAGGTGCCCTGCAGCAGGTTCGAGAACACCGTGGGGACGGAGTCGACCGGGTTTTTGTGCACAACGCCCGGGATCTCGTCGATGACGGTGTCGAGCATGGTGTCCTTTTGGCCGAGCACCGTGGCACCGCTAAAGTCGCTAAGCTTGGTGGCGTTTTGGTAGGGCGAGCCCTCTTTTACGAATAGGCCAAAGTAGCCAATGAAGTACGGGTCGGAGAAGCCGACCGACTCTTCGCGCTCGGGCGTGGCGCTCATGCCGGCGATGATGAGGTCGATTTGGCCGTTGTTGAGCGAATCGATAAGGCCCGAAAAGCTCTGCTTGACGGCAACGGGCTCGCCACCGAGGGCCTTGCAGACGATCTTGGCGATCTGCACGTCGTAGCCATCGGCATAGGCGCCCTGCACGTTGTCGATGGGGATGGTGTACTCGCTGGCTTCGGAGACCTGCCAGTTGTACGGGGCGTAGGCCGCCTCCATGCCGATACGGATCTTGTCCTTGCCGATCACGGAATCGGACAGGTCGTCGCGACCGCCGCCCGTCGTGGGCTGAACTACTTCCAGCGTGGAGGGACGCTGGCAACCGGCAAGTGCGCCGGCGACGACAGAAGCGCTCGCAGCGAGAGCATTACCCAAAAAGATGCGACGGCTGCATATCGGCTGGACATGCATGCCGCGCTGTTGTCGAGATTGCATCTGATGCCTTCCCTATTTCGTTTTGCTGACAATAAGACAGGATATACGCCAGCGACCAGCAGCGCAGTACAAGCTCGAAAAATTAATAGACACACGGTAGTCATTGGGAGCGTCGATGTTTTGGCAATGCCAGCGAGCGCCGCCCAGAGCAAACAAGTTGGCATGAAAAAGGCAAGGCATAGACCTTCTGGTCATGCCATGCCTTATGAATGACAAATTATCGCTCTGGACGGCGCGCGGCATCGACCGAGCGGCGGAACCTCTAGAGCAAGGTGACGCTAAAGCTGCGTTTATCGGTAGCGCCGGGGGCCAGGGTGATGGTGTTGGCCTTGTGCTCAAAGACATCGTCCTCGGTGTCCATGGTGGTGTGACCGGTCCAGGGCTCGAGCGCCACAAACGGAGCGTCGTTGGCGGCAGACCACACGCCAATGTACTTAAAGCCCTCAAAGTCGATCTTGACGCCGTGGCCCGACTTGCGACCGCGCAGCGTAAGCGTGGAGCCCGGGGTATCGGTGAACATGATGGCATCGTTATCGAAGCTGCGATGCGTGATGGGCAGCACGTCCGAGTTATTGGGAGCCTTGTAGCTGCCCTCGAACGTCATAAGACCGTCGGGCGTGATGATGGGAGCCTCGTTAGTCCAAGCCTCGGTAAACGCCAGCTCGTAATCCTCGAATGCCTCGTCCTCGGCACCGGGAGCCGGTACGTTAAACGCGGGGTGGCCGCCCACCGAGAACGGCAGGTCCACGTCGCCGGTATTGGTGACGGCAAAGGTCTGGGTAAGCGTGGCGTCACCAGTCAGGGCATAGGTCATGTTGAGCTTAAAGTGGAACGGAAAGGCCTTGAGCGACTCGGGCGTATCGGTGATCTCGTACGTTACCGAGGAGCCGTCCTCCGAAACCTCGACTAGCTTGTGCTCGACGATGCGCGCGAGGCCGTGGCGCGGCATCTCGCAGGTGCCAGCCGCAGACGTTGCCGTGTTGTTGCGCAGTGAGCCCACGATGGGGAACAGAATGGGCGCGTGCTTACCCCAAAAGGCGGGGTCGCCCTGCCACAGATACTCGTTGCCGTTGAGAGCAAGGCTCGTGAGCTGGGCGCCCATGGAATCGATGGCCGCGGTGAGGCCGCCGCGCTTGATGGTAGTGACGGTAGACATGCTACTTCCTCCAAAAGTAAACAATAGTGTCGAGGGCTATTGTCCCACTCTTGGCGGTGGGACGGGACGGCAGGCGATTATTGAGTAGCCATAGCGGAATGAGCGGCGAGCGCCTACTGGGTATCTACGTAAAGGTCGAACCCGCCCTGCGGTGTGGTGTCGACCGTGTCGGGCGCCTGTGAGTTAAAGTTCACGGGAACCATGCGCTTTGAGGCGCGGAAGCGCGTGCCGTCGGTGGCGACGGGCGGTTCATCGACCGTGAGCTCGTAGTCGCCAGGCTTGAGCTCGATGCCGTCACCAGCGGAATTGACGTATTGATACTCGTCAATCGTCTGCCCTTTGAGCGTGCGCCCCACGATGTGGATGAGCATTTGGCTGTCGCCGCGCGCGGTGTCCCACGTCGCGCCGTCCTTGACCTCGACCGACACATGTACCGAGCGCGTGCGGCCGAGCGATTGCTCGACAGACATCTCGACCTTGGCGGCGTCTTTTCGCTGCTGCTCGACATGGCTCCAGACGTTTCCAATTACCGAGCAGGCGATAACGCCGGCCATAAAGGCGATAAGGATGGGGCCGAGCGGCGAGCGGCGTCCTGCATCTTCCTCGCGAGACAGATTGGGGCGACGTGTGGGTGCGGGCGCCTGAGCGCCCTGCGAGGGCACGTCGAGAATGCTGAAGGATGCCGTGCTGTCGGGATCGATAGTGTGGCGCGGCTGCGGGGTCTTTGCCGGCGAGATCGACATGTCGGCTGGCTCGCCGAGCGTGGCCGTAGCGTCGGCCTTGGCCTCGTCTGCCTCGGCCTGGGCCCAAGCTTGTTCGAAGGTCAGGGGCTCGACGGGGTCGAGGGCGGCGTCCGAGTCGGCGGCGGCGTTGCCGGTCTCGTCCTCGTCGCTCGACACGTCACGCGGCGCGGGCTCGTCCCACCCCTCGTCCGGAGCCTCACCCTCGCTATACCACCATTCAAAGTTATCGATATCCATACGGGGCGCCCCTTAGGCCTCGCAAATAAACACTCGCTAGCCTTATACCCCCAGACAGCGCTGGAGCTCGCCGGCACAGACAGGAAAACCGTCACAACATTCGACGCTTTTCCTCGATTTCGAGATTTTCATCGAATGTTGTGACGGTTTGGGCAGCAGCCACACCACGAATGTGACGAAGGAGCAGCCCCCTTTTCACATCTGGAGGGCGACGGGGATTTGGATGCAGCAGAAGTCCTCTTGGTGAGACTCGTCGTAGCTCGTGGTATCGAGGTAGCAAAAGTCGAAAGCGTTGCCGATGGGCTGGAGCGCGTGTTTGTCCATGCAGGCGACGATGGCGCGGATACCCTCGGGCTCGTACGGCATGCCCCAGCGGCTCATGCACAGGTACGTGCCCTCGGGCAGTACCTCGACGCCAATCTCTGCCAGCTCGGCAGGATCGCTCGGCAGTATTACCTCGGCACCGCGCGGCAGCACGGCAAAGGAGCCGGCACCGGCGATGGGGTCGTCGGAATGCAGTGCCTCGCGACGCAGCATGGCGCCCCAACCGCGCATGGGGCGCGTGCCCGTCAGCGCACGCATGCGCAAAATCGCGCGCATAAGCGTGGGGTGCAGCATCGAACGGCCGCGCTCGATATCGCCCGGAAACTCCTCGAAGAGCACGTAACGACGCTCAAACTGCTTGAGCTCCGGCTTCCCCTCGCGCTCACGCCAATAGACCGCCTCGTCGTAAAAGCTCAGGCGCTCCTGCACACTGGCGCGCTCGGCATTAAGCCCGGCAATCTTCTCGTCGAGCGCCTGCACCCGCGAGCGCAGGTGCTCGGTCATCTCTCCAATGTCGAACGTCGAGGTCAGGCGATCGATTTCGTCGAGCTCCAGTCCCAAGTCGCGCAACATGCAGATCAGACGCATGAGCGGAATCTGCGTGGGCGAATAGAAACGGTAGCCTTTTTCGTTAACCACGGCGGGTTTAAACAGACCGATCTTGTCGTAGTAGATGAGCGTTTGGCGCGAAACGTTAAACAAGCTCGCCATCTCGCTAATCGCATACATACCCGTCTGCATAAGTCCTCCCGACACATCCTTTGACGCGAAAAGCCCGCCGCCCACAGGGGCAGCGGGTTCAAACACTACTCGCATCCTACCCTAAAGATGCCTATGACCAGCGCTTATAGTTTGCACATGACACGCCGACGGCCTCGAGTGCCTTAGCGGCGATGTGATGCACCGCCTCGTCGAGCGTGGCGGGGCCGTTATAAAACGTGAGCATGGGCGGCATGAGTATGACACCCGGCACGCGCGCCAAGCGCGCCATGTTGTCGACATGGATCGCACTGAAGGGCGTCTCGCGCACCATGAGCACCAGGCGGCGTTGCTCTTTCATCTGCACGTCAGCCGCACGCAGCAACAGGTTTTCGCTGTAGCCACTCGCGATGCCGGCGAGCGTCTTCATGGAGCAGGGCGCCACAATCATGCCGTCGACCGGGTAGGTTCCGCTTGCGATGGCGGCGCCGATGTTCTTATTGTCGTAGACCACATCGGCGTACGCGGCAAACTCGTCGAGCGTCATGCCGAGCTCCTGCTCGATGGTGATCTCTCCCCCGCTCGTGACGACAAGCGCCGACTCGGCGCCGGCCTGGCGCAGGCATTTGAGGCACTCAAGGCCCAGCGCGGCGCCACTGGCGCCAGACACGCCAACGACAATGCGACGGGGACGAAAAGAAGACTCAGGCATGACAACTCCTTAGTTACTTGGCAGGGCTACTTACTAGAGGGCAAGCTCGGCGGCCCACTTGTCCTTGTCGATCTCCATGAACTGCGAGCGGATGAAGTTCTTCTTGAGGTTGAACGGGACCGTGCAGTCGAAGATGGCCTTGCAGGCGATGCCGTGCTCGCGGATCGAAGGATCGAACGCGGGGTCGTTGGACGGATCGAGCACGTGGCAGTGGCAACCGGGGATGGTGATGAGGTCCACGTCGGCCTGGAAGCGCGTGGTCATGGCCCACATCACGTCGCTCATATCGAAGATGTCGACGTCCTCGTCGACCAGGATCACATGCTTGAGCTCGGAGAAGGCCGAGAAGGCGAGCATGGCGGCGTTGCGCTGACGGCCCTCGTCATTCTTGCTCGACTTCTTGAACTGCATGATGGCAACGAACTTGCCGCCGCCGCAGGGAGCAGCGTGGACGTTGAGCAGACGGCCCGGGATAGCGGTCTCGACCATCTTGTAGATGGAAGCCTCGGTGGGGATTCCGGCCATGGACACGTGCTCGTGCGAAGGACCGATGCAGCTCTCCATGATGGGGTTGACGCGCGTGGTGACGGCGGTGATCTTGATCACTGGGCAGACCTTGGCGCCTCCGGTGTAGCCGGGGAACTCGGGCATGGCGTAGCCGTGGCCATTGACGTCCTCGTTGATGGTCTCGTCGTGCATGAGGTAGCCCTCGAGCACGTACTCGGCGTTGGCGATGCACTTCTGCGGAACGGTGACGCAATCGGCGAGCTCGACGGCATGGCCGCGCAGGGCGCCGGCGATCTGCAGCTCGTTAAAGCCGAGCGGCGTGGTGGGAGCCTCGAAGCCGCAGCACATGTACACGGCGGGGTCCAGGCCAATGGAGATGGAGATAGGCATGTCCTCGCCGCGCTGGCAGTACACGTCAAAGAACGCGCCCAGGTGACGGCTGCCCGGGGTGATCCACATGGCGAGCTTGTCCTTGTCGACGCAGGAGAAACGGTGGATGGTCACGTCGGACTGGGTGCCATCGGGGCTCGTGCCGTAGGCGAGGCCCATGGTGATGTAGGGGCCGCCGTCGACGGGCGTGTTGGTGGGAGCGGGAACGATCTTGCGCAGGTCGAAGCCCTCGTCGGTCGCCTTGTACACGACCTCCTGGCAGTCGACGTGCTTGCCCTCGGCGATCTGCTCAGGGGCAATCAGGTTCTCGAAACGCTTGCCGATCTCGAGACCCAGGTGCTCCTCGTCCAGGTCGAGCAGGGCGGCAACGCGCTTGCGGCTGGCGAGCATGCCGATGCAGACCTTGGCGTCGTCAAAGCCCTTGACGTTGTTGAAGACCATCGCCGGACCCTCTTTGGTCGGGCGCATGACGGTGCCGCCGGCGCCAACGTGACGGTAGACGCCCGAGACCTCGGCATCGGGATCAACCTGGGTGTCGGTCTCGAGCAGCTGGCCCGGCATCTCGCGCAAAAAGTCGAGCGCGGAACGCAGGTCGTGGATCTGGGAAGCATCGGTAGTGGACATGGCGTGCTCCTTTCGGGAGGGTGTCCGGCGACGGGGTGCCGCCGGACGGGGTAACGTAATGGGGCCGCGGCGCTCACAAATGGAGCGCTCGACCACTCGAAGTTCAAGCGCTTGGCTGCTTACAGCCCAAGCGCTCGACCGCTTACATCAGGCCAAAGAGGTGGAACCAGGCGGCCTCGACCAGCACGACGATAAAGACGACCACAGTGAGGGGAATGCCCATGCGCATGGCCTCTTTGGAGGTGTAGCCGCCGGCGTCCTTGCCCTCGCCGATAAGGATCGGCAGGTTGTGGAACGGCAGGATGTAGTGGATGTTGATGGACGTGAAGACGATGAGCGCCACGGCGAGCGGGCTTACGCTGGAGCCGGCCGCGAAGCTGATGAACGCCGGCACGCACACGCCGAGCACGGCCATGACCGAGCCCATGAACATGTGGATGATCATGGAGAGCGCGGCGACGAGCAGGGCGAACAGGAAGATGTTCTCGGGCACGGAGCTGGGTAGCACGACGTCGGCGATCCAGGCGTTCATGCCGGTGGCACCGCCCACGGAGCCCACGGCCATGGCGGCCGTCAGGAACATGAGGGACTTGATGTCGACGGCGTTCCAGCTGGCGGGCGTGAGGACCTCGCCGATGATGGGCATGGCGAGCGCGACGCCGATGGCCAGGGTGACCCAGCCGATGTAATCGCCCGAGACGGTGAGCCACAGCGCGATGGCGATGACAAGCCACACGATGGTGCGGATCTCCTTGACGGAGAGCTTGCCGAGCGCGGCCTGCTTGGCCACGATCTGCTCGCGATCGTAAACGAGCTCCTTGCTGGGCTTAAAGAGGAAGAGGCCCAGGAACAGGGTGCACAGCAGCGCGACCAGCATAGGCACGCTCATGTACAGGAACCAGTCGATAAAGGACGGGCTCATGCCGCCGGCCTCGGCGCTGTACTGCGCAACGAGCGGGTTGAGCGTGGAGTCGCCCGCCAGGAAGAACATGGAGCCCGGGGCGGCAGCGGCAAACACGAGGAAGCCGAGCTTGCCGCGGTCGTCGTCACCGTAGCCGGCGGACTCGGCGATGACCGAGACGACGGCGAGGATGAGGAAGGCGCGGGGGAACGGGTGCGGAATCAGCAGCGACAGCACAAAGGTGAGCGCGAAGATCGAGATGATGAGCGACTTGGCATCGCGCACGAACTTGAGCATAAACGCATAGGCGATGCGCTCGCCCAGGCCCGACTCCTTGACCGCGCTGGCGATGAGGTAGGCGCCGATGACGAGCCACATGGTGGCTTTGGTCCACGAGCTAAACGTGGAGGCGACCGTCGCCGAGATGCTCGCGGCGCCCGTGTCGTCCACGCACACCTTGAACAGAACGAGCAGCGCGCAATAGAGCAGGCCCACAAAGCCCGGCTGTGCCACACCGCATGCCCAGAACACCACCGTGGCGAGCGTCAGTGCCAGACAGGTCTGACCGCCGACCGTGAGCTCGACCGTCGAGCTCAGCTCCGCCAAAGGAAGAAACTTCACCAGCAAAAAGACAACGATACCCAGCACAAAGCCAATTTCGCGCTTGGTGATCTTAAACGCCTTCTTTTCCGCTTCCATCTCCCCACCTTTCTTGTTGGGGGCGCTCCGAATTCGCAGCCATGTTGCCGCTTAAAAAGGGGCGCCCGTTATCGGACACCCCTTACGTTGCGCTGTGTTGCGGCAATACAGTCAAGCGGATTTTTTGGATGAGAAGCGATTCCCTAGACAAAAACCGTCACAACATTCGACGCTTTTCCTCGTTTTCGAGATTTTCGCCGAATGTTGTGACGGTTTGGATGCGACAAAAGGGCTATCCGTTGTCACATAGCGAGGGCCGTACGGATGGATGGGTCGCTGAGGGCCTCGCGGAGCCAGGGGGCCAGCTGCTCGGGGCGACCCCGCAGGTAGCCGTCGAGCTCGGACGGAGCGACCGGGCGCACCTCCGAGATCTCCTCTTGGTTGATATGCAGCTCGCCCGGCTCAACATGGGCTACGAACACCTCGCACCATTCGCACTCGCAGCGGCCGTCGCCGTGGTCCTCGCGGTACACCACGTGTCCGAGGTGCTTGAGCTGATCGGGCTCGCGCGTGATGCCAAGCTCTTCGTTGATGCGACGTGCCGTGGCGGCCGCGACGTCTTCCCCGGGGAGCGGATGGCCGGCACAGCCATCGGCCAGCACCCCGCCCCACAGGCGTTTGAGCGGACTGCGACGACAGAGCAGCAGGCGCGCGTCTTCGCCCTGGCCCTCGACCAGAAGCGTCAGAAATGCCTGATGCAGGATTCCCTCGCCGGTATGGGCCTCGATGCGGTCGACGGGGCCAAGCGCCTCGCCGGTCGCGGCATCGACCGCCACGACCTCGGCGCCTGCGCCGCCCTCATCCCAGCCGGCGCGCAGAATGCGGGCTGCGGCCTCCTCGAGCGCGGCGATGAGTTCCTTGGTGGTATCGAGCATGCGCCGCAAGTCGTCCGCGGTCGCGTTCTCCACATGAAAACCCGTGCTTGCAACTACCGGCACGCCAAAGCGCGTGGCCAGCGCCGCCGCAATATCGTGCGCCGGGATCTCGTCTCGATGGCACGGAACGGCCAGGATGCTCACCGTCGCCGTACGGCCGGGCTCGGGGCGAGGAATGGCCTGCGCCGTGGCGCCCAGGTGCGCAAACTCCGGCGAGCAGGCGTACACCGCCATGCCTCGCGGCGTCACCGTCAACTGGGCCTCGAGCGCAAACTTGCCCTCGCCCACTACAACCTTTGTCGTGTGCATACCCATGGGATCTCCTGTCGCCCGCAATGTACCTGAGACCATCTTCGCCTGTATTGCGACTATACAGGCAAGCGCAGCCTGCGACAAAGGAGGCAGGCACCTGACACATTCTGTTAGAGTTGCAGGGATTGAATCCCGCTTATTCATGCGACATTGGAGTGACAACCTTGACCGCCGCGACCACGTCTAAAAGTAAGTCAACCGCCGCCGTGCTCTCCCCCGCGCGCACCAAGCTCTGCCTGGCGCTGCTCGTGTTGTTAGGCTTTTCGCTCGGCTGCTCGGAGTTCGTGGTCATCGGCATCGAGAGCGACCTGGCGACGGAACTCGGCATCTCACTTGCCACTGCGGGCCAGCTCATCAGCGTGTTTGCGCTTGTCTACGCCATCGCAACGCCGGTGCTTGCGCTCAGCACAGGGCGTTTTCGCCGCTACCAGCTGCTCGTGTGCTACAGTATCGTCTTTGTGCTGGGCAATCTTGTCATGGCTCTGGCGCCCAACTTCCAGGTGCTGTTTATCTCGCGCATTGTCCTGGGCTCCGTCTCGGGCGCACTGCTCGCCGTGGGCGTGACGTATATCCCCGAGCTGCTTTCCCCACAGCAGACCTCACTTGCCATTTCGGTGGTGTACGGCGCGTTTTCCGTGGCAATGGTCTTTGTCACTTCGATCGGCAAGCTTGTGGCCGACACGCTCGATTGGCACGTGGCCATGTACGGCACGCTGACCTTTGCCGTTCTGATCTGCGGAGCGCTCGTGGCGTTTATGCCGCGCGCTGGGCAAACCGACGAGCCTGCCACCTTTCGCGAGCAGGCGGGTCTGCTACGCGAGCCGAGCATCATCACCGGCATGCTCATCTTTTTGTTTGGCGTGGGCTCGGTCTATGTGTTCTACGGCTACGTGACGCCTTATCTTGAGCAGGTGCTGGGCATGGGCACGGTCGAAGCCAGTACCACGCTTATGGCCTACGGCGTGTTCTGCCTGATCTCGAACATCCTGGGCGGATGGATCGATGCGCGCTTTGGCATGAAGGCGCTGCTTGTGACGTTTGTGCTGCAGGCCGCGGCGCTACTCGGGCTGTTTGCTGCGGGCGGCACCATGCCACTCGCGCTGGTCTTTGTCTTTAGTCTGGCAATGCTCATGTACCTGTTCTCGGTGTCGTGCATCACGCACTTTATGGATGTGGCACGCAGCCGCCATCCCAAGTCAATGGTGCTCGCAAGTTCGGTTGAGCCCATGGCGTTTAACGTCGGTATCTCGTTTGGCACCGCAGTGGGCGGCACCGTGGTAAGCAGCATTGGCATTGCGTACGTTGGCGCGGTTGGTGCCGCATTCTCGCTTGTGGCCTGGGCGCTTACGCTGGTGACGATTAAGTTGGCTCGCTGGGAGCGCCGTCGTCAATCAGCACGGCCCTCAATACGGGCATAGGGGCAAACATAGCCCAAGGTGGCGAGTAACCGGTGAAAACCGCCCAATATGAGTATGTTTATCCGCCTGGAAGCTTCAGCAGTGCAATTTCGTGTATTTGAGATACACGCTTTTCTATTATTTCGTGTATTTCAAGTACATGAAATCGTGCTAAACTATGTATCTGAAGTACACGAAATTGGAAAGGCGGCCCCATGCGCAGATCAATCGAGTCCGTTATCGAATCATGGGCGACAAAGGACGCCTCACGCCCCCTCATCATCCGTGGTGCGCGACGCGTAGGCAAAACGTACGCTGCCGAGGAAATCGGCAGGCGAATCGCCGGCGATGCGTTTGTCAAACTCGACTTTCAGACCGATCTTGAGCTGATCGCTCCGCTGTTCGATTGTCCCACCGACGACGTTGACACCATCGTGGCGCGGATTTCAGACTATAAACGCGCCCCCATTCGCAAAGAAACCACCTTCATCCTGTTTGACGAGGTGCAGCTCTGCGAACGGGCGCTCAACTCGCTTCGCTTTTTTTCGGGTTCGGGCTGGCGCATATGCGCGACCGGCAGTCAGCTCGGCGTCGCCACGCGCAAACGTAAGCTGCCTTTTCCCAGCGGCGTTCGTCAAGAGACCATGCATCCTATGTCGTTCGAGGAGTTTCTCTGGGCGCTCGATGAGGAGCAGATGGCCGATGCCATTCGTACCCACGCCGGCACGCTCGAGACCTACGCCGCGCACCAAGCCGCGCTCAGCCTGTTTCATCGATACCAGATCGTGGGCGGCATGCCCGCCGCCGTCAACGCATATCGCAAGACGTTATCCATCGAGGATGCGCGCGTCGAGCAGCGCGAAATCAACGAGACCTATACCGCCGATATGACCGACCCCGAAAACGGGATCAGCGGCGTGGCGGCACGCAAGGTCTGGCGCTCCATTCCGTCCCAGCTGCTGAGATCGTCCACAAAAAAATTCAAGTACTCCGAGGTCGAACGCGGAGGCCGTCGCGCCAAGCTTATCGAGCCGCTCGACTGGCTCGAAGGCGCCGGTATCATATCGGTCAACAACCTGACCGAAGGCATCGAGCCTCCCCTCGTTCCCTTCGACGACGAAGATGGAAGTTTCTTTAAGGTCTATCTTCTCGATACCGGCCTCATGTTCTACAAACTCGGCATCAACCCGAGGCTCTGGCTCGACCTCAAAGAAGATTCCGCCATAGCGCTATCTTCCGACTTCCGAGGCGCCCTGGCGGAAAACTCGGTCATGCAAGCATTTTCGGGTAACAGCTTGCAGACGTATTACTGGGTGCCGCCGTCGTCTTGGAAGACGACCGGCGAGCTCGATTTTCTACTTCAGACCGACCGTATGGAAATCGTGCCCGTCGAGGTAAAGTCCGCACGCAACGTGCGCGCGAGAACCCTCGGGTCGTTCATGGACAAAGCCCGATCGCCATATGCCTACATTTTGTCCGAGAACAATTTTTTCCGCAGCGAAACCGATGACGGGCGCGAGCTACGCCACCTCCCCTTGTACGCAGCGGGCTTTATTGGAGCAAACTGCCTCAAGAGCAGTCTGTAAGCCCTGCACGACCGCCTAGAAAGGAAACCGCTCATGCAACGCATACTGTTTATCTGCCATGGCAACATCTGTCGCTCGACGATGGCTGAGTCGGTGTTTACCGAGCTGGTGCGGCGCGCCGGGCGCGCGGGCGAGTTTGTCATTGACTCCGCTGCGACCTCGACCGAGGAGATCGGCAACCCGCCACACCACGGTACCGTTGCCAAGCTGCGCGAGGTCGGGATTCCCGTCGTCGCACATCGTGCACGTCAGGTGCGTCGCGCGGAGTATGGCGACTGGGACCACATTGTCTATATGGACGACGAGAACGCGCGTGGCCTGCGTCGCATCTTTGGCGACGACCCCGACGGCAAGATTACGCGCATGCTCGATTGGACCGAGCGCCCCGGCGACGTGGCCGACCCCTGGTACACCGGCAATTTCGATGCCACCTACCGCGACGTACTCGACGGCTGCACCGCTATGCTCGAGCAGCTGTAGGCAATCGAGGTCGCGGGCCACGCCTTTGTCACATCCGGGACTAGCCCTAGACCGGCTTGACCTCCAGCTTTATCCCCTCGGCGCAGGAGTCGCCCAAAACATCCGAAAGGGCCCAGGTCGCATATAGCGGCAAATAGAGAACCGCTCCGTTGCGCTCAACGTTGCCTCTCGAGAAAACAATCCCGAGCCTTACGCCATATTCAGCCGTATCAAGCACATGACCGAGCGCAGCGTGCGCGTGGTAATAGGAGCCCGATTTAACCTCGATCGGAACAGCCGTCCCATCCGGTCCATCGACCACAAAGTCCACTTCACCGCGCTTTTTTGTCTGATAGTAGTAAAGCTGGCGATTTTGGGCAGCCAGCTGCTGGGCCACCACGTTTTCGTAAATGCCGCCCAGATTGGGCTCCTTGCTATCAAGATACGCCGCTTGGGCGACTCCGACGGGGTAGCGCGCCATCAACATGCCCGTATCCGATTGATATAGCTTGAACTGCGATGGCCGTGCCGTCTTGAGCAAGGGCGATTTTGGCTCGGTTACGATATCGGCTTTGAGAGCAACGCCGGCATCGACAAGCCATACAAAATCTCGCTGATACTTCTCGTAGTGAGCCTTGGGGTCAATGGAATTGAGCACGAAGCGCTTGTTTTCGCCCTCGAGCATAATAGGGAGCTGATCGTAAATGCTCTGCACCTGAAGGGCTCGCCCGCTTGCATACTTGGAGATATCCCGCCGGTACTGTTCGTTGAGCTCTGACTGTAGCTGACGAACAGAGGCAAGGTCGCCCTGCGTGTCAAGGAAACGCTGCACGACCTCCGGCATTCCGCCGACAACGGTATAGGTCCTGAAGTTTGCCATCATCGCGTCATGAATGTAATCAGGAACGGGCCTCTCGCTGATACACGCGTCACGTATCGTTTGGCGAGCCCCCTCGCTCACCCCGGTTGCCCAGCAAAACTCCTCAAAATCGAGCGGGAACATCCTAAGCTCATGGACATACCCCACGGGATAGGACCTGACGCCCTTGAACTGAGTCCCGAGCATTGACCCCGAAAACGCCCAGCGGCACCTCCCGTCCTCAACAAGGAACTTTGCCATCGTCATGATGTCGGGGGCCTCTTGGACCTCATCGATAAACACAAGCGTTTTGCCTGGCGCAATCGACTTTCCCGAAAGAAGCGTCACCCTGCTGATGAAATCATCGGCATTCCGCGCCTCGAGAAGAGCATCTTTTGCCTGGCGGTTTTCCATGAGGTTAAGCTCGATGTAGGTTGCATGGTTGGCTTTGCCAAATGCGCGAATCGAATAGCTTTTGCCAATCTGGCGAGAACCCGTAATGAACAAGGCCTTTTGCTCGGAAGACTTCAGCCAACGCTCCAGCTCTGCCGCTATTTTCCTGCGCAGCATAGGCTCTCCCCTCGGTGTCATCAAATGAAATGCAAAGTTTTATACGCTTGATTATCGATGAAACGCAGAATTTTTAGAACCTAAAATCTGATGAAATGCAGAGATTTGAGATTATAAGCAAAAAGAAGGGACACCACCCGCGAATGTGACAAAAGAACTGTCCCTTTGTCACATTGCGCTCAGCTACTCGTCGACGACCTCGGCAAGCCAAACGTTCAGCGTATCGACCTCGGGGCAGCAGAACTTTGCCGTACCGGGCTCGTTGCCAGGCACGGTTCCGCCGTAGCGCAGGATATCGATATAGGGAAAGCCCACATGGCAGGCCATGGCGCACATCTTGCCGCGGTCGCGGTCGAAGTCGAAGACGTCACCCGGCTTGTGCCCGTGATGGCAGCGGCATGTGCCCAGCTGGTCCACGCAGCTAATGCGAATACGCGGACGCTTGCCACGCGGCGCGCCGAGCGGCTTGTTCTCGCCCGCCGCCTCGGTACTGCTCTCGTCGGCGTTACTCATGGTCAATCACATCCAGGCAGGCCTCGATGGGAAGGCCGGCGGACTTATCCTCCTGGTCGGCATTGCGCTCGATGAGCTCCGCTACCACACGCATGGCATCGCTCGTCGCGCGCTGCAGGCTCCAACCGGCCATAACGCGGCCGACGAGCACTGCCGAGAACGTGTCGCCCGTGCCCGGGAAGTAAACCGGGATCAAGTCGAAGGGAATCGTAAAGTACTCCCCCGCCACATGGTCGTAACCGATAACGGCGTTCGCGCTGTCGACCACAGCGCTCGTAATGACCACCGACTTGGCGCCCAGGGCACGCACGTCATCCACAAGAGCGCGGCCCTCATCGGGCGTGATTTGCTCGGCAATGGGCGCATCGGTGAGCAGGCACGCCTCGGTGTAGTTTGGCACCGCATAGTCGGCGCACTCGAGCAGGCTGCGCATGAGACCAATCGTGGACTCGGGCACGCCGGCGTAGAGCTTGCCGTTGTCGCCCATGATGGGGTCGACGAACACCTTGGTGCCCTTTTGCGCACGGCGGTGGCAAAAGTCCGAGATGATGCGCGTCTCTTCCTCGGTCACGATAAAGCCGGTCGAGATGGCGTCGAACTCAAACCCGAGCTCCTCCCAGATAGCGAGGCTCTGGCGCACGTACTCGGTGGTGTCATGGATGTAGAACTTGGGATAGTTGAGCGTATCGGACACCAGCGCCGTCGGCAGGTTGTGGATGCGATAGCCCATGTGCGACAGCACCGGCAGCATGGCGGAGAGCGCGACCTTGCCGTAGCCGCACATATCGTTGATCAGCAGCAGCTGAGTGTTCTTCATGAGGGTCTCCCTTGGTTCGGGCACGGCGCAGCAGCGCCACAGTGCGACTAAGTGTAGCGCAGGGAGCGTTTGCAGCGTCGAGCCGTTACGCGGTTTGGTAAAACCGCGTAACCACTAGTTTGGTACCTTGACATTCATTTCTCATGCTCCTAGATTAGTTAGGCACAAAACAATTCCACTACCTAACTAAAGAAAGGAGCGAAGATTAGATATGTGTGTTGAACCACACGCCCATCCGCATGAACCCGGCGACGACCCCTCGCAGCCGGTAGACGAGCCCGAGACTCAGTCCAAGGAGGACCGTCTCGCCAAGAGAATCCTCCATGGGCTGGGGTTTTGCGGCCATTACATGCATTTTCACGGCGGCGGCATATCTGGCAAGGCGCCTATTGTCTGCCTACTCGCCAAGCAGCCGACCGGCGAGCTGTCCCAACAGGAGCTCGGCATGCACTTCGACCTCAAGCCGGGGTCCCTTTCCGAGATTCTGTCCAAGCTCGAACTGGGCGGTCTTATCGAGCGCAGTCGCAATCCCAAAGACCGTCGGCAGCTCACCATCCGCCTGACCGATGCGGGATGGGAAAAGGCCCGCGTTGAGCAGGCGGCCCGCATCCGCTTTAGAGAGCAGGCCTTTAGCGCGCTCACCCACGACGAGCGCGAGCAGCTCGCCGAAATGCTCGAGAAAATCCGTGTAACCTGGGAGGAACTGGATGATTAAAACCCTCATGGGCAGCATCCGCGACTATATAAAAGTCACCGTTGCCACGCCGTTGCTCGTGCTTGGCGAGGTGCTCTGCGAGATGCTGATTCCATTTATCACCGCCAACCTGATCGACGCCATCAAAGATGGCACCACCGTAGCCGAGATGCTTCCCACCGCGGGCTTTTTGGTGCTCATCGCGCTGACGTCGCTTGCTTTTGGCGCCGCTGCCGGCGTCACCTGCAGCCATGCGAGTTGCGGCTTCGCTAAGAACCTGCGTCACGACCTGTTCTACAAGATCCAGACGTTCAGCTTTGCCAACATCGATGAGTTCTCGAGCTCCTCGCTCGTCACGCGCCTGACCACCGATATCAACAACGTGCAGCAGGCCTTTATGATGATCATCCGTATCGCCGTGCGCGCGCCGCTGGTATTGATCTTCGCCTTTACCATGGCATTTATCATGGGCGGCAGCGTCGCCATGGTCTACCTGGTCATCATTCCGCTGCTGGGCTTTGGGCTGTTCTTTATCATCTTTAAGGTGCGTCCCATCTTCTCGCGCGTGTTCCACAAGTACGACGCCCTTAACGAGTCCGTCGAGGAAAACGTCACCGGCATGCGCGTGGTCAAGAGCTACGTGCGCGAAGACTTTGAGAAGGAGAAGTTCGCGACCGCCGCACGCGACGTCCAGATGGACTTCACCCGCGCCGAGAAGCTGCTTGCCTTTAACAACCCCATGATGAACATCTGCGTCAACGGCGCGTTTGTCGTCATCATCTACCTGGGCTCCAAGCTCATCATCACGAGCCAGGGCACGCTGTTCGACGTGGGCCAGCTCTCCTCGATCTTTACCTATGGCTTCCAAATCCTCATGAGCCTGATGCAGCTATCGATGATCTTTGTCATGGTGACCATGGCCGACGAATCGGCGCACCGCATCACCGAGGTGCTGGCCGCCGAGCCCACGATCGCCGATCCCGCCGAGCCCGTGCTCGAGGTCGCCGATGGCTCCATCGACTTTGACCACGTGAGCTTTAAGTATTCCGCGCATGCGAAGCGCCAGGCGCTCGACGATATCGACCTGCACATTAAGAGCGGCGAGACCATCGGCATCATCGGCGGCACCGGCTCGGCCAAGTCCACGCTCGTAAACCTCATCGCCCGCCTGTACGACGCCACCGAAGGCACCGTGCGCGTAGGCGGCATGGACGTGCGCGACTACGACCTGGACGCGCTGCGCCACCAGGTCGCCATGGTGCTGCAGAAAAACGTACTGTTTAGCGGCACCATTGCCGAGAACCTGCGTTGGGGCGATCCGAATGCCACCGACGAGGAAGTCCGCGAGGCCGCGCATCTGGCCTGCGCCGATGAGTTTGTCGACGGCTTCCCCAAGGGCTATGACACCTGGATCGAACAGGGCGGCTCCAATGTTTCCGGCGGTCAGAAGCAGCGCCTGTGCATTGCGCGTGCCCTGCTCCGTCGCCCCAAGATCTTGATCCTGGACGACTCCACCAGCGCCGTCGACACCAAGACCGACGCCAAGATTCGCGCAGGGTTGGCAAGCTATCTGCCCAACACGACCAAGCTCATCATCGCCCAGCGCATCAGCTCCGTGCAGGACGCCGATCGCATCATCGTCATGGAGGGCGGCCGCATCGCGCAGATCGGTAACCACGACGAGCTGCTTAAGACGAGCGAGATCTACCGCGAGACCTTTACCTCGCAAAACAAGATGTCTGCCGAGGGCGAGGAGAACGCCGGCGACGTCTCCGGCAACACGGCCACGGCGGCAGACAACACCGATGCGACCGCAACGCAAGCTCAGACCCAGGAAGGAGGCGAGGCACATGAGTAAGGCAACGACCGCCGAGCGCGCGCTCAACCGCAAGGGTGGCACCATGTCGCGCCTCATCAAGACGCTCTTTGGCTTCTACCCCGTGCTTTTGTCCCTCGTCGTCGTCGGCGTGGTACTCTGCGCCATCATCAACTCCATCGGCGCGACCTTCCTTCAGAGCGCTCTGCAGATTATTAGCGAATCGTGGCAGTCGGGCGATTGGGAAGCCGCACAGCCCAAGATCGCACAGCTCGTGACCACCCTCGCCTGCATCTACGGCGTCGGCATCCTGTCCTCGCTGTTCTGGAACCGCGCCATGGCCATCGTCACGCAGGGCTCGCTCGAGAAGCTGCGCGAGAAGATGTTCAACCGCATGCAGGACCTGCCGATTCGCTACTTCGACACGCATCAGCGCGGCGACATCATGAGCCACTACACCAACGACATCGACACGCTGCGCCAGATGATCAGCCAGTCGCTGCCCAACCTGCTCATGACGACCATCGTCATCGTCACGGTGTTCTTTATCATGCTGTACTACAGCGTGTGGATGTGCCTGGTCATTGTGGCCGGCGTCGCCTTTATGACCTTTATGACCAAGCTGCTCGGCTCCAACTCCGCGCGCTTCTTTATTGCGCAGCAGACCGAACTCGGCGTGGTCGAGGGCCATATCGAGGAAGTCATGAACGGCCAGAAGGTCGTCAAGGCATTCTGCCACGAGTCTGCCGCCGAGGCCGATTTTGACGAGCGCAACGAAAAGCTCTTCGAGGTCTCGCAGAAGGCCAACATGTACGCCAACATCCTCATGCCCATCCTTATGAACCTGGGTAACCTGCTCTACGTGCTGGTCGCACTGGTCGGCGGCATTTTCCTGGCGCTGGGCGTGCCTAACCTGAGCATCTCGGGCATGGCGTTGTCCATCGCCGTCGTGGTGCCGTTCCTCAACATGACCAAGCAGTTCTGCGGACAGATCGGCCAGATCTCGCAGCAGATCAACGCCGTGGTCATGGGCCTCGCCGGCGCCGACCGTATCTTTGAGCTCATCGACGAGAAGCCCGAGGCCGATGAAGGCTACGTGACGCTTGTCAACGCGCAGGTGAACCCCGATACCTGGGAGTTCGAGGAGGCCGACCACCACACCGGCATGTGGGCATGGAAACACCCGCACCGCGCAACCGGCGAGATCGAGTACGTACCGCTGCGCGGCGACCTGGTCATGGACAACGTCGACTTTGGCTACACGCCCGACCACGAGGTGCTGCACGGCGTGTCCGTGTTTGCCAAGCCGGGCCAGAAGGTCGCGTTTGTCGGCGCCACCGGTGCCGGCAAGACGACCATCACCAACCTCATCAACCGCTTCTATGACATCGCCGACGGCAAGATCCGCTACGACGGCATCAACGTCAACAAGATTCGCAAGGCAGACCTGCGCCGCTCGCTGGGCGTCGTGCTGCAGGACGTGAACCTGTTCACCGGCACCGTGATGGATAACATCCGCTACGGCAACCTGGACGCTACCGACGAGGAGTGCATCGCGGCGGCCAAGCTCGCGGGCGCCGACGACTTTATCACCCGCCTGCCCGACGGCTACGACACCATGCTCACCGGCAACGGCGCGCAGCTGTCGCAGGGCCAGCGCCAGCTGATTTCGATCGCACGCGCTGCCGTCGCCGATCCGCCGGCGATGATCCTGGACGAGGCCACATCGAGCATCGACACCCGCACCGAGGCTATCGTGCAGGCCGGCATGGACAAGCTCATGGAAGGCCGCACGACGTTTGTCATCGCGCACCGCCTGTCCACCGTGCGCAACTCCGACGCGATCATCTGCCTGGACCACGGCCGCATTATCGAGCGCGGCAACCACGACGAGCTGATCGCCAAGCGCGGGTATTACTACCAGCTCTATACCGGAGCGTTTGAGCTGGAGTAGCTCAAAACAGCCCCTACGCTCCCAACGGACCTCCCCGAGGGAGACGGGGTGTTTACTCCGTGCTCAAACATTCTCGCTTCGCTGCGAAACTGCGCGCGGAGCAAACACCCCGTCTCCCTCGGGGAGGTCCTACGCACACAGTCTTTTCTCGCAGCCTGAAAAGAAGTGGTGAGGCCCTGGCCATTTGGCCAGGGCCTCATTTTGTAAGGAGTCAAAAACCCGTCCCAAATGAGCTACTTGAGAAGTTGGGCCATGGCGTTGACGAATTTTTGGACTTGGAGGGTGGGCTCGAGCGGGTAGTGCAGAAAGACCGGCACCTCGCGGCCGCACAGGAACGGTACGCCCACAAAGGCCGGGTGCACCCCCGACCATGCGCCGCAGGTGAGCACCGCGTCGCCCTTTTCCTCCGCCTCGTTAAAGAGCGCAAAGTCGAAGCTATCCACATCGATCACGTCCACGCCGCCGTCGGCCAACAGGTCGATGCGCAGGCTGTCCATGGCATCGTTGCCGTGACGCAGCACGCGCAGACGCATGCCCTCCAAGTCGGCAACCGTGATGCGATTCTTGCGCGCCAACGTACTCGTGCGCGGCAGGTCGATATAAAACGGCACGTTAACGATGCGGAGCTTTTGGCAGGCGTCGCCCCAGCGTGGGGTAGAAAAACTCGACTGCACCACATCGACCTCGCGGCCCAAGCTGCGCATGACGGTCTCGCGCTCGTCGTAGAGGTCGCTTACCGGCACAATCTCAAATCGCAGCGACGGCTCCAGATCGTGGATGCCCGTCCACATCGAAAGCGTTTGGCGCCCCGGGCACATCATCGACACACCCAGGCGCACGGCACCGCCATCGCCCGCCGCGCGTCGGGCGCGGCGCAGCGCGTCCTCGGACTGCCGCATGATCGAGCGCGCGTCATCCACCAGCAGAGCGCCCGCCGGCGTCACCTTAACACCCGAATGCGAGCGCTCGAACAACGTGATACCAAATTCGGCCTCAAATCCCGACACCTGTTTGACGAGCGCCGGGGTCGACACGCGCAATTTTGCCGCCGCACGCGAGAAGCTTCCCAGCTCCGCGGCGGCCGATATGGCCTCAAGTCGTCGATCGTACACGTCAATCTCCCGTTTTCGCGCCCGTGGCCACATGGTGCCATAGGGGGTTGTTTTCGCAGGTCACGCGCTCAATTGAGAATAAACTGCATCGCACAGTGTAAACCTACGATTAACGCCATTCTAACAAATATGCAATTCACCTGCGCAAATGCAAAGCATACGATAACCAGCAAAAACCACGTGGGTCGGTTAACGGGAGCGACCCACCGGGAGGCACAAGAAGGGAAGTTCCTATGAGCAACTGGCTTAAGCTCGAGGGCGATGTCTGCGCCGTGACTGGCGCGCTCGGCGGTATGGGCGTCGAGATTTGCCGCGAGTTCGCCCGCAACGGCGCCAACGTCGTCCTGCTCGATCTGGACGAGGAAAAGGTCAAGGCCGCTGCCGCCGACCTCGCCGCCGAGTTTGGCATCCACGCCGATGGCTACAAGATGAACGCTACCGACGAGGCCGAGGTTCAGGCCGCCGTCGACGCCACGATCCGCGACTTCGGCCGCATCGACGTTCTCGTCAACACCGCCGGCATCCTGCGCTTCGCCGCCATGGAAGACCTGCCGCTGAGCGACTGGGAGCAGGTGCTCAACGTCAACCTCACCGGTTACTTCATCACCTCGCAGCGCTTTGGTCGCGAGATGATCAAGGCCGGCCAGGGCCGCCTGGTGCACATCTCGACCGTTGCCAGCCACTCCCCCGAGACGTTCTCGGGCGTGTACAGCTCCACCAAGGCGGGCGTCAACATGATGTCCAAGATGCTGGCTGCCGAATGGGGCCCCTACGGCGTCCGCTCCAACTGCGTCGAGCCTTGCTTCGTTAAGACCCCGATGTCGGCCAACTTCTACGCCGACCCCGAGGTCGAAAAGAGCCGCAGCCGCCTGATCGCCACGCGCCGCATCGGCGAGGTCAGCGATATCGCCAACGCCGTCATGTTCCTGGCGTCCAAGCGCTCGGACTTTACCACCGGCGACGCCATCAAGGTCGACGGCGGCTTCTCCAACATGATGGGCGACCTCACCGCCAAGCCCGGCGGCCGTCGCGCCTATGCCGACAACTACCTTAAGAACAAGGGTGTCGAGCTCTGGTCCGATGAGTCCGGCGTCGCCAAGCCGACTGACCAGTAAACCAACCCGACAGGGAGGACCCGCAGACACGCCTGTTCCTCCCCCGTATCGATTAGAAAGAGTCCAATGGCTTCCACCAACTCCAACAAGGGTCGCGCCGTCGTGCTTTCCGCCGCGTGCGTCACCATGTTCTTCATCAGCTCCATCGCGCTGTATTCCGTCGTGAGCAAGAACCTGCTCGCCGTCTACCCCGAGTGGTCCAGCACTCTTACCTGGGCCTTCCCGGTCTTTCAGACCATCATGGCCGTGACGGGCATCTTCGCCGGCCGCATCTCCGATAAGATCGGCCCGCGCAACGTCGTGATCGCCGCCGCCGTGTGCTACGGCCTGGGCTGGTTCATGTCCGGTACCGTCACCGAGCCGTGGCAGTTCTACCTGTGGTTCTCGCTCGTCGCCGCCATCGGCAACGGCCTGGGCTACAACCCGGCGCTCACCACCGGCCAAAAGTGGTTCATCGACAAGAAGGGTCTCGCCTCCGGCATCACCCTGGCCGCTTCGACCGCCGGCCCCGCCGTGCTGTCCCCGGTGCTCGCCTCGCTGCTCATCCCGAGCCTGGGCATCTTTGGCGCCCTTAAGGCGCTCGGCGTCATTTTCTTTGTGACAATCGCCGCCTCCGCCCTGTTCCTGAAGGCCCCCGAGGCCGGCTGGCTGCCCGAGGGCTTCGAGGCCCCCAAGGGTGGCGCACATGCCGGCACCTTCGGCGACCTCACCCCGGGCGAGATGGTCAAGACCCCGCGCTTCTGGGTCCTCATCGTCACCTTCGCCTTTGCCGCCACCGCGGGCACCCTGCTCGTGGGCAAGGTTGCCTCCATCGCCGCCGTCCAGCTCTTCGCCGACCCCACGAGCGCCGCGGCCGTCGCCCTCGGCGGCGTGGTCGTCTCCGTCAACACCTGCGCCAACCTGGTCGGCCGTCTGTCCTTTGGCCAGATCATCGACAAGCTCGGCGCCTATAAGTCGCTGCTCATCAGCCTTGTCGTCACCATCGTCGCACTCGTCATCATGTCGATGAGCTTTACGCAGAGCATGTTCTTTGTGGCGCTCGCCCTGCTCGGCTTTAGCTTTGGCGCTCTGCTCGTCATCTACCCGCCGCTCACCGGTGGCGCCTTTGGCACCAGCAACATCGGCGTCAACTACGGCATCATGTTTTTGGGTTATGCCGCTTCCACCTGGATCAGCCAGCCCATCACCGCCGTGCTGTATCACGCCGAGGCCGGCAGCGCCGCCTACCAGCAGTCCTTCTACGGCGCCATTGTGATCGCCGCCATCGCCGTCGTGCTCACCGTCTACATGATGGTCTCCGACAGCAAGAAGAAGTCCGCCTAGTTTTACCGATGCGACAAAGGGACAGCCCCTTTGTCGCATCCCACCGGTCACCAGTATTAAGGAGTCGAAATGTCTGAGCTCAACCCCGTCCGCATTGCCGTTATCGGCGCCGGCGCCATGGGCCGCAACCACATCCGCTTTGTCACCGAGGAACCCGAGGCCGAACTCGTCGCCATCGCCGACGCCTTTGAGGGCGCTCGCGCCACGGCCGAGGCCGCCGGCGTGCCGTTTTACACCGATCCCGCTCAGATGATGGACGAGGTCAAACCCGAGGCCGTCATTATCGCCACCCCCAACGACTTGCACCTGGGCGTTGCCCGCGAGGCTGTGAAGCGCAATATCGTGCCGTTGATCGAAAAGCCGATCTCCAACGATCTCGAGGATGCCCAGGCCTTCGCCGCCGAGGCCGAGACCGCCGGCGTGCCCGTGCTCGTAGGTCAGCACCGTCGCCACAACCCCTTCGTCAACAAGGCCAAGGAGATCATCGAGTCCGGCGAGCTGGGCAAGCTCACCGTGTCGAGCTTCCACTACATGATCTATAAGAATGACGAGTATTTCGATGTCGAGTGGCGCCGCAAGAAGGGTGCCGGCCCGATCCTGGTCAACCTGGTTCACGACGTCGACCTGCTCCGCTATCTGCTGGGCGAGCCTGTTGCCGTCCAGGGTATGCAGTCCAGCGCCGCCCGCGGTTTTGAGACCGAGGACTCCGCCGTGGTCAACGTCCGTTTTGCCGATGGCGCGCTCGCAAGCATGACCATCTCCGACGCCACCGCCAGCCCCTGGAACTGGGAGGCCACCGCCCGCGAGGATCCGCAGTACCGCCCCTTCGACGCCGACGCCTACTTTATCGGCGGCACTAAGGGCGCCCTGTCGCTGCCCCGCCTGCACCAGTTCTCCTACGACGGCGCCTCTAACTGGCACAAGCCGCTGCAGATGGAGATTCCGGCCGTCGACCCGGCACTGCCGCACAAGATGCAGCTCAAGCACTTTGTGAAGGTTGTCCGCCGCGAGGTCGAGCCCGTCGTGACCCCCGCCGACAACGTTAAGACGCTCACGCTTCTCAACGCTATCAAGGAGGCCGCCGAGACCGGTCAGCTCGTCGAGCTGTAATGCCTTAAGAGCGACCGCGGCAGAAGCCCCATGCCGAACCCTTCGGTCCGTCACCAACAAGCCCCTCTTCTTTGCCCCGCGAGCAGCCTCCTGCCCGCGGGGCATTTTGCTACCTTGCCGACGATTTTTCTGGAGCGGGGGGGCTATTTTGCACCTCGGCTTGATTCGTTCGCCACGAAACGCGCCTATCTACTACGTTTAGCCGATCGCCCTCAACCATGCCAAATTTCTCGAAATAAAAACCGCAGGTAGACGGGTTGCATATTTTCGGAAAACCGGGGGATGGTCGACCAATACGGTTCAAACGTAGTAGATAGGCCGTTTTCATGGCGCGGCCCCAAAACAGCCTTTTGGGACGGGTGGTATCCTTGGTAGCCCTGTGCTGCAAACGCACCTTAAACGCAAGGAGTCCCATGGATCTTATCGCCCAGCTTGCCCGCGAGCTCAACCTTAAGGCCGCCAACATCGAGGCGGCCGTCAAGCTCATCGACGAGGGCAACACCATCCCCTTTATCTCGCGCTACCGCAAGGAAGCCACGGGCGGCATGGACGACGTCGCCCTGCGCGCACTCGACGAGCGCCTGTCCTACCTGCGCAATCTTGAACAGCGCAAAGAGGACGTCATTCTGCTCATCGACGCCCAGGGCAAACTTACGCCCGAGCTCGAACAGCAAATTCGCGAGGCCACGCAGCTCCAGCGTGTCGAGGACCTCTACAAGCCCTACCGCAAAAAGCGCATGACCCGCGCACAGAAGGCCCGCGAGGCAGGCCTGGAGCCACTTGCCAACATGGTCATCATGCAGGCCTCGGCCAAGGGCAGCGCGCTCGACGCCG
Source organism: uncultured Collinsella sp. (assembly GCA_902496115.1). Lineage (GTDB taxonomy): Bacteria > Actinomycetota > Coriobacteriia > Coriobacteriales > Coriobacteriaceae > Collinsella. Next base: position 8,898 of record CABUZK010000015.1, on the reverse strand, counting down.
CCGCGGCATACGTCAACGAGGAAGCCGGCTTCGACACGCCCGAGAAGGCGCTCGCCGGCGCGGCGGACATCGTGGCCGAGACGGTGGCCGAGGACCCCGAGAACGTCGCCGACCTGCGTGCCTTTACGCAAAACACCGCAGACATCGTCGTCGAGGCCACCGACCCCACCGAGAAGACCCCCTACGAGCCGTACTACAGCTATGATGAGCCGCTGCGCCGTATACCCAACCACCGCGTGCTGGCTATCGACCGCGGTGAGCGCGAGGGCAAGCTCCGCGTGCGCGTGAACGTCGACGGCGCCGCCGCCACGGCACGCCTCGGCAGCCGTTGGCCCCGACGCCAGGGCGTCTTCGCGCCCGTCTTTGACGCCGCCATCGCCGACGGCTACAAGCGCCTCATGGCCCCCTCGCTGGAGCGCGAGGCCCGCGCCAAACTCACCGTCCGTGCGCAGACCGAGGCCATCAATGTCTTTGCCAAGAATCTCGAGGGCCTGCTCTCGGCACGCCCCGTGCGCGGCGCCCGCGTGCTCGCGCTCGATCCGGGCTACCGCACCGGCTGCAAGGTCGCCGTCATGGACGAGACCGGCAAGCTGCTCGACCACGGCGTGGTCTATCCCGCCAAGCCGCGCCACGACGTCGCCGGCACCAAGCGCGAGCTCGCCCGCCTCGTCAAAAAGGACAGCGTCAACACCATCGTCATCGGCAACGGCACCGCCAGCCGCGAGACCGAGGAAGTCGTCTCGGAGTTCATTGCCGAGCAGGCGCCCAGCCTTCGCTACACCATCGTTAACGAAGCCGGCGCGTCGGTGTACTCCGCCTCCGAGCTCGCCAGCCAGGAGTATCCCGATCTGGACGTCACCGTGCGTGGCGCCATGAGCCTGGGCCGCCGCCTGCAGGACCCGCTGGCAGAGCTCGTCAAGATTCCGCCCCAGTCCATCGGCGTGGGCCAGTACCAGCACGACCTTGACCAGGCCGAGCTCTCACGCACCCTGGGCCACGTGGTGGAGGACGTCGTCAACCGCGTGGGCGTCGACGTAAACACCGCGAGCGCAAGTTTGCTGGGATACGTATCGGGCATTACGCCGAGCGTGGCCAAAAACATCGTGGCCTACCGCGAGGAAAACGGCGCCTTTACCGATCGCTGCCAGCTCAAGAAGGTCCCCAAGCTGGGACCCAAGGCATACCTCAACGCCGCGGGTTTCCTGCGCATTAGTGGCGGTAAGAACCCGCTCGACGCGACGAGCGTCCACCCCGAAAGCTACGAGGTGGCCACGGCCGTCCTAGAACGCGCCGGCGTTAAAACAAGCGAGCTCAGCCGCGGCGGCGTGCCCGACATCGAGCGCCGCCTGGGCAGCATCTCGGCGCTGGCAAGCGACCTGAACTGCGGCACCCTCACGCTCATCGACATCGTCAACGAGCTCAAGAAGCCCGGCCGCGACCCGCGCGACGACGCACCCGAGGTGGTCTTTAGCCGCTCAGCGCTTTCCATCGACGACCTGGAACCCGGCATGGAGCTCAAGGGCACGGTGCGCAACGTCGTCGACTTTGGCGCCTTCGTCGACGTGGGCGTGCACCAGGACGGCCTCGTGCACATCTCCAAACTGGCCAACCGCTTTGTCAAGCACCCCAGCGACGTGGTGCGCGTCGGTGACACGGTCAAGGTGTGGGTTGAAAAGGTCGATCGCGACCGCAAGAAGATCTCGCTCACCATGGTGCAGGGCAAGTAAACCGCCAAAGCAAAGGTACCCCCTGTAGCGATGTGCAAAATCGCGAGTATTCTGCAAATTCCACCGTTCCGGGTGCCCCTCAGAGACGAAAAAGCAAAAAACAGCCCCCGTTTTAGCGTCGTCAGAGCCAAAACGGGGGCCGTTCCATGCTTCGGTAAACTGGTAAAAGCCTTTACCTTGCTGAATACTCGCGATTTTGCACGTCGCTACAGGGGGTACCCTTGCTTACGGCAGAATATGAAAGCCGAGCGAGGCGATATCCTTGGCAAAGCCGCGGACGGTGTCGAGCGAGACCTCGTACGGGTCGCGACCAATGTTCTTGCGCTTGGCCAGGATGCTGTTGGGCACCGTGATGATCTGGCAACCACAGGCCTCGGCCTGGTAAATGTTGATGAGCTCGCGCGTGGACGCCCACAGGACCTCACAGTTGGGCTTGGCGGCGGCCTTCTTGACCGACTCCGTCATAAACGGAATGGGGTCGACGCCGGTATCGGCGATACGGCCGGCAAAGAGCGAGATGATGGACGGCGTCTCGGCGTCAACGGCTTCGACCATCTCATCGACCTGCGTAGGCGTAAAGATGGTAGTGACGTTGACCTTGATGCCGTCGGCGGAAAGCTTGCGGACCAGCTCGGCGGTGGACTCGCCCTTGGTGGTCACGCACGGAATCTTGACGTAGACGTTCTCGGCCCAGGTAGCGATCTCGCGGGCCTCGACCTCCATGGTCTCGACGTCGTCGGCAAAAACCTCAAACGAGACGGACACATCGGTGATGTGGGCCAGGACCTCCTTGGCAAACGCGCGGTAGTCCGTCACGCCGCCCTTCTTCATAAGGGACGGGTTGGTCGTGAAACCCTGAACGTTGCCGTTCTCGTACATGTCGAGCATGCCCTCGAGGTTTGCACCGTCAGCGAACACCTTGATTGCCATCTGCCTGATTCCTTTCGCTTGCACATGGGCGTTAAACTGCTAAACACTTTACCTACGTTTATCAAGGCGTGAGCTGCGGGTTTTTATCTTCTCGGCGAACGGTATAAACACCTCAGTGTTTGGATTGATAAATCGATTGAGCATGCAAAAGCAAAGAGTCGCAGTTTGAGCAAACGTCAGAACGCGGGATTCATTAGATGAGGCCGAAATGCTGCATCGCTGTGACGGTGCCGTCGTGTGCGACGTCGTCGGTCACGAAGTCGGCGACCGCCTTGACCTCAGGCATGGCGTTGCCCATGGCGACAGCCGTCTCGACCGCAGCGAGCATGCCCAGGTCGTTACCCGAATCGCCGAAGCCAAAGGTGCGCGCGTTGCCGGTGCGACCCAGGTATTCCAGCGCTCGCGCCACGCCTACGCCCTTGTCGATGCCCTTGGGGCTCAGCTCGCGATTCTGACCACCGGTGTTGCACAGCTCAAACTCGCGATCGATAAAGCCATCATCGTTGGCTACGCGAGCCAGGTCGCTCGCGACGATGCCTACCTTGCCCACGCGCAGACGGCCGTCGACGCGCATTTCCTCGATGCTGTGCACCACAGAAGTGCCGATCAGAGACGACTGCTCAACACCCGCGGGTTCCAGGGCAAAAGTAGCCACGTTGGTCTCGAAAAAGGCTTCAATCCCTGCCGCGGCCATACGGCGTGCAAGCTCCTCAACAATGTCTTCGTCAAAGCAGTCCTCATACACCACGCGGCCCTCGACCTCGAGCGTGGCGCCCGCCATGGCAACGACGCCCGCGGGGTCGAGCGCACGCAAGCTATCGGCGATGAGCCACAGGGGGCGACCCGTGCAGATAAACGCCTTGTGTCCCGCGTCGCGCAGACGATGAAACGCCTCGACGACCGCCTGCGAGGGGCGAACCGCCGAAAAGTCCTTGTCGGTCATGTTGTCGGGATCGAACGACGTCAGCGTGCCGTCCACGTCAAAAAAGAGCACGGCGGAATCGGGGCACGCATCAATCATATGGGTTCCTTTCGGGGGCGAGAGTAAACGAAGTATCCATCATATAATGGAGCGACGCAACCAGAGAGGTCACCCATGGAATTTTACGCAAGCTGCCCCGAGGGCTTTGAGTCCGCACTCGCCGATGAGCTTAAACGCCTCGGGCTTTCGCATGTTCGCCGGCTGAAGGGCCGCGCTACATTTGAGGGCGAGCTCGAAGAAGGCTACCGCGCCTGTCTGTGGTCGCGCCTGGCGAGCCGTGTGTTCGTGGTACTCGGGCGCTTTGAGGCGCAGGATGCCGACGAGCTGTACGATAGCGTTTACGACATCGCCTGGGAGACCATCATCCGCCCCGGCGCCACCATCGCCATTACCGCCCGCGGCGTGACCGAGCAGCTGCGCAACACGCGCTTCTCGGCCCTGCGCGCCAAGGACGCGCTGTGTGACCGCCTGGCCGAGACCACGGGCCGTCGCGCCGACGTCGATGCCGCCGACCCCGACGTTCACCTGCTGCTTTCGCTGCGTCAGCGTCGCGCGAGCATCAGCCTGGACCTTTCGGGCGACCCGCTGTTCAAACGCCTGCCGCCTGCCGCGACCCGCGCCGGCGATGGTACGCACGTGCTGCGCCCCGACTACGCCGCCCTGGTGCTGGCGCAGGTCGGCTGGACCGCACTGTGCGAGCGCGAGCTGACGGCCGACGATTACGAGAACGAGGCTCTGCCCACGCTGATCGACGCCTCGTGCGCCGGCGGCGGCCTGCTGCTGGAGGCCGTGAATATCCTGACTGACCGCGCCCCGGGCGCCGCACGCGAGCGCTGGGGCTTTGAGGGCTGGCAGCTGCACGACGCCGCCCTGTGGGAGCAGCTGCTTGCCGAGGCGCGCTCGCGCGAGGCGGCAGCGCGCGAGCGCCAGGCGCGCATCGTGGCCGCAGACATCGACCCCGCCGCCCGCAAGACTGCCGAGCGCATGGTCAAGTGCGCCGGCTACAAGCGTTTTGTCGACTTTTGTGCCGCCAAGCCCGCCACCGTGCTGGACCATGCGGGCGCCGTCGCCGGTGCCGCCCTGGTCGCGGACACGACCGAGACCCCGCTTTCGCTCATGCACGATGCCATGACGTTGGTAGGCGAGCTGCGCCGCGCGCCCGAGCTTGCCGCAGCGCCGGTCGCCGCGCTCACCCGCGACGGATTGCTGGCCCGCGCGCTCCATGCCGAGCCCGCGCGCTCCATCGCCGTCATGCCCAATAACGAGGAGGCGGCTATTGAGGTTTGGCCTTCGCTCGACCACGCCGCCGCAGCGTTTGAGGCTGCGACCAGTGCAGATGCCGAGGAGCAGACCGCAGATGCCCAAGGCGAAGCCGCTGCTTCCGCCATGCCCGAGCCTGCCGCCATGCTCGACCTGGGCGACGGCAAGCCGCTGCCCGTGCTCATCCCGGAGTCCGAGCAGTTCGCCAACCGCCTGCGCAAGAACGCCCGTCTGCGCCGCAAGTGGGCCAAGCGCGAGGGCGTGAGCTGCTACCGCGTCTACGATGCCGACCTGCCCGACTACTCCGCCGCCATCGACCTGTACGAGGGCTGCCCGCAGACGCCGGGCCGCTGGCTCGTCATCGCCGAATACGCCGCACCCAAGACCATCGATCCCGCGCTAGCCCAGGCCCGCATGCTCGACATCTTGGCCATCGCGCCGCGTATCCTTGATGTTCCGGCCGAGCATGTGCACGCCAAGGCCCGCATGCGTTCGCGCGGCGGCTCGCAGTACGGTAAGCAGGGCGCCGGCAAGGGCGGCTCGGGCGAGCGCGCCAACATCGCGCGCCGTCGTCTGCCGCTCATCGAAGAGGGCGGACTCACCTTTGCCGTCAACTTTGACGACTATTTGGATGTGGGCATCTTCCTGGATCATCGCGTCACGCGCAACCTGGTGCGCGAGCACGCCAAGCAGGCGCGCCGCTTCCTCAACCTGTTTGCCTACACCGGCACCGCCACCTGCTACGCGGCCGATGGCGGCGTCGAGGAGACCGTGACGGTCGACCTTTCCAACACCTACCTGGACTGGGCCGAGCGCAATATGCGCCAGAACGGCTTTGTTGGTCCGCAGCATCATTTTGTGCGCGACGACGTGCTCGCCTGGATTCGTGACCAGCGCCAGACGCGCAACCGCTGGGACCTGATCTTTGTCGACCCGCCCACGTTCTCGAACTCGTCAAAGATGGGCCGCCGTACCTGGGATGTCCAGCGCGACCATGTTGAGCTGTTGGTCGGCGTATCGCGCCTGCTCGCACAGGGCGGCCACGCCATCTTTAGCTGCAACCTGCGCGGCTTCCGCCCCGAGACGCGCAAGCTCGCGCGCGCGGGCGTCGTGCTGGAGGACATTACGACGCAGACCATTCCCGAGGACTTCGCGCGCAACCAGAAGGTGCACCACTGCTATATCGTGCGCCGCCTGCCCATCGAGGACGCCATGGCCGAGGTCGGCTTTAGCGCCGAGGAGATTGCCGAGCGAACCGAGGAGCTGCGCAACCCCGAGGCCCGCAAGCCTCGCGCGGCAGCGCCCGCGCACGCGCAGGCAGGCGACCAGGGGCCGCACGGCAACGGCAAGTCCAACTTTGCTGGCAAACCCTCCCCTGCCGGCAAGTCCAAAAAGAAGAAGTTCTACGCCAGCAAGCCCAAGGGCAAATAGACAACGTTGCGGTGGAATACGGACTGTTTTGCCTGGAATTAGGCAAATTTAGACCGTATTTCACCGCAACTCATATTGGGATGGCGGATGCCGACCTATCCCTGGATGACCAATCGGTAACCAATACCCACGTGCGTCTGGATATAGCGCGGATGCGCGGGGTCGGACTCAATCTTCTTGCGCAGCGTGCCCATAAAGACGCGCAGGCTCGCCAGGTCGCTCTTGGTTGCCGTGCCCCAAATCTCGTGCAGGATAAACTGGTGCGTCAGTACCTTGTCGGCGTTGTGCGCCAGCAGGCACAGGAGCTTATACTCGATCGGCGTCAGATGCAGCTCCTCGCCATCCATCGTGGCGATGCCGGCATCAAAATCGATATGCAGCTCACCGGTATCGAACGAGCCCTCGGAGACAACGCCACCCGTTTGTGCATACGAAAGGCGCCTGAGCGTCGTGCGAATGCGCGCGAGCAGCTCCTCGACCGAAAACGGCTTGGTCAGGTAGTCGTCGGCACCGGCATCGAGCGCGCGAATCTTGTCCGCGTCCTCGCTGCGCGCCGAGACCACGATGATCGGCATGCCCGACCATGCGCGCACCGACTCCACCACCTTGACGCCGTCCATATCGGGCAGGCCCAGATCGAGCAGCACAATGCTCGGCGCCTGCGACGAGGCGGCGGCGATGGCGGCATGGGCGGTCTCCACAGCCATATGGCGCAAGCCGTGCGCCTCGAGCGCGGCAACAATAAGATTGCGAACGGCGGGGTCGTCCTCAACGACCAAGATGAGCGGTTTTACGGCAGAGTTCGGCACAGCGCTACTCCTTATCAAACGAAACGTCGGCGGCGGGAAGTTCAATCGTAAAGACCGAACCGTGCGGGTCCGCCGCGGCAACCTCTATGCTACCGCCATGCGCCAACGCAATGGAACGGCAGAGCGAAAGACCCAGGCCAACGCTGCGGTGGCTGTCGGCCAGACCATGGTTGGCGGTATAGAACGACTCGAAGATCCGTTCGCGATCCTCGGGTGCGATGCCCGGACCATCATCGGCCACCGAGCACGCCACGCGTCCATCGTCGACGCTAATCGAAATCATGATATGCGAGCCTGCGGGCGTATAGGTGATGGCGTTGTTCACCAGATTGACCACCAGCTGCACCATCAGGCGCGCATCGACGTTGACGAGCGCCGGCTCATCGCACGCCACCACCTTAAGGTCGTGCTCGCGCACGGCAGGGTTCACGTGGCGCAGCGCCTCCTCGACGATATCGTCCATGAGCTCGAGCGTGGTCGACAGGCGCATACCGCCACCCTCGAGCTTGGTGATGGCGAGCAGATTCTCGACGGTGGCGTTGAGCCACAGCGCATCCGAGCGAATGGATAGAAGCAGGCCGCGGCGCGTCTGGGCATCGAGCACCGCGGTGCCGGTCGAGCCCTGATCGAGCAGCACGTCGGCATTACCCGAAATACTGGTAAGCGGCGTGCGCAGATCGTGCGAAATGGAGCGCAACAGGTTGGCGCGCAGCTGTTCGTTTTTGGCGAGCACCGCCGCTTCCTCGCGGGCCTCCATGGCGCGGGCGCGGTCGAGCGCCAGCTCGCCTTCGCTCACGATGGCATCGGCAAGCGTCCGCTCCTCATGCGTCAGCACGTCGGGCTCTGCAACGATGGCCAGCACGCCCACCACCGAGGCGGGGTCGCCCGAGCGGACGAAACCGTCGCCCGTGCGAACCGTCAGGTAGATGCCATAAAACGCCGAGCCGCCATAGGTGGCATCGAGCGGCGTTCCCACATAGGCGGACGCCGAGAGCCGCGGCGGCATCTGCGGCGCCAGTTCGTGCACCGGCGCGGCATCGCCCACGGCCGTGTATGTCGCGCGCGGCAGCAGGTCATCGCCCTCGGCGTCGGCGCTGTACCACACGACCGGACAGCCCGAAAGACGCGCCAGCTGCGTTGCCATGGCATGGACAATCTGCTGCTCGTCGGCGCAGCGCTGCAGCATGCGGTTGGTCTCGAGCACCATATGCGTGCGACGGTCGCTGGCGGCAGCCTGCGCCAAGGCCCGGCGCAGGGCCAACGCAATCGAGCTCGACACAAGCGAGACCACAAACATGATGAAGAACATGCCAGGATAGACGCGGTCGATAAACGACAGCGAGCAGCGCGGGTCGACAAACAAGAAGTTGTAGAGCGCCACGGCGGCAGCCGAGCTCAGCAAGCAATACAGGCGACTGCAGGTAAAGAATGCGCACAGCTGAACGGCGAACACATAGACGATCATGATGCTCGGCGCGAGACCCGGATGGTCGAGCAGCGCGCCCACAATCGTCGCCGCGACCAGCAGCCCCACCGATACGCAGGCGTCATACAGAGGAGTGCGGCGCGTCAGCGTTGTGCGCCGCCACCAAAAGCTATCGGCAATATCGCCGTCCGTACGGACGTCCATCAGCGTCCCGCCCCTCTCTCAAAAACAAAAACCACCACAAAGGGGACAGTGAACTGCCTCCCGTTTCTTGGACATCGGGAAATGGGAGGTTTTCCATGAGTATAGACCTCAGGGTGAAGCACGACCTGG
>CABUZK010000014.1 GCA_902496115.1 uncultured Collinsella sp. | reverse complement strand
CTACGACCAGACCAATTTGGAAAACGCCAAGACCGAGGACATGAACCTTCGTCTGGTGACGGATGCCTACGAGCCCGGCTCGGTCTTTAAGACGCTGGTTGCGGGCGCCGGATTTGATTTGGGCGTTGTGCGCCCGAGCACATCGTTTGAGGTTCCCGCGAGTATCAAGGTGGGCGACGATACCGTTACCGATGCCGACAAGCGTGACTACACCATGACAATGGACGTACGCGAGATGATGCGCCGTTCGTCCAATGTCGGTTTTGTCCTGGTGGGGCGCAAGATCGGTGCCGATGATTTTGCCACCTATGTGGACAAGTGGGGTATCGGTCATAGCTCCGGTGTCGATTTTCCGGGTGAGAGTCTGGGCATCGTCAAGGAGCGCGACCAGTACGATGGTGCCACCTTGGGTGCTATGAGCTTTGGCCAGGCGCTGTCCGTCTCGCCGATTGAGGTCGCACGTGCCGTGGGCGGCATCGCGAACGGCGGCGTGATGATGACTCCGCACTTCTATAAGTCGAGCAAGGGCGATGAAAAGGATTGGGGCGAGGGGGATCGCGCGATTTCCGAGGAGGCCGCCTCGCAGGTGACATCGTGTATGCAGACGGTCGTTGCCGAGGGAACGGGCGTTGGCGGCGCGGTGGACGGCTACGACGTGGCGGGCAAGACAGGTACGGCCGAGCGCGCCGATGAGAACGGCGGCTACCTCAAAGAGAACTACATGTCGTCTTTTATGGGGTTTGCCCCGGCGCAGTCGCCCAAGGTCCTGTGCTATATCACCCTTGACGGAACCCCGTCAGGCTCCGATGCCGCCGCAGTGCCGTTCCAGTCCATTATGGCCAGTGCGCTTGACGTGTTGGGTGTCCCGCGCACCAAGTAGGGGGTTACTATCTATGAAATGGCCAGTCGGTTAATCCGGGTTGTTCACACGCCCTGCACCACGCGTAGGCGGCGCTGGGATACAATACGCCGATAGCATTATTAGGTTTACAGGGGAGCTGCAATGATAGAGATCGCCGTCAACAATCTCGCGGCCGCAACAGGGGCCCGAACCGTGACGGGAGAAGCCGATCGGGTATGCCGCGGTTGCGTTATCGACTCGCGCCAGGTTGAGGAGGGCACGATATTCGTCGCCTTCCCGGGTGAAAAGGTCGACGGCAACGACTTTGCTTCCCGTGCCATCGAGTCGGGTGCCGGCGCCGTAGTGATGACGCGCGAGCCCGATGCCGAGCTGCTTTCGCTGGCCCATGAGAAGGGCTGCGCCATCCTGCATACCGATGACCCCGAGGAGTTTTTGCTGCGCCTGGCTCACGCTTATCGTTTGGAGCTTGGCTGCCTGGTAATTGGCATTACCGGCTCTATCGGCAAGACAACGACCAAGGACGTGCTCGCCGCGGTGCTCGCCAAGCGCTATCGCGTTTGGGCAACCAAGGGTAACTACAACAACCTGATCGGTATGCCGCTCACGGTGCTGGCGGCCCCTGCCGACACCGAGGTTCTGGTGCTCGAGATGGGCATGAACCATTTCCACGAGATTGAGCGCATGTCTCAGTCCGCCAATCCCAACCTTGCCATTGTGACCAAGATCGGCACCTCCCATATCGGTATTCTGGGCAGTCGCGAGAATATCGCTCGTGCCAAATCCGAGATTGTTGGCGGCATGTGCGCCGCCGGAGACCTTCTCCCGTTGCTGGTTTTGGGTGGTGAGGACGACTTTACTCCGTTCATCCGCGACACCTTTGCCGCGCCTGCGGGCGTCGACGTGATGCTTGCGGGCGTCTCGGACGACGATGAGGTCCGTGCGTGCGACATTCGCATTGATGACGAGGGGCGCCCGGTCTTTACGCTCGATTTTGGCTTGGGCGAGACTATCGACACACTGCTTGCCATTCCCGGCGCGCAGTCCGTTCCCAATGCCGTCAAGGCCGCGGCGGTTGCCTATCGTCTTGGCGTGACGCCCGAGCAGATCGATGCCGCCTTTAGGGGTCTTACGATTACCGGGCATCGCCAGGAAATCAAGCGCGCCAAGAGCGGCGCTCGCGTCATCGACGACTCATATAACGCCAGTGCCGAATCGATGGCAGCCGGCCTCGACCTGCTGTGTTCGCTTTCGTGCACGGGTTCGCGCATGGCGGTTCTGGGCGAGATGGGCGAGATGGGCGACGAGGCTCCTCGCATGCATGAGCTGGTGGGCGCCTATGCGGCGGCCAAGAAGCTCGATATGCTCGCATGTGTCGGCGGTGAGCTTGCCCAGCGTATGGCCGAGGCCGCGCGCATGATGGGTATGGATGAGGACCGCATTCAGGTGTTCTCCGACTATCAGCAGGTGCTCGACCGTATGGGCGGCGCTCTTGAGCAGCATGATGTCGTGCTGGTCAAGGGCTCACGCTTCGTTGAGCTCGATCGCTTTGTGGAAGGTGTGTGCTAGTCCATGTTCGGCAATCCTTCGTATCCTACGTACCAGGCATTTTTGGGGTTGGGCATCGCCGCCGTCATCGCGATGCTGCTTATGCCGTGGTGGATTAAGCTCCTGAAGGTCGAGGGCATCGGCCAGCAGGTTCGCGCCGATGGCCCCAAGCGTCACCTGATTAAGCAGGGCACGCCCACCATGGGTGGCGTCATCATCCTGGTTGCCGTTTCGCTGACCTGCCTTTTGATGGGAAAGCTCACCACCGAGCTCGTGCTTGTGCTGCTCGCCACGCTGGCAACCGGCGTTCTTGGCCTCATCGACGACCTGACTTCTGTCACGCACGGCCGCTCGCTCGGCCTGACGCCTCACGCCAAGATGATTGGCCTTACCCTCATCTGCGTTACCTTTACCGTGCTTGCTGTCAACTGGTGCGGCGTCGCCCCCGAGATTCGTTTCCCCGGTGGCCTGACGATCGACCTTGGTGTGCTCTCGACCACCATTTGCGGCCTCTCTTTTCCGTGGCTCTACCTTGTCTTTTGCTGGCTGATGATCGCGGGCCTTTCCAACGCCGTAAACCTCACCGACGGCTTGGACGGTCTTGCCGGCGGCACCTCCATGATCGCCATGCTGGCCATGGCCGCCATGGCGTTTTTGCACGGCGATGTGAACCTGTCCATCTTCTGCACGGCGTGCGCCGGCGCCTGCCTGGGCTTTTTGTGGTTCAACTGCTATCCGGCGAGCATCTTTATGGGCGATACCGGCTCGCTTGCCCTGGGTGCCGCTTTTGCCTGCACCTCCATCATGACCAACACCGAAGTCGTTTCCCTCATCATCGGCGGTCTGTTTATCGTCGAGACCCTGTCGGTCATGATCCAGGTTGTCTATTTCCACTTTACGCACAAGCGCGTCTTCCTTATGGCGCCCATTCATCATCATTTCGAAAAGAAGGGCTGGGCCGAGACCAAGGTCGTCATCCGTTTTTGGATTGTCGCCGCGGCCTTCGGAGCCCTGGGCCTCGCGTTGTTCTTCCAGTTGGGATAGTGGTCTTTCATGCCTCTTGCTAATGTCTTTAGCCTGCTCGTTTTGGGCCAGGGCAAGTCCGGTCTTGATGTCGCTCGCTGGGCGCTTGCGCATCCCGAGCGCGTGAGTGCCGTTACCGTTTACGGTGGCGGCGCGTCCGAGCCCAACGATGCCACGCGCTCGCTCGAGGCGCACGGGGCATCGTTTGTCTACGGAACCGAGCAGGTCGAGGGCGCGTTTGATGTATGCGTGACGTGTCCGGGCATCTCGGAGTTCTCGGCATTCTTTAAGGCTGGCCGTGATCACGCTGCCCAGATTATGGGTGAGCCCGAGTTTGCCTACCGTCTGTCTCCCCAAAATTGGATTGCCATTACGGGCACCAACGGCAAGACGACAACCACGTCGCTGACCGATTACCTGCTTAAGGCGGCGGGCGAGGCGAGCGTTGCTGTCGGCAACATTGGCGAGCCTCCGGTGAACGAGATCGATGGCCGTGCGCATAACGAGTGGTTTGTGGCGGAGCTTTCGAGCTATCAGATCGCAACGACCCAGGAGCTTCACCCCCGTGTGGCGGTGCTGCTCAACATTACCCCCGATCATCTGGGCTGGCATAAGAGCCATAAGAACTATGCGCTCGCCAAGATTAAGCTCTTCGAGAATATGGTCGACGATGACCTGGTGATTGTTGATGTCGAGGATGCCGGTATCCACGAGTTCGATGAGTACATCTATGTTCCGGGCCGTCGCATCTGCAAGGTTGCTTTTGACGAGCCTGCGGGCGAGGACGCCGCATTTGTTCGCGATGGCAAGATGGTCATTCGCCTGAAGGGCGTCGAGACCCCGCTCGTCGATACGTCCGAGCTTAAGATTTCGGGCCATCACAATGTAATCAATGCCCTGTGTGCTGCCACGGCGGCCCTGACGGTCGGCGCCGATGTTGACGGTGTGTGTCGCGGCCTGGTCTCGTTCCAGCCGCTGGAGCACCGCGTTGAGCCCTGTGGCGAGATCGATGGCGTGCGCTATGTTAACGATTCCAAGGCAACGAACACCGATGCGGTCGAAAAGGCCCTGACGGCGTTTCCCGATGACGATGTGATCTTGCTGCTCGGCGGTCACGATAAGGGCACGCCGCTCGAGTCCTTTGCCCGCGTTGTGATGGATAACGTTCGCTCGGTGGTCTGCTTTGGCGACGCGCGCGAGCGCTTTACCGCCGCTATGGACGAGGCGGATGTCGACGGTGATGTCGATATCGCCCAGGCCGACGACCTGCGCGATGCCGTGGACGTTGCCCGTTCGCTCTCGAGCCGCGGCGATGTGATCTTACTGTCGCCCGCCTGCTCTTCGTTCGATGAGTTCTCGGGCTACGAGGAGCGCGGTCGCGTGTTTAAGGACTATGTGGCCCAGCTTGCCGCTGCGTCCAATACGCAAATGGAATAGGGGTTGCCGGTGAGAGAGGAGAGCCCCCGACAGAATATGAGGAGGCCCGACTCGGACCGTGCTTCCTCGCAGTGCATCACGCCGCGCGCCGGTCGTCGCACGCAGGGCATCGGCGAACGTTATATCGCCGGCGTCCCCGCACGTATCATGCGACCCCGCCTGGTCTTTTTGACCTGCCTGTTCTCGCTGGTCTGTTTTGGCCTGCTTATGGTGTACTCGGCTTCTTCAGTCGAGGCGCTTCACGAGAACGACTCCGCGACCTACTTTTTGTTCCGGCAGTTTATGTTCACTGTCGTCGGTGTTGCTGCCCTCGAGTTCATCGCGCGCGTTGCACCCGATAGCTGGTTTGGCGAAGGGGCGCTTAAACTTGCCCTTATCGCTATGATGATCTTGCTGCTTGCGGTGTTCCTCTTTGGTAGCGGCAGCCGTGGCGCTACGCGTTGGCTGAGCATTGCCGGCATTCAGTTTCAGCCATCGGAGTTTCTCAAGCCGTTTGCCATTGCCTATTCTGCCATCATGCTCGATCGCGTGTTTTCGCCCGGCGGTAACATCAATGAGTTCCTTAAGGGCATGGGCTTATATTTGGGCATATCGCTCGTCTTGATTTTTATTCAGCCCGACTTTGGCACCATCCTGATTATTCTGTTGACGATCATGTGCATGGCGCTCTTTGCCGGCCTTGACCCAAAATACATTATCGGTGCGATTCTTGCTGGCGCCGTCATCATCGTGATCGCTCTTGTCGTCGAGCCGTACCGTATGGTGCGCATTCAGGTTCTCTTGAACCCTTGGGCAGATGAATATGGAGACGGGTATCAGGCAACGCTCGCCATTATGGCGTTTGCTTCGGGCGGACTGTTCGGCCGCGGTATCGGCAACTCAACCATGAAGTACTCGTATTTGCCCGAGGCTCACAACGACTACATCCTGGCCATCATTGGCGAGGAGGTTGGCTTTTTGGGGACGCTGCTGTTTTTCTTGGTGTTTGCGATGCTGATCTACTCGGCGTTTCGAATTGCCGAGCAGGCCGCCGATCGTCGCGGGGCGCTCATGGCTTCGGGCTCTGCGGTTATCCTCGCGGTGCAGTTTTTGATCAACGCGCTGGGTATTCTCAACGTGTTTCCTATGACGGGTAAGCCGCTGCCGTTTATCAGCTATGGCGGCTCGTCGATTATCGTGTCGCTCATGCTCGCCGGGCTTATTTTGCGCGTGTCGCACGAGAGCGCTCGACGCGATGAATACGATCGTCGTCGCGATAGCTTTGCCGTTATGGACGAGAGCACTGCCGGTGTTCCCCATACGCGTGGGGAGCGCTCGTCGCGTGGCGGTTTTACCGTCTTGAACGGTTTTGCTTCGGAGTCGGATGCTCGTCCGCGCTCGGTGCCGCAGAGTCGCCCGCAACGACCGACGCCGCGCAATACGGGTGGCGGATATAATCGGATCGACTTGAATTCGGACCCGTCGGCGCGCTTGCGCACCGACGACCAGGGGCCGCGCGTACGAAGGGACTACCATGACCGATAAGATGACCGTTGCTATCGCAGCCGGCGGCACGGCGGGACATATCAACCCCGCACTTGCCTTGGCCGAGGAGCTACGTGACCGTGGCCACCACGTTGTGTTTGTGGGTCAGTCGCATAAGCTCGAGGGTCGTCTGGTTCCCGAGGCAGGGTTCGATTTTGTGCCGATTACGGTTACGGGCTTCGACCGCTCTCGCCCTTGGACGGCATTGAGCTCGCTGTGGCGTGTCTATAAGGCGAAGCGCGCGCTCGGCAGCCATTTTTCTAAAGCCTGCAAGCCCGATGTCGCTATAGGTTTTGGCGCCTATGTCGAGGTCCCGCTTCTGGGCTGGTGCAAAGACGCGGGCATTCCGTATCTGCTGCATGAACAGAACTCCGTTCCGGGCCTTGCTAACAAGATGATGAGTTCGCATGCCGCCCGCGTTTGCATCTCGGTGCCGGCAGCACGTTCCGTGTTTGAGCGTGAGGGCGATCCTGACCATGTGCTCATGACCGGCAACCCCGTGCGCCGTTCTGTGATCGAGGGGGATCGGGTTCGCGGTCGCAGGGCTCTCGACGTGCCTGAGGACGCCACACTCCTGCTGGTTTTTGGCGGCTCACTTGGTGATCAACATCTTAATGAGCGCGTGGCTTCGCTTAAAAACGAGTTGCTCTCGCGCGATAATCTCTATGTTTTGCATTCGACGGGCGCCGATGGCTTCGAGGACACCGAGCGTGCTCTTGCCCTGATGCCCGAGGAGGCGAAGCGGTATCGCGTCCAGCCCTACATCGACAATATGGGCGATATGCTGGCCGCGGCCGATTTGGTCCTCTCGCGCTCGGGCGCTTCGAGCGTTGCCGAGATCGCGGCCCTTGCCACACCTTCGGTACTGGTGCCGTATCCGCATGCGACGGCCGATCATCAGACCACCAATGCCCGCTATCTGGTCGATGCCGGTGCTGGCGTGCTCTGCGCCGATGCCGATATCGACACCCGGGCGTTTGCCGATGAGCTGCTGCATCTTATCGATGATGCGCAGGCGCGCGATGCCATGCGTCAGGCGGCTCGCGGTTTGGCCCAGGACCGCGCTGCCGTCCTTTTGGCAGACGCGGTAGAAGGATTGCGTTAGTTAGACGGGATATCGCGGGTCGCCCTCGCGCGGATGCGGTAGGTGCGGTACAGTAGACGGGTTACAGGCAGTGTTTACGCAAGGAGTACACGAGCACATGGCTGATTCCCAGACTGCAACCTCCGCGCCCGATTTCAAGAGCGCCCATTTTATCGGTATCGGTGGCGCCGGCATGAGCGGCATCGCCCTCGTCCTTCACGAACGCGGCTATGTCGTTACCGGCTCCGACCTTAAGACGTCGCGCTATATTCGCCAGCTTACCCGCGCCGGCGTGAAGGTGCATGTGGGCCATGAGGCCGCCACCATCGACGAGGTCAAGCCCGACGTCGTCGTGGTCTCTACCGCTATTCCCGAGTCCAACCCCGAGCTCGTCCGTGCGCGCGAGCTGGGTATTCCCGTGTGGCCTCGCGCCAAGATGCTCTCGGCTCTGGGCCACGGCTACACCACCGTCGCCGTCGCCGGTACTCACGGCAAGACCACGACCTCTTCGATGTGTGCCACCATGCTCGACCGCATGGGTCTGGACCCCAGCTTCCTGATCGGTGGCATTGTTGAGGGCTACGATACCAACGGCAAGAACGGCTCGGGCGACTATTTTGTCGCCGAGGTGGATGAGTCCGACAGCTCCTTCCTGTTCCTTAACCCCAATGTGGTCATCGTGACCAACGTCGAGGCCGACCATCTCGATCATTACTCGGGTATCGAGGAGATCGAGGCCACCTTCGCCAAGTTTATGAGTCTGGTGGGCGAGGACGGCACGGTCATCGTCTGTGGCGAGGACCCGCATCTGGTCGAGCTTGCCAAGTCGACGGGCCGTCATGTGCTTTCCTATGGCTTTGCCGAGACCAACGACATCGTCTGCGTGCATCCGGATGTCAAGGGCATCCAGAGCGACTTTATCGTTCGCTTTGAGGACGGCACCGAGCACGCTGTCGAGATTAAGAGCAACCCCGGTCGTCACAACATGCTCAACGCCACGGCCGTCTTGACCGTCGCCCATGTCCTAGGCCTCGATATCGACGCCGCCGCTAAGGCACTTTCGAGTTTTGAAGGCGTCCGCCGTCGCTTTACCCACGTGGGCGATATCGACGGCATCACGGTGGTTGACGATTACGGCCATCATCCCACCGAGATCAAGGCGACGCTCGCTGCTGCCTCTTCGCTGGGCTACAAACATGTCGACGTCGTGTTCCAGCCGCACCGCTATTCGCGCCTGCAGGCTCTGTGCGATGACTTTGCCGACGCATTCGCCAATGCTGACAAGCTGCTGTTGATTGACGTGTTCTCTGCCGGCGAGATGCCCATCCCGGGTGTCACGTCCAAGATGCTTGCCGATACCGTGCGCGCCAAGCATCCCGGCAAGGAGGTCGTGTACTGCTCGAGCCGTCTTGAGCTCAATGAGGAGCTCGAGAAAATGGTGGGCGAGGGCGATTTGCTGCTTACCATGGGCGCCGGCGACGTCACGACGGTCGGCCCCGAGTTCATCGAGTATCTGACTGCCAAGAAAGACGCTTAAACCCCATGGGTCTGTTTAACGCCGTCATGGCGCTTTCGGGCATGATCGATACGGACGTAATTGAGGATGAACGCCTCGCGCGCCATACGAGCTATCGTATCGGCGGCAAGGCGGACCTCTTTGTGACGTGTCACAGCTATCATGCCTTGCGTCGCGCCGTGGCGGTGCTCGATCGTGAGCAGGTGCCGTGGGTCATTATCGGCAAGGGATCTAATCTGCTTGTTGCCGATGCAGGCTATCGCGGCGCCGTCATTTCGTTGGGGCGTGAGTTCCAGCGTACGGTTGTCGCCGAAGACGGTTGTACGCTGACGGTCGGTGCGGGCGTAATATTCGCTCGCCTAGTCAACGACGCGCTGTCGCGCAGCCTTTCGGGCCTTGAGTTTGCGGTCGGTATTCCCGGCTCCGTTGGCGGCGCCGTGTCCATGAATGCCGGCACGCGAACCGAGTGGATTGGCTCGCTGGTCGAAGATGTCGTTACGTTTGACCCGAGCTCCGGCATCAAGCATTACGCGGGCTCGGAGATCGCTTGGGGCTACCGTGAATGCAGCCTGCCGCGTAACGAGATCATTCTGGAATGCGTGCTCAAGCTCAAACCTGCGCCCAAGGCCGATATCCGTGAACGTATGGAGCGGTACCTGACGCGGCGTAAGCGCACACAGCCCATGGGCTGTGCATCCTGCGGGTCGGTATTTCGCAACCCGCCCGATGCGAGCGTGGGCAAGCTTATCGAGGATTGTGGATTAAAGGGTTTTTCGGTTGGCGGCGCGGAAGTTTCGCCCGTACACGCTAATTTTATCGTTAATAACGGAACCGCCTCGGCCGATGACGTGGCCGCGGTTATCAGACATGTGCACGGAAAGGTGAGGGAGGCGTATGGCATCGAGCTCAGACCGGAAGTTAAATTCCTCGGCTTCTAGAGCATCGAAACCAACCTTCCGCCGCGCCGGGGGGCGTTCCGGCGCACCGTCTCAGCCTCAACGTAAGTCCGTTATGCCTTCTAAGCCTGCTGGGTCCGTGCGGCCTGCCAAACGTTCGACTGTCGGTTCGCAGCTTGGCGGACGCCCCGCGGCCAAAAATGTTGCTCGTCCGGTGGCACGTCCCTCGGTGACGCCCAAACCGGCGATGGGCGCCATACCTTCTCGCCCCATAGCGTCGCCCAAGCCCTCGTTGGGGGCAAAGGTGACGCGTCCCGGTCGCGCGCTGGGTGCATCTAAGCCACGTATGCTGACGTCGGTGTCGGCCTCCGCAAAACCGCAATCGGGCAAAAAGGGCTCTAATCCGTTGTCATCGATCGGCGCCCTGGCAAATCATGCGGCGGGTGCCGCTTCTGCCGTTAAGGGCAAGGGCAAAATCGCGGGCGGCATCCTTGCCGCTCTGGCAGTGCTTGCAGTCGTTGCCGTCGTCGTCATTAACTCTGGCCTGTTCGCCGCTACCGATATTCAGATCCAGGGCAGCGAGCATGTGACCAAGCACGATGCCATCCAGCTGATCGATCTGCCCGAGGACACGTCGCTGTTCAATGTGAATCCCGACCAGATCACCGAGGGCCTCAAGCAAAATCCGTGGGTTTCGGGCGTGGATGTTCAGCGTCAATTTCCCCATACGCTCATCATCACGCCGACGGAACGCAAGGTTATCGCAATTGCCTACATTAGCTCCGACGATCTTGCATGGGCGATCGGGGACGATGACACATGGATTGCACCGCTGTCTACCTCGGTCGATGTTGACGACCAGGGCAATGTCATCACAACGGGGGAGGGTGCCAACACCCTAAACGGCATCGATGCCGCCCTGGCGCTCGCCAAACATTACGGAGCCGTGCTGCTGACCGATGTCTCGGCCGATGTCGCGCCGGTTTCGGGGCAAGCGGTAAATTCCAAGGCGGTCAAGGCCGGCCTGGATTACGTCCGCGGATTCTCGAGCGAGTTCCTGGGCCAGGTCAAGGATATTTCCACGCCCTCGGTCGAGGCCATCTCGGCGAATCTCGATAACGGTATCGAGGTGTCGCTCGGAGATTCGGATGACATTGCCAAAAAGGAGCGTATCGTTACCAAGCTGCTTTCGCAGGTGGAGGGCGTGACGTATATCAACGTTCGATCTCCTGGCAACTATACGTTTAGGAACGCACCGACCTCGTAGCGTCTTCTGGCCTTTGTTGACGGGGCATACCGCGCCGTTTATCTGGTTTGTTTGGTTTTCACCGTCAATTATTTGACTGATACGTTCATAATGTGCAAACATAATACGGTTTACCTTTGCATTTACTTTCAACTTGAAGGTTAATGTGCGCAGGGGTCAACCCATGCTATGGCAATAACCTTTGTTCGGAGGACCGACATGCACGAGACAGAGATCAACAACTACCTTGCCGTCATTAAGGTGGTCGGCGTCGGCGGCGGCGGTACCAACGCGGTCAATCGAATGATCGAAGAGGGTATCCGCGGCGTCGAGTTTGTTGCCATCAACACCGATGCTCAGGCACTCGCGATCTCTGATGCCGATATCAAGGTGCACATCGGCACCGACCTGACCCGCGGCCTGGGCGCTGGCGCCAACCCCGAGGTCGGCCGTAAGGCCGCCGATGAGTCCCGCGACGACATCGCCGAGGCGCTCGCTGGCGCCGATATGGTGTTCATCACCTGCGGCGAGGGCGGCGGCACCGGTACCGGCGCTGCCCCCATCGTTGCCGATATCGCGATGAACGAGGTCGGCGCGCTGACCGTCGCCGTCGTGACCAAGCCCTTTACGTTTGAGGGCCGCAAGCGCAAGAAGAGCGCCGAAGAAGGCATTAAGACGCTTTCCGACTGCGTCGACACCATGATCGTTATCCCTAACGACAAGCTGCTCGACATCGCCGAGAAGAAGACCACCATGCTTGAGGCCTTCGCAATCGCCGATGGCGTCCTTTCCCAGGGCACCCAGGGCATCACCGACCTCATCACCGTCCCCGGTATCATCAACCTGGACTTCGCCGATGTTAAGACCATCATGAAGCAGGCCGGTACCGCCATGATGGGTATCGGTACCGCTTCTGGGGACACCCGTGCCGTCGACGCTGCCCAGCAGGCTATTTCCAGCCCGCTGCTCGAGAGCTCCATCGATGGCGCTACGCGCGTCCTGCTTTCCATTGCCGGTTCCAAGGACCTGGGCATTCAGGAGATCAGCGACGCCGCCGACGTTGTCGCCAACGCCGTCGACCCCGAGGCCAACATCATCTTCGGTACCGTTGTCGACGAGTCCCTGGGCGATCAGGTGCGTATTACCGTCATCGCTACGGGCTTCTCCGACTCCAACGTCAACCGTCAGGACGAACTCTTCGCTGCACAGCAGTCCCAGAGCAAGGCCGCTGCTTCTACCGAGCCGCAGCGCACCGCTCCTGCCACGAGCCCGGCTCAGGCTGCCCCGACTCGCAACGTCGGTGGTACCGAGCTCCCCAACTTTGGCAACGACCAGTTTGAGCTTCCTGACTTCCTCAAGCGCGGCAGCTTCTAGTTCGTTTTTCTCAGCGACCTGTATGGGGTGCGTCCGATTGGGCGCACCCTTTTTGTTGTGTTTTGCCTTTGTAAACGAAAGCCTCCAATCTCCTTACGTTCCCCTTACGTTTAGCCCCTACCGCTGCGGGTATCCTTTTGATGAAGTATGGCAGCCGTGTGGCACGGACTGCTGCGGCGTCGCCGCGATACTTGTGTTATTAGGAGGCTTTAGTATGGCAGCACGTGCGGACAGCGTTTCGCGTGTCGACCATGATGGAGTTACGTTGGTAGAGGGCGCGACGCACGATGTTCGCTTTGCTTTTACCGAACGCGCCGGCGGTGTTTCCGAAGATGCGTACTCCTCACTCAATCTGGGCTCGCATGTTGGCGATGACCCCTTTGCCGTTCAAGAAAATCGTCGCCGCGCACTCGAGGCCTTGGGTGCCGCCGAGTGCGAGCACAACCTGCTTGTTCCCAATCAAGTACACGGTGACCATGTCGTGACGGTGACCTCGAACGGTGCTGATGATCTCGAGAACATTCGCGAGCAGATTGCCGAGGGCTGCGATGCCATCGTCTGCATGGCCCGTGAGGTACCCGTGATGCTCTGCTTTGCCGATTGCGTTCCCGTGGTGCTGGTGGCTCCCGGCGGCTTTGCCGTGGTGCACTCTGGCTGGAAGGGCACGATTGCGCGCATTTCCGCCAAGGCGTGCCAAGCGCTCTGCGAGGCGGCTGGCTGCAAGCCGGACGACATCTCTGCCTACATTGGGCCCCATATCCTGGGCGACGAGTACGAGGTGTCCCAAGAACTTATGGATCGCTTTGCCGCCGAGTTCGCGTGCATCGATGCCTCTGCTTCTCGTATGCTCGATCTTTCCGCCGCCATTCGCGAGGCGCTGATGGACGCCGGCGTCGAGGCGAGCAGCATTGTGGACACCAAGCTTTCCACCGTTCGTCAGAACGACCGCTTTTATTCCTACCGCAACGAGGGCGGCACCTGTGGGCGCCATGCTGCGATCGGCGTGATGCTATGAGAAAGATCGCATCGGTCCTGAGTGCTGCAGTGCTTACGCTCACGCTGTGTGCTTGCTCCTCGGGATCTTCCACATCTTCTATTACCGTGGCCGGCTCGACCACGTGCCTTCCCATTGCCGAGATCGCAGCCGAGGGCTTTAAGGAAGAGGCCGGCACCGATGTGCTCGTCTCCGGCCTTGGCTCCTCTGCGGGTATCGAGGCCGTCAGCAACGGCACGGCCGACATCGCCAGCTCGTCTCGTGGCCTCAATGCCGACGAACAAGACCTTGGCCTGACCCCGATCGTAATCGCGCACGACGGCATCGCAGTCATCGTGAACGACGACAACCCGGTCGACAATCTCTCGACCGAGCAGCTCCGCGATATTTACGCCGGCAAGATCACCAACTGGAAGGAAGTCGGCGGAGAGGACCTGAAGATTCAGGTTATCAACCGCGATGAGGCGTCCGGTACGCGCGAGGCCTTCCGTACCATCGTGATGGACGGCACGCCGTTCGATCGCCGCTCGGCCGTTCTTTCGGGTACGGGCCAAGTGCGCGACGTCGTGTCCCGCTCGCATGGCGCCATTGGCTACATCTCGCTGGGTTTTGTCGAGAGCCTCAACGCCACGACCTCGGTTAAGGCCGTTTCGGTCAACCATGTCGAGGCATCCGAGAAGACGGTCGCAAGTGGCGGCTATCCCATCTCGCGCGACCTTTACTTCTTTGTGAAGGGTACGCCTTCGCATCAGGCGCAGGACTACATTGACTATGTGACGTCCGAGAAGATGGACAAGCAGATTCGCGAGGCGGGCTTTATTCCCGTCACCAACGACGGAAAGGGGAGTGAGTAGCGTGGAAGCACAGGAAACCCCCCAGATTGAGCAGGAGGCTCAGACGCCCAAAAAGCGTGAGTTGGCGTTGGTGTCGCGTAGCACCTATCTCAAGGAGAAGGCGCTGCAGTGGATCTTCTTTGCCTGCGCGTTCTTGGCGGTCGTCACCGTTATCCTGATCTTTGTCTTTACCACGTACTCGGCGCTGCCCGTCTTTACCGACATCGGCCTGGCGGACTTCTTTAGCTTTACGTGGGCGCCATCCGAGGGCCACTACGGCATCATGTCGCTGCTGGCGGGCTCTGGTCTGGTGACGGTCGGTGCGCTCGCCATGGGCGTGCCCCTGGGTGTGGGCACGGCTGTATATCTGGTCGAGATCGCCAGCAAGCGCGTGCGCAGGCTCATCAGCCCCGCCGTCGACCTGCTGGCGGGCATCCCCTCCATCATCTACGGCTTCTTTGGCATGGTCATCATCCGCCCGTTTATCGCGCAGCTGACCGGCGGTCTTGGCTTTGGCGCGCTGACGGCGTGGTTTGTGCTTGCCATCATGATCGTTCCCACCATTACCACGCTCACGATCGATGCCCTCAATTCCATCCCCATGGGCATTCGCGAGGCGTCCTATGCCATGGGTGCCACCAAGTGGCAGACCATCTACAAGGTCGTGCTGCCTGCAGCCAAGCTGGGCATTGTCGATGCAATTGTCTTGGGTATGGGGCGTGCCATCGGTGAGACCATGGCCGTGCTGATGGTCGTGGGCAACGCCCCGGTCATTCCAGATAGCATCTCGAGCCCCATCTCGACGCTCACGAGCCAGATCGCACTCGACATGAGCTATTCCTCGGGCCTGCATCGCTCGGCTCTGTTTGGCATGGGCGTGGTCCTGTTTATCATCTCAGCTGCACTGGTGGGTATCGTTCGCCTGATTTCAAAGAAGAGGGGGTAGGCTATGTCCGATTCCGTTGACACGACGGTCGATACGACATCGTCGCGCGAGCTCATCAAGCGTGCCCTTTCCCATGGCAAGAAGGGCCGCATCAACAAGGACCTGTCCAACAAGATTATGCTCGGCGTGTTTCGCGCCGCGGCCTATATCACCACCCTGGTGTTGCTTGCCATCATCGCCTACGTGGTCATCAACGGTCTTCCGCATATCTCGCTCGACTTTATCTTCGGCTGGCCGCAGGGCGTAAACGCCGAGGGTGGCATCTGGCCCACGATCGTCTCGACCATCTACGTGACGGCGCTCGCCATGCTCATCTGCACGCCGGTTGCCGTCTTGGCTGCGGTCTATCTGGCCGAATACGCCAAGCAGGGCAAGGTCGTCGACATCATTCGCTATGCTGCCGATGCCCTGGCCTCGGTGCCTTCCATCGTTATGGGCCTCTTTGGTTACGCCTTGTTTGTTGAGGCCATGGGCCTGGGCCTTTCGATGGTTTCGGCCGCTCTGGCGCTGGCGCTTCTGATGCTGCCCATCGTCATGCGCACCACCGAGGAGGCAATTCGCGCCGTTCCGCGCTATATCCGTTGGGGCGCATATGGCCTGGGCGCCACCAAGTGGCAGGTCGTCTCCAAGATCGTGCTTCCTTCTGCCTTTGGCCGCATTGCCACCGGCATCGTCCTTGCCATCGGTCGCGCCATCGGCGAGACCGCGGTGGTGCTCTACACCATGGGTCAGGCCATCAATCTGCCGATCTCGCCGCTCGATTCCGGTCGTCCCATGACCGTTCACCTCTATTTGCTTGCCAACGACGGCATCAACATGAACGCAGCCTACGGCACTGCGCTTTTGCTGATGGCGATTATTCTGGCCTTCAACCTGTTTGCGCGTTATCTGTCGCGCAAGCGCCGCTAGTTAAGGAGTCCCATGTCCGTCTATCAGTCCGCTCCCACGCCGGAGCAAGCGGCCATCACAGCCAAGGATTTCAACTTTTGGTACGGTGACTTTCATGCGCTGACGGGGCTCGACCTCAACATCGCCAAAAACGCCATCACCTCGTTTATCGGTCCTTCGGGCTGTGGTAAATCGACGTTTTTGCGCTGCATCAACCGTATGAACGACCTTATCGAGGGTACTCGCGTCGAGGGCACCATGACACTCGACGGCAACGATATCTATGCCGAGGGCGTCGACCCGGTCGACCTTCGTCGCCGCGTGGGCATGATTTTTCAGCAGCCCAACCCGTTTCCCAAATCCATCTACGAGAATGTCGCTTTTGGCCCTCGTCTGCAGGGCGTGACTAGCAAAAGCGACCTCGACGACATCGTGGAAGAATCGCTCAAGCGCGCCAACCTCTGGAAAGAGGTATCCAATCAGCTCAACAAGGATGGTTTGGCGCTCTCGGGCGGTCAACAGCAGCGTCTGTGCATCGCGCGTGTGCTTGCGGTGCAGCCCGATGTCCTTCTGATGGACGAGCCCTGCTCCGCCATCGACCCCACGTCCGTATCTAAGGTCGAGGATCTGATGGCCGAGCTGGCGCCCGAGATGACGATCATCATCGTCACGCATTCTATGCAGCAGGCCGCTCGCATTAGCGACTACACCGCATTTTTCTTGCAGGAAGTTGCCGGTGAGCCCGCCACGCTCATCGAGTATGGTCAAACCGACGCGATCTTCACCAGCCCGGTGGATTCGCGGACGGAAGACTATATCACCGGCCGCTTTGGCTGATCGGTGCGACTAGTCCCAAGCCGATCGGACCTGGTCCGGTGCGTATTCACTGTGCGGGCGGCATGACCGCACCCAACTGATTGGAGTGAACCATGCGCAAACTGTTTTCCCGTCAGCTCATCGAGGCCCGTCACGAGATGTTGAGCATCTACGAGGCCGTCGATCTTGCCCTTCACGACGCCGTGAAGGCCTATGTGACCGACGACCGCAAGCTCGCCACTAAGACCAAGAAGCGCACGCTTTCGATTGATGCTCGCTGCGCCAACTTGGAGGCCGTGTGCTACAACCTGATCGCTACGCAGTCGCCGGTCGCCTCCGACTTCCGTTTGCTGCAGACGATTATCTACGTCGACTTTAACCTGCAGCGCATGACCGATAAGGTTCGCCAGATCTGCCGCGCCACGCGTCACATGGTCAAGGCCGACATCTCGCTGCCTCAGGAGCTCGTCGGCACGGTTGAGGCCGAGGCCGAGGCCGTGTACCAGGTGCTGGGCTCGTCGCTGTCCGCGCTCGTCACCAACGACATGTCCATCATCTGCAACCTGGCCGTTGAGGATGAGCCGGTACATGCGGCGTACGAGAAGTTCTTCCGTACCTTTAACCGCATGGACACCGGCGATTTTATGGACGACGACAGCAACTATGACGACCTGCGCCGTGCCATCATGGTTTCGCGCTACCTCGATCGCATTGCCTCGATTTCCATCGATGCCGCCTGCCGTCTGACCTTCCTTTTGACCGGACAGCGTATGACTGCCGGCGATATCGCCTGTACGGATGAGGACGAGCTCGAGAGCATGCGCGTGCCTTCGGGCGAGGGCGTCATTATGAGGCCCGCCGTGGATGCACGCTTTGTTGCCAAGGTGCCCGCTAACGAGGTGAGCGAGGGTCTTCGCTACCTGTTGGATCATCTTGAGGACGAGGATGATGCCGAGGACGACGAGGAGTAGGGTACCCCGTTCGTTGAGAGATTGTAAATACCTAAGGGAGCGCGGCCTTGCGGATGCGGGGCTGCGCTCTTGCGTTAGCATGGGACTACTTGTTGTGCTGTTAGCGGAGGCGATTGGCAATGGATAACTATTTGAATGTAATGCGCGCTCGCCGCGAGCAGATACTCGAGCGTTTCTATGCCGCGCTCGATCGCGCCGGGAGGCCCCGTGATGCCGCGCGTTTGATTGCCGTGTCCAAGACCGTCGGCGTCGATGAGACCATCGCGGCCATCCAGGTGGGATATCGCCATTTTGCCGAGAACCGCCCGCAAGAGCTCGTCCGCAAACTTGCAGGTCTGGCGGATCATCCGGAGCTGCCCGAGGTGCGCTTCGACATGATTGGCAACCTTCAGACCAACAAGATCAACGCGGTGTTGGGCTCGGCCGAGCTGATTCATTCGGTGGGGTCGCTTCATTTGGCGCAGGCGATCTCGAGCCGTGCCATTCGCAAGATCGAAGCTGGCGAGCTCGCCGCCCCCCAGCAGGTGCTGATCGAGGTTAACGTAAGCGGCGAGGAGTCCAAGGGCGGTTTTTCGCCCGATGAGATTCGTGGCGCTGCCGGCGAGCTTGCGGAACTTGAGGGAATTTGTGTGCAGGGCCTTATGACTATGGCCCCTCGGGGGAACAAGGATGTGGCGCGTCGCACCTTTGCCGGGCTGCGAGAGCTGAGGGATGAGTTGGAGGCGGCGCATCCCGATCTGAGGCTGCCCGAGCTTTCTTGCGGCATGAGCGAGGACTTTGAGCCTGCCCTTGAGGAGGGCTCTACGCTCGTTCGCCTGGGCAGGGTAGTATTTAGCCCGGAGTTTGCAGTAAAATAGGGCTCTGAAGTGCGCACTGGTTTACAGAGCGCCTGCACTAAACCGTGAGAGGACACAACCATGGGCTTCCTTGACGAGATTAAAAATAAGATGCACCTGGGCGGCCAGCAGGGTTACGACCAGAGCTATGACCAGGATGACGACTACGGCTACGATGACGGCTACGATGATGGCTATCAGAACAACGGCTACAGCGGTACCTCGGGCGAGGGCTTCTATACCCAGGACGAGCCGAGTAACGGCCTGCTGGGCCAAACGCGCCGCGGTGAGGCCGAGTCGGTCGCCGTGTATACGCGCTCCGGCCAGCTGGTCGGCGATGACTCGCGTCATGCAACGACGTACAATCCGCCGTCGCGTTCTCAGGATAGTGCCGCAGGCGGCTATCGCCCCGGCGCTTACGACACGCCGTCGAGTTATGCCGAGAGCGCCCGCGCTCGTGCCGCGGCACCTGCGCCCGCTTCTGCGCCGAGCGACGCCTCGGCCTATGCAAACAACATCATTAACGCCACGCCGCAGCTGCCTGCCTATGTCCTGCGCCCTGAGAGCTATGACGATGTCGAGACCGTTGTCCGCCGCGTGCGCACCAAGCAGCCCGTTGCGCTGATTTTTGTTGGCGTTCGCACCGAGGTCGCCAAGCGTGTCCTGGACTTTAGCTATGGCTTTGCCTGCGGCCTGGGCGCTACGGTCAAAGAGGTGGGCGATCGCGTGTTTATGGTGCTGCCCGCCGGCTGCGAGGTCAAGGATTCGGACCTCAAGAAGCTGCGCGCCGACGGCTACCTTAAGTAAACCCAAGACGAGGAGATTCTCATCAACATCTACACCATTGTCCAGCTGGTCAACACGCTGTTCAACTTCTACTCCACACTTATTGTGGTCTATTGCTTTATGACGTGGATTCCCATGAAGCAGGGCGGCCTGCTGCAGGATATCGCCGCGGTGCTCGATAGCGTCTGCGGTCCGTGGCTCAACCTGTTTCGTCGGTTTATTCCGCCGATGGGCGGCGTTGATTTTTCGCCGGTCGTTGCGATTATTGCGTTGCAGTTGGTGCAGAGGCTGATTCTGCAGCTTCTTATAGGTATACTCGTATAGTACTGGCTCAGTAACTTACGTCGGGCGCCCGGCGCCAAGGCGATGATAAAGGAGAACTTGTTATGGCTATTACCCCTGCTGACATCCAGGCTCAGACTTTCTCTGAGGCCAAGCGCGGCTATGATCCCGCCGAGGTCGACGTCTTTTTGGAGACGCTGTCCTCCGAGGTTGACGCTATGCTTGCCAAGATTGTCGATCTTAAGGGTCGTCTGACTGCCACCGAGCAGCAGCTTGCCGACACGCAGGCCCAGCTTGCCCAGGCTCAGGACGCTGCCGCTCAGGCCGTTCCCGCCGCTCCTGTGGCCGCTCCCGCACCCGACTTCTCCGCTCAGGAGCGCCAGATCTCCGCTGCGCTGATTGCTGCCCAGCAGACCGCCGAGGGCATCGTCAACGATGCCAACGAGAACGCTGAGCGCATCCGCAACGAAGCCGACGCCAAGGCCCGCGAGGTCATCCGTCAGGCCCTGACCGAGAAGCAGGCCGAGCTCGAGGAGATCGACCGTCTGAAGGCTTCCCGTGAGGAGTTCAAAGCCGAGTACCTCAAGCTCATCCAGCACTTCATGGACGATGCGCAGAATTCCTTCCCGTCCGACCTTATGGCCTCCACGCCGGTCGGTTCTGCGGCTTCTCCTGCAGTGACCGTTCCCGCCGCCGAGCCGCTGCCTGTCGCTGATCCGGTTGTCCCCGTGGCTGACCCCTTCGCCCCGATCGACAACTTTGCCGCCGACGACCTGGACTAGCGCCAGAGCTACAATCTCGTGTCCTTAAGAGGAGCTCGCACCTGCGGGCTCCTTTTTTGTGGCTGCATACGGGTTGGGAAACAAAACGCCGAGCTCTGCGTACGATAGGGCAGAACTCGGCGAAAGGGTGCGCGGTAAAAGGTAGATTTTAGGGCATGTGCCAAAAACTACTTGAGGAGGAAGTCGGAGAGGGGAATGGTGCGGGCATCGCGATGCTCGGGATCGGCGATGTGGTCGGCAGGATAGCCGCAGACGAGCATGTGATAGGGATAGACGCCCTCGGGCAGGTTGAACCGCTCTCGGGCTAGCTCGGGCTTAAAATGGCATACCCAACACGTTCCCAGACCCTGCTCCTCGGCCTCCATCATCATTTGATCGCAAACAATCGAGGTGTCGATAGCGCTGGAGTTCATCTGGTCATAGGGGCGAACCCAAGCGTCGTCGGTAACGCTGCAAATGAGGAAGATGAGCGGAGCGCCAAAGATGGACCCATCACGAGCAAACCGAGGCTGACAAGCAGCCGCCTTCTCCAAAAGCTCGGGCGTATCCAACACCATCACACGGGTTGGATGATTATTACAAGCAGAAGGAGCAATACGCCCAGCCTCAACAATGGCATCCACCACAGCCTGCTCCACAGCCCGAGCCTCAAACAAACGACAAGAATACCGAGACCGAGCCAGATCCAAATACCCCATAACCAAACCCTCCAAAGTCAGCAAATCAATCCAAAGTAAAACAAAGGGTACCCAAAGCCCCATCCAGCCAAACGTTTAAGGCGGTCTCAAAGTTTCCAATCGGGCCCCAAGGCCCTGCCAACAAAAGCCCCATCGCTTTCAAAGTATCAGCCAAAGTTTCCAATGGTGGTACGTAAGGGAGCGGGCCCGACCACTAATAACCTTTTGAACGACTCTGCTTGCAGCCGGAGTGAAAAAGGTTATTAGTGGTCGGGCCCACGACCGCCGGGACACGTACCCCCAATTAACTGTTCTTCATGACAATCGAATCCACGACATCAGCCACATTCTCGCAGCAGTCGGCGCAGTACTCCAGGAAAGCGTAGACGTCACGCCAGGCGATGACCTCGAGCGGGTCCTTGCCATTGACGTGCAGGTTGCGCATAGCGTTGATGTAGAGCTCATCGGCCTCGGACTCAATGGTGTTGATCTGGATGACCAGCTCGCGCAGGGTCTTGGACTTGCGGTAATTAGGCAGCTCGACCATAAGGTCCTTCATGGCGCGGCAGGCGTCGGTCACCTTGTGGGCGATGACAATGGCATCGGGGTGGATGCTCTGGATGTTGGTGAAGTAGACGCGCTGCACGACGCCCTCGATACGGTCAAGCACGGTGTCGAGCGAGCAGCTCATCAGGTCCAGATCCTCGCGCTCAAGCGGGGTGATAAAGGCAGTGAGCAGGGCATCCTCGAGCTCATGGTGCTTCTTGTCGGCCGCATGCTCAATCGCATGCATCTCTTCGAGCATGCCGTGGATCTGCGCGGGATCAAAGTTCTCAAAAATCTTGATGAGCAACTCTGCGGCCTGGACAGCAAGGTCGGCGCAGGCGACGTAGTTGTCAAAGTAGAACGAATCGGGTTTCTTTGCCATGAGTGGGTCCTTTCGAGGCGAAGACGGGTGGGCGAGGTATTGCGGTCCGGATGGCCGTTCGGTTTGACTAGATGAACATCATGAACAGCTTGGCCATGACAAAGCTGATGAGTCCACAAGCGGGGAAGGTGAAGAACCACGTGAACATCATGTCCTTGACCAAGCCGAAGTTGATGGCCGAGAGGCGCTTGACGGCGCCGACACCCATAATGGCGCAGGTTTTGATGTGGGTGGAGGATACGGGGATGCCGGTAAGGGTGGCAAGTAGCAGGTTCGCGGCGCCCGCCAGGTCGGCGGAGAAGCCCTGGTACTTTTCGAGCTTGACCATGCTCTGACCGACAGACTTGATGATGCGCTCACCGCCCACGCTGGTGCCGATACCCATAGTGGCCGAGCACAGCAGCATAATCCAGATGGGGATGCCGGCATCGCCGACGCTCGTCTGGCCGCTGGCGAAGGCCACTCCTAAAAAGAGCACGCCGATGAACTTCTGTCCATCCTGCGCGCCGTGCATGAAGCTCATGGCCGCAGCGCTCGCGATCTGAGCGTATTTAAAGAAGACGTTGGCACGTCGCCTGTTGGCGGCGGCGAAAAGAATCGAGACGAGCTTGCACAGGACCCAGCCCATGACAAAGCCCAGGCCGATGGAGAGCGCCAAGCCGTAGATGACCTTCATCCACTCGTGGACGTTGACGCTGCTCGCGCCGCCGAGGGCGATTGCGGCACCGGTCAGGCCGGCGATAAGGCTGTGGCTTTGCGAGGTAGGGATGCCAAAACGCGATGCCGTGGCGCCGTAGACGACGATGGAGAACAGCGCCGCGCAGAGGCATGCGAGCGCCATGGTGCTGTTTCCGCCAAAGTCGACGATATGTGAGATGGTGTTGGCGACGCTTGCGTTAAAGTGCGTCATGATGAGCACGCCGAGGAAGTTGAATGCGGCGCTCATGAGAATGGCGGCGCGGGCGGGCATGCAGCGCGTGGTGACACAGGTCGCGATGGCGTTGGGCGCGTCGGTCCATCCGTTGACGAAGATAGCGCCGAGTGCGAGGATCACGGTGACGGCAAGGACTGGGTTCGACACAATTTGGCCGAGGAAGGCTGAGAACGTTACGTCCATATATGGGCTTTCTCGAAGTTTGCAGGCACGTTACAAAAACATGATAAATCGTATCACCTCCTGCGGGTTTCTTTACCGAGTTCTGATGGGAGAAGTGAATTTTTTGGCACTAACATTGAATATTTGCCCTGTTGACCGCGGGTGTTCTTTTTGCTAGCACGCCATGAGGACACGTGCGCGCCCCAACATCCCAAAACCACAGCCTGTTCGCTTTACAATGTGCAAACATGCGTTCGATAATAGGAGGCATGGAATATCGACAGACAGATGGTAAAACTCGACGCGTGCACAAGCAGTATGTGGACGTCGTGGCTCGCATCCTCGCGGGCGGACAGGTCGTGCCGGTTACCGTCTGCTGGGTCGATGGTCGTTGCTTTACGATTGACGAGATTGTCTCGTCCACCGGTTTTGGCCTGACGGTCCACGGCATTCGTACGGCGACTTATAAGGTTCGTTTTGGCGGACATGCGACCGAACTGTATCTGGAAGAACAGGCACGCGAGCGACCGGATGGCTCGCAGACTCATCTGATGCGTTGGTGGGTGTGGGCGTTCGACCGGACGCTCGAGAGCGAGCGTCGCAGGTAAGAACGCGTGGCGTTCGGGTACAATGGCAGGAAACTTGTCAGCTACGGCGCCGTCGCGGCGCTTTTTGAAAGGACGAAGTATGAACGATATCCAGGGCTATCAGAACGGCCCCATCGAAACCGGCGCAAGCCGTGCCAAGGAGATGTCGCCGCGCGCGTACAACCTTGTCATGTCTGCCCTGATCTTTTTGGGCTTTTGCGCCATGGGCGCCGGTGCCTACTTTACGAGCACCATGTCGTTTGCGCGCATGATGATGAGCGGCGCCGCTTTGCCGCTGGTCTTTGGCTCATTTATTTTGACCATCGTCGGCATGGTCATGATGTCGGCTGCTGCCAGCAAACAGTCCGTGGGCCTGTCGCTCGTGGGCTACGTGGTCTTTGCGAGCACCTTTGGCCTGACGGCGTCGTTTGGCCTTGCCAACTACGACCTGCCTACCATTAACACCGCCTTTATCGCCACGGCCGCCATCACCTTTGTCTTTGGTGCGCTGGGCGTGACCTTTCCCAAGTTCTTCCAGCGTGTGTACGGCATTGGTTTTGGCATCCTACTTGCCACGATTCTGGTCGAGATCGTGCTGATGTTCATGGGCGTCTCGCAGTCCATCACCGACCTGATCGTGATCGTGGTGTTCGCCGGCTTTATTGGCTATGACACCTATGTGGCCACGACGGTGCCGCCCACGCTGCCCAACGCCGTGCTCATGGCATCCAACCTGTTCGTGGACATCATCAACGTGTTCCTGCGCATCCTGAATATCCTTGGTCGTCGCGATTAAAGCGCGGCATTGCGACGCTTCCTGCCGGACACGGTAAAACGATGCGAAAGGCGGTCCTTCGGGGCCGTCTTTTTTGTGCGCGGCGGGGTATGATGGATGGGAAAAAGCCGATAGCGGCAGCGACAGGAAAGGTGGCCACGAATGGCAGATGTCGACAACAGGAACCGTAACCGCAGGTCTAACCGAGCGGGTCAG
This sequence comes from uncultured Collinsella sp., assembly GCA_902496115.1. Classification (GTDB taxonomy): domain Bacteria; phylum Actinomycetota; class Coriobacteriia; order Coriobacteriales; family Coriobacteriaceae; genus Collinsella. The sequence continues at coordinate 13,658 of CABUZK010000014.1, read as the reverse complement.
CCCAATCCCAAGCGCGAGGCGCGTGCCAAGGCCGCCGAGCGCCATGTGGTGGCTGTGTCCGAGGCCTGCGCCAAGGACATCGAGCGTTCGATTGCCGGCGTGCGCGAGTTCGATGGTATGCCTGCCGGATTTGTCGCGGCGATGAAGGCCAAGGCCCAAGCGGCCGACGCTGCCGAGGAACAGGTTGCTGAGGAGTCTGAGGCCGCCGAGGAGCCCGAGGTCGAGGCCGCCGAGGTTGCATCCGCCGAGACCGAGGTTGCGGCCGAGCTTGCACCCGCCGAGGAGGCCACGGAGGCCGAGTCCGCGCCTGCCGCCGAAAAGCCCGCTCCGGTCCTGCCCGAGGTCACCGTGCTCGACGCCTCTGCCACGCAGGCCATTCTGGATAACGGCCGAGGCTACGCGCAGTTCTGTGACATGGCCGTGCTTGCCTTTGCCTCGTTCACCAACCCGGGCGGTGGCTACATCCAGGGCTATCTGGGCCAGGAGGCCACGCTCTGTGCCGATTCGTACCTGTACAACGTGCTCGATAAGCAGCGCAAATGGTACGGCGAGAACCGTCGTCGCAACATCAACTGCGAGCTTTACCGCAACCGTGCGCTGGTGGTGCCTGCGGTGCGCTTCGACCGCAATCACGTACATGCATATGCTGACGTGATCGTTGCCGCCGCGCCCAACGCCAAGCGCGCTCGCCAGGAGTATCGCGTGGGTGACGATGCCTTGCTGGATGCCCTGCGCGATCGCATCCGCTTTGTGCTTGCCATCTGCGATGAGCTGGGTCGCGAGAAGCTCGTGCTGGGCGCTTGGGGCTGCGACAACAACGGCTTTGACGCCGAGGCCGTGGCTGAGCTCTTCCGCAAGGAGCTTGCGTCGGGCGACTTCAAGGTCAAGCAGGTGTTTTTTGCCGTGCCCTCTACGCGCTGGGATGAGGACTTCGCCAAGTTTGAGCACGTGTTGGCAAGCTTCCCCGAGTGTAACGAGGAGTCCTATGCTCAGGTGGCCGCCCGCGCCGCGGCCGCCCGTGCCGCCGAGCAGGCTCAGGCCGCTGCTGAGGACGATGAGGATGACGACGACTGGCGCAAATACCTGTAATCGGTATGTGCTGACAGATAGGTCGATCCGGCAGGAGAGACTGCTCCCGCCGGCTTTTTACTAGAGGAAGGGCTTACGATGAAAAACGTTCTGTGCTTTGGCGACAGCAATACCTATGGCTATGATCCGGCGGGCATGCGCGACGGCACCGCGGTGCGCTATGCGCACGATGTGCGCTGGTGCGGCGTGGCCCAGCGCGACCTGGGCGAGGGCTGGCACGTGATTGAGGAAGGCCTAAACGGCCGCACGACGGTGCGCGACGACATGTGCCATCTGGACACCAATCTCAACGGCATCCGCGCGTTGCCGATGCTGCTCGAGTCCCATAAGCCGCTGGACGCGATCGTGATTATGCTGGGCACCAACGACTGCAAGACGGTCTTTAGCGTGGGGGCTGCCGATATCGCTGACGGTGCCATGGCGCTGATTCGCACCGTCCGCGCGTTTCCCTGGACCGACGCTGCGCCTTGTCCGCGTATTCTGCTGATGGCTCCTATCAAGATCAAGCCGCAGATCGCCGATGTGTATATGACCGACTTTGACGAGCACTCCGTCGAGGCCTCGGAGCATTTTGCCGAATACTATGCGTATGTTGCCGAACAGTTTGGCTGCGACTTTTTGAATGCCGCCGATTTTGCCGAGCCGGGCGATATCGATTATCTGCACATGATGCCGGAAAGCCACGAGAGCCTCGGCCATGCCGTGGCAGCCAAGCTTAAAGAGATGATCGGAGAGTAGTACGGCCCAAAGCAGTACAAAAGTTCCCCTTGCGGTGGCTTGTTTCGTTGGTTTGTCTTGATCTGCAACAGCTGTAAGGCCGAAAACGGGCTAGATGTTACAGATTGAGATTATTTAGGTCGATATCGGTCGTTTGTCTCGATCTGTAACATCTAGGGTCGATTTTGCCGAGTTACTGTTACAGATCGAGATTTTCTTCTCAGCGGAATTTGAATGTCTCAATCTGTAACAGGTGGGCCGAAAAATGGACTCTAACTGTTACAGATCGAGATGTTTGTGGGAACCGCCACAAAGGTGCCTGTCCCCTTTGCGGTGGTTTTGGGCTGCGAATCTTAATACTGCCACATGTGGTTGACGGGCCCGGAGCCTTTGCCCATGTCAAAGCCAGCGGCGAGAGCACCCGTTAGGTAGGCCTTGCCGGCGTTGACGGCATCGGCAAGATCCATGCCCTGGGCCAGCGCGCAGGCGATGGCGGACGAAAGCGTACAGCCAGTACCGTGCGTGTTGCCGGTCTCGATGCGCTTGTGGCGGAACCACGTGGTGAGCGGATCGCCCAGATGGTTGCCCTCGTCATCGAGCGGCGCGGGCTCTGCTAGCACATCGTTGGCCTCGTTGACAAAATGCCCGCCCTTAACGAGAGACGCGCAGCCAAAGCGACGGGTGAGAAGCATGGCGGCATTTTGCTGCGTGCGCTCGGAATCGACCTCATAATCGAGCAGCGCCATGGCCTCGGGAATGTTGGGCGTGATAACGGTCGCCAGCGGGAACAGGCGGCGGATGAGTGCCTCAGCGGCATCCTCGGCAATGAGGCGAGCACCCGAGGTGGCGACCATGACGGGGTCGACGACGATATTTTGTGCGTCCCAGGCGCTCAAGCGGTCGGCGATAACCTCGATAATTTCGGCAGAGGAAACCATGCCGATCTTGACGGCGCTGGGTCGAATATCGTCAAAAACGGCATCGATCTGCGCCGCGACAATATCCGGGGAGATGTTCTGCACGGCGGTAACGCCCAGTGTGTTTTGCGCTGTGATGGCTGTGATGGCCGTCTCGGCATACAGGCGGTGCGCCGTAATGGTCTTGATGTCGGCCTGAATGCCGGCGCCACCGCTGGAATCGGATCCTGCGATGGATAGAACGGCAGGTACCTTACTGCGATCCATATTCGCTCCCTTGTTCGGTCGGAATCAAATGGGTCTTTAAGCCAGCATTATAAAGATGCCCGGGCCGACTCTATGTCGAACCCGGGCGGGCGATGCAATCTTTACGCAAATGCAAGCAAATGTTCACACGTCAACAATTGGCAGGCACCAGCTCGCCGCCAGAAGCGGCCGCGGCGACAGGGCTAGTCCTCCATGCCGAGATCGATCGTCGTACCCTCGAACACCTTGTTGACGGTGCGGACGGCGCACATCTTGCCGCACATGGTGCAGGTGCCCTCGGTGGCGGCGGGGGATTCCTCGTAGCGCTTCTTGCCGGTGACCGGGTCGAGCGCGCACTTCCACATGGCGTCCCAGTCGAGCTTGCGGCGTGCCTGGCCCATCTTGTCGTCCATGTCGCGGGCGTGGGGCACCTTCTTGGCGATGTCGGCGGCGTGTGCGGCGATCTTGGTGGCCATGAGGCCGTCGAGCACGTCCTGGGCGTTGGGCAGGCACAGGTGTTCGGCGGGCGTCACGTAGCACAGGAAGTCGGCGCCCGAGCTCGCGGAGATAGCGCCGCCGATGGCTGCGGTGATGTGGTCGTAACCCACGCCGATATCGGTCACCAGCGGCCCGAGCACATAGAACGGGGCGTTGTGGCACAGGCGCTTCTGCAGCTTCATATTGGCGGCGATCTCGTCGAGCGCCATGTGGCCCGGTCCCTCGACCATAACTTGGACGCCGGCGGCCCAGGCGCGCTTGCACAACTTGCCGAGCTCAATCATCTCGGCGGTCTCGGTGGCGTCGTTGGAATCGTAGAGACAGCCCGGGCGGCAGGAGTCGCCGAGCGAGATGGTCACGTCGTACTCGTGGCAGATTTCGAGCACCTCGTCGTAGAACTCGTAGAACGGATTCTCGTTGCCGGTGACCTCCATCCATCCAAACAGCAGCGAGCCGCCGCGGCTGACGATGTTCATAAGGCGGCCGGTCTCCTTGAAAGTTTTGATGACCGATTTATTGATGCCGCAGTGGATGGTCATAAAGTCCACGCCGTCCTCGGCGTGTGCGCGCACGACCTCGAGCAGGTCGTCCTTGGTAAGCTTGACCAGCGGCTTTTCCATGTAGCCGATGGCGTCGTACATGGGGACGGTGCCCACCATGAGCGGCGTCTCGTCGATGAGCTGCTGGCGGAACTGGCGTGTCTTGCCCGAGTTGGAGAGGTCCATGATGGCGTCGGCGCCAAAGTCCTCGGCGATCTTGACCTTCTTCCATTCCTCGGCGGCGTCGGCCTTGTCGCCCGAGATGCCCAGGTTCACGTTGACCTTGGTGGACAGGCCCTCGCCGACGCCAAAGGCGCGCATGCCCTTTTTGATGTGCACGATGTTGGCGGGGATGGCGATGCGGCCGTCGGCCACGCGTTCGCGGATGTACTCGGGGTCGCGATGCTCGCGCTCGGCGACCTCCTTCATCTGCGGTGTGATCTGCCCGGCGCGGGCGAAGTCGATTTGCGTGACGAGCTTGGGCTCGGTCCGTGTGCTCATTGGCACGGCTCCCTTCGTTGGCATTACCCATATCAGGTTTGCGGGTCAGGGCGGGCGCGCCCAGTCTCAGCCTGCCGTCTTGTCCTGCAAGCTCCCCGTTTATGTGGTGGGCTCAAGTATAGCCTGAATGGGTACGATTGACGCGATGAGCATGTCCATGGGGAGGCGAACATGGAAGACAAGCATCTATATCGAGAGACGCAATGGGATGTATCGGCCGAGGAAAGCCGTGCGCACCATGGCCTTGTCGCGATTGGTTTTGCGGTGCTTGCCGTGCTGGTGATTGCCTTTTGTATCTGGACGTTTGGTGGTCGCGGCGGCGCTGCATGGGAGTTTGAGGCCGACGATGCCCTGCCGATCATGACAGTGAAGGTTACGGGCGGCAACACCGTTGCCGCGCCGGGCGACTATTGGTATCCGCGCGACGAGTTTGTCCAGCTGCAGCTGAGCGGTGGTTCCATTCCTGGTGAAGAGATCGAGCGCGCGACCTTCGATGCGTCGCTTAAGACGCTGTTGGTTGAGCTCAAAGGTCAAGGGGATGTGCCCACGACCATGGATATCGCCTTGACGGAATGGCGTCTGGAGCCTCCGACGGGTGTTGCGGTGTCCGAGGTCGAGCACGTCAAGATTGCCTATCAGGACGGTTCGACAAATGAAATTGCCAAAGCCGACGGCTTGGCGGAATAGACGCCGTGCCTAGGCAGCACATTCAAAAGTAGCGGTGGTTCTACAAGGTCTGTTCGTTCAGGAAGACCAAAGTGTTTTTATTTGAAAGCTCGGGAAGGTGACGATAACCAACGTCGAACGCGGTGAGCCCGCTTACATCCTCGAGCTTGTTTTCTGCCATCCAGCGCACCATGGAGCCGCGTGCCTTTTTGCTGGCGGTCGATCGCTGGATGGGCTTGCCGTTGCGGACACCTTCGCCAAAGAGACAAGTGATGGTTGTGGCGTCGCCTGCGAGATGGGGTAGAACGGCCTTGGCGTACTCCACGCTGGCAAGGTTGACGACCGTGGTGTTGGAGCCGGTCGGCGCAATGGCGCATGCAAGTTTGTCGCCCCAAAACGCATAGAGGTCACGGGCGTTGTCGACGGCGAGCTTGGCTCCCATTTCGAGCCGATAGGGCGACACGCCGTGGAAGGGGCGCACGCATCCATAGAGTCCCGAGAGGATCCAGAGATGGCTTTGCAGCCAGTCGAGCTGTGCGGCATCCATGACCTCGGGCGCCATGCTTTGGTATTGGATGCCGTGGTAGGACATGACGGCAGGGGAGAGGTGACGGGCGAGTGCGGGATTGTCGAGATCGCCGTTTTTCAGGATGGGCCCGAACTCATGCAGGGTGTTGAGACAAGGCCCCAGCAGTTTGTCACTCACGTTCCATAGCGCCTGCAGGCCGCCGCTACCTTCATTTCGTTCGATATCTAGCAGCGCGCGGTGGAGGCGAGCCGCCTCGTGCACAAAAGGTGGAATGCCCAGGACTTCAAAAGCATCTTGGGCCGCGCGCATCTGCTTGGCGGGCGAAATGATGACCTGCAGCATGGACGCTCCTCTGCCAAAGAAGGAAGTTGCGGTGGAATACGTCCTGTTTGGGCTATTGAAAGACCAAATCAATCCGTATTCCACCGCAAGTTACGGGTGGGGTGGATTAGGCGCGCTCGAGGAAGGCCTTGTAGCCGCGATAGGCCTCGTAGATATCGGCCTTGTTAGCGACCTCCCACAGGGCGTGCATGGACAGGACGGCAACGCCGGAGTCGATGACGTTCATGCCGTACTTGGCCATGATGTAGGCGATGGTGCCGCCGCCGCCCGCGTTGACGCGGCCGAGCTCGCAGGTCTGGAAGTCCACGCCGGCCTCGTCCATGATGTCGCGGACGAGGGCCACGTACTCGGCGTCGGCGTCGTTTGAACCGCCCTTGCCGCGGCTGCCCGTGTACTTGTTAAAGCACAGGCCACGACCCATAAAGGCGGCGTTCTTGGTTTCGAACTTGCCGGCATAGCCCGGGTCGAAGCCGGCAGACACGTCGGAGGAGAGCATGCGGCTGCGGGCGAGTGCGCGGCGTAGGGTCAGCGGGCTATCCTCGCCGGCGAGCGTCATGATCTCGGCGACGGTGTTCTCGAAGAAACGGCTCGTCATGCCGGTGGCACCTACGGAGCCGATCTCCTCCTTATCGACGATGAGCGTGATGCTCGTGCGCTCGACATTGGCCACATTGATCTGGGCGAGCATGGAGGGGTAGGCGCAGACGCGGTCGTCGTGGCCATAGCCCAAAATCATGGAGCGGTCGAGGCCCATGTCGCGGGCGGGGCCGGCGGGCACGACCTCGATCTCGGCGGAGAGGAAGTCCTCCTCCTCGACGTCGTACTGCTCCTTGAGGATGTCCAGGAACATCTGCTTGACGGGCTCCTTGGGAGCGTCCTTGTCGTCCTCATCGAACTTGACGGGGCGGCCGCCCACGATCACGTCGAGGATCTCGGCGTCGACGGCGTCCTTGGCGGGCTTGGACATCTGCTCGCTCGAGAGGTGGATCAGCAGGTCGGAGATGGTAAAGACCGGATCGTCCGCCTTGTCGCCGATGTTGATGTCGACGGTGGTGCCGTCCTTTTTGCAGATGACGCCTACAAGTGCAAGCGGGGAGGCCACCCAGTGGTAGCTCTTGACGCCGCCGTAGTAGTGCGTGTCGAGGTAGGCCATGTCGCCGGCCTCGAAGGCGGGATTTTGCTTGAGGTCCAGGCGCGGCGAGTCCACGTGGGCGCCCAGGATGTTAAAGCCCTGCTCGAGCGGGGTGGTGCCCAGGTTGACGAGCATAAGGTCCTTGCCGTGGTTGGCGGCGTACACCTTGTCGCCTGCCTTGAGCTCGCGGCCTTCGGCGATCACGGTCTCCAGATTGACGTAGCCCGCCTCCTCGGCCATCTTGATGCCGGTCTTGACGCACAGGCGCTCGGTCTTGTTTTCGCTCAAAAACTGCTTATAGCCGCGGCAAAGCTCCTCGAGCTCCTCGACTTGCTGTGGCGTGTACTTTTTCCATGCGCAGGGACGCTCCATGACGCAGGCTCCTTTCGGATCGATCGTGCTGGTTGATGTACCGTGAGCCATCGTATCACGCGCGGGCTCGCGGCGGCAGGGGAGCTTGATGTGCAGTGGCCGCGGGGCGGGGAGCGTGTAAACTGGAGTGAGCAAACCGTGCCCAGCCCAAAGCGAGGTATTCAATATGTCTGACAAGCGCCGCACCTTTGCCGTTATCGACGGCAACTCGCTCATGCATCGCGCCTTCCACGCCGTGCTGCCGACCATGAACGCGCCGGACGGTCGCCCCACCAACGCGATCTTTGGCTTTCTGAACATGTTTCTCAAGATGATCGACGCCTTTAACCCCGACGGTGTGGTCGTGGCGTTTGACAAGGGCAAGCCGCGCGTGCGCATGGAGATGCTGCCGCAGTATAAGGCGCAGCGTCCGCCCATGGATCCCGATCTGCACGCGCAGTTTCCGATGATTAAGGAGCTGCTCGGTGCGCTCAACGTGCCGATTCTGCAGTCCGAGGGCTGGGAAGGCGACGATATCCTTGGAACCATGGCTCGCCTGGGTGAGGAGGCCGGCTGCGACATGCTGCTGGTGACCGGCGACCGCGACATGTATCAGCTCGTGACCGAGCACGTCAACGTGGTCTCGACCCGCAAGGGCCTGTCCGACGTGGCGATTATGACGCCCGAGAGCGTGGATGACCTGTATCACGGCATTACGCCGGCGCTCGTGCCCGATTTTTACGGCCTAAAGGGCGATACGTCGGACAACATTCCCGGCGTACCGGGCATCGGCCCCAAAAAGGCGAGCGCGCTCATCGCACAGTACGGCAGCTTGGACGAGGTCATCGCGCATGCTGACGAGGTCAAGGGCAAGATGGGCGAGAACCTGCGTGCGCACATCGACGATGCGCTGCTGAGCCGCAAGGTCGCAACCATTCGCACCGATGCGCCCGTTGAGCTCGATTTTGAGGCGACGTCCTTCCCGGCGTATTCCGCCGATGAGGTTTCCGCGGCGCTGGGCACGCTTGGCATTACGGCCATGCAGAACCGTTTCTTGGCATTGATCGGTGGCGAGGGTGGGGCTGCGGCCACTGCAAGCACGTTTGAGATTCCCCCCGTTATACGCGCTGCCGCCGGCGATGCAGAGGCGCTCGCTGCCGCTGCCGCCGAGATCTCTCGCGCGATCGAGGCAGGCGAGTGGATTGCCGCCGTGGTGGACGATGACAAGGAGGAGGGCGCGCTTTTTGGCCTGACACGCACGCTGTGGCTGGCGACGCCCAAGGGACTGCTTGCGCTTGAGGAGGGCGATGGCGGTGCGCCTGCCGTGGTCGATGGCTTCAACTTCGCCCACGGCGTGATTGCCGGCGTGCTTGCGCGCCTGTTTATGGAGGGCCGCGTGGCGAGCCCGGATATGAAAGCACTGCTGCATGAGCTTTCGCCCATCGATTCTTTCGAGCCCGAGCTCATGGATCCGCTGGCAGTCGATTCCACGCGCATCTTTGATACCGTGGTTGCCGCCTACCTGTTGGATTCCGACCGCTCCGAGTTTGACGAGGCGTATCTGGCCGATACCTATCTGCAGATAGCGCTGCCTGCGGTGCGCGGTGCAGAGGGTGCCGGCGAGGACGCTCCTGCGCCCGCCGCTCGCACGGCGGCCTTGACGCTGGCGCTGGTCGCACCGCTGCGCGACCGCATGGCCCGCGAGAACGCCGCCAACGTGTTCGATGGCATCGAGATGCCGCTCGTGCCGGTGCTTGCCAAGATGGAGCGCGCGGGCATGCTCGTAGACCCCGACCGTCTGCATAGTCTGTCCGAGGGGCTTGCTACCCAGATTGCCGAGGTCGAGCGAAGCATTCGCGACCTGGCAGGCGACGAGACCTTTAACATCGGCAGCCCCATGCAGCTTTCGCATGTGCTGTTTGACGTTATGGGTCTTCCGACCAAGGGCCTCAAGAAGACTAAGCGCGGCTATTATTCGACCAACGCCAAGGTACTGAGCGATCTTGCTCGCGACCACGAGATTGTGCGTCTGATCTTGGACTGGCGCGAGAAGTCCAAGATTAAGTCAACCTATCTGGACACGCTGGGCCCGCTGCGCCGCGGTGACGGTCGCGTGCACACCACGTACAACCAGACCATCACGGCAACGGGGCGTCTGTCCTCGAGCGACCCGAACCTGCAGAACATCCCGACGCGCTCGGAGCTGGGCCGTACCGTCAAGACGGCGTTTTCGGCAGGCGAGGGAAGCGTCTTTTTGGCGGTGGACTACTCGCAGATTGAGCTGCGTCTGCTGGCGCATCTCTCGGGCGATGAGCACCTGGTGCGCGCCTTTAACGAGGGCGAGGACTTCCACGCCGAGACCGCCGCACGCGTGTTTGGTGTGCCGGTGTCCGAGGTGACGCCCGACCTGCGCAGCCGCGCCAAGGCCGTGAACTTTGGCATCGTGTATGGTCAGCAGGCCTACGGCCTGTCGCAGTCGCTGCATATCTCGATGGCCGAGGCGCGCGATATGATCGACCGCTACTACGAGGCCTATCCGGGCGTGCGCACGTTCCTCGACAACGTGGTGGCGCGTGCCAAGCAGACGGGCTACGCCGAGACCATGTACGGCCGCCGTCGCCATATTCCGGAGCTCAAGGCCAAAAATCCGCAACTCCGCGGCTTTGGCGAGCGCACGGCCATGAACCACCCCATGCAGGGCACCGCCGCCGACATCATCAAGATCGCGATGGCCCGCGTGAGCCGCCGTCTGGAAGAGGAGGGCTTTGCCGCTCACATGATCCTGCAGGTACACGACGAACTGGACTTTGAGTGCCCCATCAACGAAGTCGAGCGCCTCACAGCTATGGTCCGCGACGTCATGGAACACGTCGTAGACCTACGCGTACCCCTCATCGCCGAAGCCAGCACCGGCATAACCTGGGCCGACGCTAAATAGGGAAGCGCCCACAATTCCAAAGTAACCAAAAGCAGAAGGGGACTCCTTGCCAACAAGGAGCCCCCTTCATTCCAAAAAAATCAGCCAAGTATCTAGGCGCCAAGACGCCATCTTGGCGGCAGGTAAGTAAACCTAGGGCCTGACCGGGCGGCACGGGATAACTTTTCGTAGATTCCGCACGCAAAGAAAGCCACTTAATGTGGCTTTCGTCTTGCGCAGGACCTGACCGAGCGAAAAGTTATCCCGTGCCGCCCGGCCAGGCCCGATGGGACGGCTACCGAGCCGCCAAGATGGCGTCGATGAGTGTCAGTACGCCCCCGTCGTTGTTGCTCGGAATGCGCCACTTGGCATGCGCGTTCATGTGCTCCTCGGCATTGTCCACGATAAAGCTGTGACCGACGCGCTCCAGCATAGGGATATCGTTGTAAGTATCGCCCACGGCGGCGGCGTCGGCGATATCAATCCCGAGCTGCTCGCACAGGTGCGCGACGCCAGCGCCCTTGTCGACACCCAAGTTCATGAAGTCGATCCACTCTCGCCCGGCGTTGGTGACGTAGAGCTTGTCCGAGAACTCGGGGCTATAGGTCTCGCGGAATGCGGGCTCGGCGTCGTAGGCGGGGAAGAAGATCGAAATCTTGTTGGATTCGATGTCAAGGCCCTCAAAGGTGTCGACGTAGTTGATCGTGTTGTAGTAGACGCTGAGCTCGTCGTGGTATTGATGGTCACGGGCAAGCACGTAGAACTCGTCGAAGCAGCACAGGACGGGGACAGCGCGAGGATCCTCCGAGGCGCGGCTCAAGACCTGCTGGTACAGCTCCACGTCGATAATGCTCTTATAGATATAGCTGCCACGATAGATCACACATGCGCCGTTGTCGGGACAAAAGGCGAGGCGGTTCTTGATGCCCTCGAACATCTCTTCGAGCTTGGGGGCGGGACGTCCGCTGGCGGGGCAGAATACGATGCCGGCTTCGGCGAGCTTGTCCAGGCGTTCGTCAAGACCTTGCGGCAGCACGCGCTCGTCGGTCAGCAGCGTCTTGTCCATGTCGACGGCGATGAGCTTAATGTTTCCGATATTGGCGTCCGATTCGTAAGTTTGCATAAAAGCGAGCCTTTCGTTTCGAAATTGTTTCAGACGTTATAACCATCAAATCGTAGTCAGGCGTATTTTCGCAGGATTGGCGCGCGTTTGCATCTTCATTCACAAAGTAATGAAAAAACTTTTCAGAAATTTGAATTTGTCGCTTGTGCTGCGGGCACTTTAGCGTAATATAGCGACCATCGAAAACGGAGACGGAAAAACAACCGCTTACCGAGGAAAAGGTACCGTTTGCGATATTAGAATTGCGCCCGGCGATAGGTGAAAGGAGAGGCAGATGCAGTTCGTAAAGATCATCACTACTGCAGACAATGCCATCCGACGCCAGCGCGCAATTTCCCGACGACGATAACAATCGTCTCTGTCCGCATGGGGCGAATTGCCTCAACAGAGTCATTTTGAGGTCGTTGGGTTTTAGCACGACATTGCTGCATGTTTCTAGGGCATGTATGTGCTGATTTTTGCTATTTAACCTGATATTGCACGGTATGTGACCTTGAAATGACTTGCAACTGACCGATGTTCTAACTAGCTACCAAGGGCGAAAGGAAACAGCCATGAGCAAGGAAAAAGTCGTTCTCGCATATTCCGGTGGTCTTGATACATCCGTATGTGTCAAGTGGCTCCAGGACGAGAAGAATCTCGATGTCGTTTGCGTCTGCGGTAACGTGGGCCAGGAGGAGACCGGCCTGGATGCCAAGAAACAGAAGGCGCTCGACCTGGGCGTTCTTGATTGCCAGGTGCTCGACCTGCGCGACGAGTTCTCCGATGAGTTCCTGACTAAGGCCATCGCCGCAAACTCCATGTACGAGAACAAGTACCCGCTGCTCTCCGCCCTGTCTCGCCCGCTGCTCGCCAAGAAGCTTGTCGAGGTCGCTCACGAGTTTGGCGCGACCTACGTCGCCCACGGCTGCACCGGCAAGGGTAATGACCAGGTTCGTTTTGAGGCTGCCGTCAAGGCCCTCGACCCCGAGCTTAAGGTCATCGCCCCGGTTCGCGAGTGGGACCTGAAGTGCCGTCCCGACGAGGTCGCCTATGCCCATGCTCACAATGTGCCGGTTCCCGAGGGTGCCAACGACAACCCCTATTCCATTGACGACAACCTATGGGGTCGTGCCATTGAGTGCGGCCACCTGGAGGATCCCTGGAACGAGCCGCTCGACGACGCCTGGGTTATGACCAAGAATCCCGAGGACACGCCCGACACCCCGACGTATACCGAGATTGAGTTTGAGGCCGGCAAGCCCGTCGCCGTCGACGGCAAGAAGATGAAGCTCTCCGAGATCGTCATCGCCCTCAACAAGATTTCGGGCGACAACGGTTTTGGCCGTCTCGACCTGGTTGAGGATCGTCTGGTGGGCCTCAAGAGCCGCGAGTGCTATGAGGTTCCCGGCGCCCTGACGCTCATCACCGCCCACAAGGCACTCGAGGATATTTGCGTTGAGGGCGACCTGCTCAAGACTAAGATTAAGCTCGAACAGGATTGGGCCACCGCTGTGTACAACGGCCAGTGGTACAGCCCACTCAAAAACGCGCTCGATGCCTTTATGGCCGACACCCAGAAGTTCGTGACCGGCACCGTCCGTCTGAAGTTCTTTAAGGGCAACTGCCACGTCGTCGGTCGCAAGAGCCCCTTCAGCCTCTACGACTACGGTCTGGCTACCTACGACCGCGACACCACGTTTGACGAGAAGGCCAGCGCCGGTTTTATCGAGATCGATACGCTGTCGCTCAAGACGTGGGCTAAGGTCCAGGGTCCCAGCTCTACTGCCGTCCAGGCTTAAGTCTTCCTTCCCTTGGTATCCGCGCGGCCCATCCGCGTGATACATAACGGGCGCACGGGGTCCCTACCTTTCGTTATGCTTGCTGACACTTCTTAACATCGGTGGCCCCTACGTTCCGCCCGCATATATGATGCCGCGTCTGCGGCTGAGTCCGAGCCCCGCCGGGGTTGTCCGGCGGGGCTCCTTCTATCAGGTTGATTTCCGATCTCAGCCGAACACATTGAGCGGATAGGCCGTTCCCGCAGTTAGCCGAACGCCCCCGAGGCCCTATTCAGGCCACGGGGGCGTCGTTTTCCCAGTTGAAGGAACG